>JAFLUW010000069.1 GCA_022508615.1 Prevotellaceae bacterium | reverse complement strand
GCGCCCCGCCGCCGCAAAAAAGCACAAGACGCCGCACGCCGTAAGGGGAAAAATCGTAACTTTGTGGCCAGTAACCATCTTAACACTCCGAATGGGCTTAATCCTGCTCTATCTGACCGTAGCACTCTCCTTCTCCTTTCTCTGTTCCGTACTCGAGGCCGTACTTCTTTCCACCCCCATGTCTTTCATCACGTTGAAAGAATCAGAAGGCAGCCGTATCGCCTCGCTTCTGGCCCGCTACAAACAAGACATTGACCGGCCAATCTCAGCCATTCTCTCGCTCAACACCATAGCCCATACCGTAGGCGCAGCCGGCGTGGGCTCGGCCGTCAATCAGACATACGGAGACCAATGGTTCGCCCTGGCTTCGGTTATTATGACGCTGCTGATCCTCGTGGTAAGCGAAATCATTCCGAAAACCATCGGCGCGAGCTATTGGCGCACACTGGCGCTGCCTTCCACACGCATCATACACGTGTTGATGTGGACCATGTCGCCTTTCGTGCTTCTCTCGAAATTCATCACACGCCTCATCGAACCGAAAGAAGCGCAAGTGTCCGTTTCACGAGAAGAAGTCTCGGCCATGGTCACAATGGGCACTCGTGAAGGCGTGTTCAAGAAAAAAGAACGTCGCATGATACAGAATCTGCTGCATCTGGAAAGCGTGACGGCCCGCGAAATCATGACACCGAGCTCTGTGGTGGACATGGCTGCCGAGGAAATGACCGTCGTCGCTTTCCACGACAGCCAGGACATGCATAACTACTCGCGCATCCCCGTCTATCGCGAAGGCGAAGAGGACTTCGTCACGGGCTACGTGCTGCGCGGCGAAGTGCTCGAACAACTTTCGGAAGACCACGACGACATGCAGCTGCGCGACCTTGCCCGTCCCATCCTTTCGTTTTCCGAAAACGAAAGCGTATCAGCCATCTGGGAACAATTGCTGAAGAAAAAGGAACATATCTCCGTCATCATCGACGAATATGGCTGTGCGCGCGGCATCGTCACGATGGAAGACGTCATCGAGACGATGCTCGGCTACGAAATCGTAGACGAAAAAGACACCGTGACCGACATGCAGGAACTGGCGCGGGAGAAATGGCAGGAAAGCCAAAAGCAGTCGGAAACGCGCACCAACGAATAGTCCGTCCGGCAGCCTTTGCAGCAACTTTTTCGCCGCAATTTGTCCACGACCATGCTTTTTTCGATAATCATCCCTGTCTACAACCGCCCGGACGAAGTGGGCGAGCTCCTCGAAAGCCTTGCCGCACAAAGTGTCAAGGACTTTGAAGTCATCATCGTGGAAGACGGTTCGACTCTTCCCTCGCGAAAAGTCTGCCAGGCATGGGAAAACCAGCTCGATCTCCGATATTTTGAAAAAGAAAACGGCGGCCCGGGGCCCGCACGCAATTTCGGCGCACAACATGCCAAAGGGCGTTATCTGCTCATCCTCGACTCCGACGTTGTCGCCCCGGAAAATTACATCGCAACCGTTCGTGCCGAACTCCAACGCGAGGATTGCGACGCATTCGGCGGTCCCGACCGCGCGCATGCCTCTTTCAGCCCGATGCAGAAAGCCATCAACTACGCCATGACGTCTTTTTTTACTACCGGAGGCATACGCGGCGGAAAGAAAAAGCTCGACAAATTCTATCCCCGCTCGTTCAACATGGGGTGCAAGCGGGATATTTACACCGCACTCGGAGGTTTTGCTCCGATGCGCTTCGGCGAGGATATCGATTTCTCTACACGTATTTTCGAACAAGGCTACAGTTGCCGCCTCATGCCCGATGCCTGGGTATGGCACAAACGACGCACAGACTTGCGCAAATTTTTCCGACAAGTGCACAACTCCGGTATCGCCCGCATACACCTTTCCCGCCGCCATCCCGGCACACTCAAAACCGTTCATCTGCTGCCGGCTGCCTTTACGCTCGGCACGGCGTTCTGTCTCGTGCTCGGGGCGAGCGGCGCCCTGCTTTTTCCGTCGGCATGTCTGTTCCTTTTTCCATTGTTGCTCTTTTCCCTGCTCATTCTGGTCGATGCAGCCTGGCGCGAACGGAGCCTGAAAGTCGGTATATTGGCCGTTGCAGCAGCTTACGTGCAGTTGATTGGCTACGGGTCAGGATTCTTGCGGGCCTGGTGGCACTCGTCGGTATGTAAAAAAGGTGAATTCGAGGCTTTCAAAGACACTTTTTACAAATAACGACACCCATTATTATATAATATGAGTACGGCCATCAAAGACTGGGACGCTTCCGAGCGTCCGCGCGAACGGCTGGCGCGTCTCGGCGCACGACACCTGACGGACGCCGAGTTGCTGGCCATTATCATAGGTTCAGGCTCGCCCGACGAAAGCGCTGTCGGACTGATGAAGCGTCTGCTGGCCGACCACGACGGAGATCTCTACCGCATAGGCCGACTCTCCGTAGCCGAACTCTGCCGATACAAGGGTATCGGCGAGGCCAAAGCCATTTCTATTCTGGCCGCCTGCGGTTTAGGCGAGCGGAGAGTCCGGGCAAAGATGGGGCCTCGCCCCGTTCTGGACCATGCAGAAGCCATTTACACTTACATGCGCCCGACGCTGCGCGACCTCAGCCACGAGGAGTGCCACGTGCTATTGCTCAACACAAGACTCAATCCGCTCGGCACGGCACTCATCGGAAAAGGCGGACTCACTGCGGCCACGGTCGACGTGCGTGAAGTCTTGCGTCAGGCCTTGCTGGCCGGCGCCGCCACGATAGTGATCTGTCACAACCACCCGTCGGGAAATCCGCAGCCCGGAACGGCCGACGACCAGCTGACGCGCCGCATCAAGGAGGCTGCCGCGCTGATGGATATCCTTCTGGCCGACCATATCGTCTTTGCCGACGACAGCTATTACTCTTATGCCGACCACGGCCGGCTCTGACACGCTCTCTTATGACACAGGAAGAACGACAGCGACTCGAAGAACGCATCATCGACGTCATCAAAACCGTCTACGACCCCGAGATACCCGTCGACATCTATAACCTCGGGCTCATCTACCGCATAGACTTGCAGGACGACGGCCTGCTCGAAGTCGACATGACCCTGACAGCCCCCAATTGTCCTGCTGCCGATTTCATCGTCGAAGATGTACGCATCAAGCTCGACGGCATCGACGGCATCAAAAGCACCCGCGTGAACCTTGTCTTCGAACCTGAATGGGACAAAGACATGATGAGCGAGGAAGCCAAGCTCGAACTGGGCTTCATGTAAGAAATTCGGCTGACTTTCCCTTTTCTTCTCAAGATTTATTCCAGCCCCGCACACATGACCGCGAAGAAAGTCTATTTCATCTCCGACGCTCACCTCGGCAGCCGGGCCGTCAGCGACAGCCGGGCGCAGGAACGCCGGCTCGTACGCTTTCTCAACAGCATTCGCCACGAGGCTGCGGCACTCTATATGCTGGGCGATATGTTCGACTTCTGGTTCGAATACCGCACGGTCGTGCCCAAAGGTTGCACACGCTTCCTGGGCAAACTTGCCGAACTCTGCGACAGCGGCGTGGAAGTGCACTATTTCACCGGGAATCACGATTTGTGGATGGACGGCTACCTCGAAAGGGAATGCGGCCTGACACTCCACCGCGCCGACACCACTGCCGACATTCTGGGACGGCGTTTCTATCTCTCGCACGGCGACGGACTCAATCCCGGCGACCGCAAGTTCGCCTTGCTGCGCCGCATTTTCCACAACCGCCTGTGCCAGCGGCTCTTTGCCCTGATTCATCCGCGCTGGGGCGTCGATTTCGGGCTGGCATGGGCCGCCCACAGCCGCCGCAAGCGCAAGAACGGACAGGAGCCGCCCTATCGCGGCGAACAGGACGAAAGCCTCGTGCGCTTCGCCAAGCGCCACGCCGCCGCGCATCCCGACATCGACGTCTATGTCTTCGGCCACCGCCACATTGCGCTCGACCTGATGCTCTCGCCTGCGGCCCGCATGCTGATTCTCGGCGATTGGATTACGCAATACACCTATGCCGTTTTCGACGGACAGACACTCGTGCTCGATAGTTTCGACGAAACAGCCGTTTGAACTTTCAATTTTCCCTTATGAAAAACAGATTTTGCGCCTTTCTGCTGTTGCTGACGGCCACTCTCGCGCTGCCGGCCCAGTTGCTTTGGAAAATTTCGGGCCCCGGTCTTGCTGCACCCTCCTATCTGCTCGGCACGATGCACACTGCGCCCGATACGTTCGCCCTCCACATCGACGGCTTGCAGGAGGCCCTGCAAACCTGCGAGGCCGTGTGCGGCGAGATGGACATGCGCGAGGCCTCGACGTCCGAAGGCCGGGGAAAGCAGCAAGAAGCCCTGTTTCTGCCCGACGGGACCACCCTGCCCGACCTGCTCGACGAGGACGAACGTCTGCGGCTCGACTCTTTGCTCTACGAAGTGCTCGGCACGCGGCTCGACAACCCCATGGCGGCCGGTCTGACCCGCCTCCGTCCTGCCGCGCTGACCGCTCAGCTCACCCTTATCGCCTATGCCCGGAGCCATCCCGGCTTCGGCAGCCGCGTTTTGCTCGACAGCTACGTCCAGCAGCAGGCCGAGCAGGCCGGAAAACGCATTTCGGGCTTCGAGACGCTCGACTTCCAACTCGCTTTGGTCTATACCGATGTGCCTCTCGAGCGCCAATTGCTCGACTTGATGTGTTTCGTCGACCACTACGGCTTCCACGAAGCTCAGCTCGCCAAAATCAGCGAGGCTTACCTTGCCCAACGGCTCGACCGCGTCGAAATTGCCGCCGACGAGCGCCTGCGCAACGCCTGCGACACGTCGGAAGAGGAAAAAGAGCGCCTCGTCTATGCCCGCAACCGCGACTGGGCGGCCCGCATGCCGGCCATGATGGCCGGAGGCTCCACGCTCTTTGCCGTCGGCTGCCTCCATCTGACCGGCGACAAGGGCCTCATCGCCCTGCTCCGCCGTGCAGGCTATACGGTCGAGCCGGCCAGCTGACTTTGCGGCCGACGGACCGGACGCATGCGGCGCGCGTTTTACGCAAACGCCGCGTTGGCGAAAACTTACTCAGACTAAGTTGAAACTTACTCAGACTAAGTTTTCGGCTTCCGCTCACAACAGAAAATCAACCCCTTATCTCAACCCCTATGGCCTATCCCAAAATAAAAGGACTCATCGACGCTCCTTTCACTCCCTTCGACAGCGAAGGCAACATCAATCTCAGCATCATTCCGGCCTATGCCGCGCTGCTCGAACGCAGCGGCATGACGGGCGTATTCATCAACGGCTCGTCGGGCGAGGGCTATATGCTCACCGAAGACGAACGCATGCAGTTGGCCGAGGCTTGGACGGCCGCCGTGCCGGCCGACTTCAAGGTGATTGTCCACGTCGGCTCCACCTGCGTGCGCTCCTCGCGCCGATTAGCGGCCCACGCCCGGAAAATCGGCGCGTGGGGCACGGGCGCCATGGCGCCTCCTTTCCCCAAAGTGGGGCGCATCGAGGAACTCGTGAAGTATTGCGAGGAGATTGCCGCGGCCGCGCCCGAACTGCCTTTCTACTTCTACCACATTCCGGCCTTCAACGGCGCTTTTCTCTCCATGCGCGACTTTCTCGAAGCCGTCGACGGCCGCATTCCCAACTTTGCCGGCATCAAATATACGTTTGAAAGTCTCTACGAATACAACCGCTGCCGCCGCTACAAGGGCGGAAAGTTCGACATGCTCCACGGTCAGGACGAAACGATTCTGCCCTGTCTGGCCATGGGCGGCGCTCAGGGCGGCATAGGCGGCACGACGAACTACAACGGCCGCGTGCTCAGCGGCATTCTGCGGGCTTGGGAGGCCGGAAACCTCGCCGAGGCGCGCCGCTTGCAGGAGTATGCGCAAGATGTCATCGACATTATCTGCCGCTACCGCGGCAACATCGTGGGCGGCAAGCGCATCATGAAGCTCATCGGGCTCGACCTCGGCCCCAACCGCACGCCTTTCCAAAATCTCACCGACGAAGAGGAAACTTCGCTGCGCGCCGAGCTCGAAGCCATCGACTTTTTCAGCCATTGCAACCGCTAAACGTCTTTTTCTGCTCCATGCGGACGCGGGCCGTCGGGCTTTTCGCGTTCCGCACGGGGCGAAAACGGCCATTCGCACGGCTTTACCCTGACCTTATCCCGACACACTGCCTACGCACCCCATGAAAAACGCTCTCATCGCCCTGCTGCTCGCGCTTTTGCCGCTATCGGCCTTCGGCAAGCCCCTTTCGCCGTTCAACCGCACGGACTTTCGTCCCCTTGCGCCGCTCAACGGCGGCCAAGGAAAAGGCCTTTCGGCCGCTTTCGGCGGCACACTGCCCGACGGCACGCCGCTCGCGGCCGGCGGCTGCAACTTTCCGGGCCTCCCGGCCGCACAAGGCGGCGCCAAACACTACTACGACGACATCTATCTGCTGCGCGACGGACGCTGGACGGCCGTCGGGCGGCTGCCGCGGGCGGCTGCTTACGGCATAGGCGTGACCGTGCCCGACGGAGTGGCCTGCATCGGCGGCGAAGGCCCGGCCGACGACGGCACGACGCAGGCTTTTTCGCAAGTTTTCGTCGTGCGTAAGGCCGCAACGGGCGAAAAGTCGCCGCTTACGGTCGCTTCGCTCCCCGCATTGGCCGACAACGGACAGCCCGTGGCCCTCAGCGAGGCCGCAGGCTGCTATGCCGACGGCTTTATCTACGTATTGGGCGGAAAAAACGGCGGGAAGCCCTCGCTTGCAGCCTATCGGCTGGCCTATCCCGGCGGAAAAACGTGGCAACGTCTGCCCGACGTGCCGGGCGAGGCCCGTCTGCAAGCCGTCTGCGCCGTGCAAAACGGCGCAACGGGCCCCGGCCTCTATCTTTTCGGCGGCTACTGTCCGGCAACCGAGGGAAAGCGCGGCTTTATCCACACCGAAGCGCTCTGTCTCGACCTCAAAACGCTCGCATGGCGGCGTCTGCAGGCCGCAGCGGGCGCTCCCGCCGTCACGGCAGGCGCTGCGGCAGCCCCTGCGGGCTATGCCCATATTCTTGTCGCCGGCGGCGTGGACGCAACCGTCTTTACCGAGGCCATCAACGGGAACGGCGCCGCCGACTATCTTGACCACCCTGCCGCATGGTACCGTTTCGACAGCCGCATTCGCGTCTATCACACCGTTACGGGCACTTGGGCCACACTGGCCGGGCATCGGCGAACAGCTCGCGCCGGTGCGTTGCTCGTGCCGGCCGGAAAGGGAGATTTTGTCCTCGCCGGCGGCGAAACGAAACCCGGCGTCCGCTCGGTCGACGCCACGCAGATTCATCTTTCGGGCTCCCGCTCGTTCGGCTTGCTCAACTGGGCGGTATTGGCGGCCTATCTCGCGGGCATGTTGCTGCTGGGCTACTACTTTATGCGGCGTGAGCGCGGCGCCGATGACTTTTTCAAGGGCGGAGGCCGCATTCCGTGGTGGGCAGCCGGCATCAGTATTTACGCAACGATGCTCAGCGCCATTACATATATGGCTTACCCGGCAAAAGCCTACGCCACGGACTGGACATACTATCCTATGTTGATGACAATACTGCTTGTGTCGTTCCCCGTGATGCGTTACTATCTGCCTTTCTTCCGTCGGCTCGACGTAACTTCGGCTTACGAGTATCTCGAACGGCGTTTCAACGCCGCCACGCGGCTTATGGCCTCGGCTTTGTTCATCGTTTTCATGATAGCCCGCATGGCGCTGGTGCTCTATCTGCCCAGTTTGGCCCTAACGGCCGTTACGGGCATAGATATCTACACTTGCATCGCACTGATGGGCTTCGTCACGATAGTTTACTGCACGATGGGCGGCGTAGAGGCCGTGGTGTGGGGCGATGTCGTGCAGGGCGTCATACTTGTGGGCGGCGCCTTGCTCGCCACGGGCTATCTGGTTTGCGGAACCGAGGGCGGCGCGGCGGCATTCCTCGACATTGCGCGCGAAGACGGCAAGATGCGGCTCTTTTCGTGGAGTCTCGACTACCGCAGCGCCACGTTCTGGGTAGTTATCCTCGGCGGAATGGCCAATAACCTGATTTCCTACACCTCCGACCAGACCGTTATCCAACGTTATCTGACTACGCGCGACGAAGCCTCGGCCCGCCGCAGCATTTTGCTCAACGGCGTGATGAGCGTGGGCGTTTCGGTCGTATTTTTCCTCATCGGCGCCGGACTTTACACGTTCTACAAGACACACCCTGCGGCGCTCGACGTCACAATGCAGAAAGCCGACTGCATTTTCCCCTTCTTCATGATGAGCCAACTGCCTTCGGGGCTGGCGGGTCTGCTTATCGCGGCGATTTTCGCGGCGACGATGAGCACGATTTCGTCGAACATCAACTCGGTGGCCACGGCTTTTTCGACCGATTTCTATAAACGCTTCCGCCTTGGCGCCACGGGCGGCGAAGTGTTGCGCGTGGCCCGCGCATCTTGCGTCGTTTCGGGCATTATCGGCACGGGCATCGCGCTGCTCATGGCCACATGGGACATTCTCTCGCTGCTCGATTTCTTCCAAGAGATTCTCGGACTGCTGTCCAGCGGACTGGGCGGACTGTTCCTCACGGGCATCTTCTTTCCGCGCATCGGCGGCCGCGCCGCGCTCGGCGGCTTCTTGGCGGGCCTTGCGGCCGTGCTACTGACGAAATACCTGACGGACGCATCGTTTTTGCTCTACGGATTCATCGGCATGTCCGTCTCGCTCGCCGCAGGCCTGCTTTTATCCTTGCTTATGCGGCGGGAAAAAGACATCGACGGCCTGACATGGGCAACTATCGGGCATGTCGCTTCGCAAAAATCCTAACCCTTTAACTCCTAATCCCCCTACTCTATCATGTCAAAGTTCAAACGCATACTGCTAAAACTCTCGGGCGAGAGCCTGCAAGGCCGACAAGGCTACGGTATCGACACGGAACGGCTCGGAGAATACGCCGAACAAATCAAACGCGCCCACGAAGGCGGCACGCAAATCGGCATCGTCATCGGCGGCGGCAACATCTTTCGCGGCCTCTCGGGCGCAGCGCAAGGTTTCGACCGCGTCATGGGCGACCAGATGGGCATGTGCGCCACGGTCATCAACTCGCTGGCGCTTTGCTCGGCGTTGCGCGCCATAAGCGTGCGCTGCCGCGTGCTTACGGCCATTCGAATGGAGCCTGTCGGAGAGTTCTACACGAAACACCGCGCCGTCGAATTGCTCGACGCGGGCGAAGTGGTCATCATGGCCGCCGGAACGGGAAATCCCTACTTTACGACCGACACGGGCTCGTCGCTGCGCGCGCTCGAAATCGAGGCGGACGTCATGTTCAAGGGCACACGCGTCGATGGCATCTACACGGCCGACCCCGAAAAGGACCCCACGGCCGTGAAGTTCGACGAAATCTCCTACGACGAAGTCATTCGCCGCGGTCTCAAAGTGATGGACATTACGGCTACGGCCATGTGTCAGAGCGGCGGTATGCCGATTTACGTTTTCTGCATGGACGAGCCGGGCAACCTCGAACGCGTACTCGCCGGCGAGCCCATCGGCACGCTTGTAACACCATGACTTTCAATATACTTAGGATAGGCGAAAACTTAGTCTGAGAAAGTTTCAACTTACTCAGACTAAATTTTGACTAATGCCCGATAAGTTTTTGTTCTGACTGCACGCGGGGCAATTTCACTCCCGATTTTGTCGCGTTTACTCAGCACTCGTTCTACTACAATTATCGTGTTTCTGACTATTATACTATGGAGAAAAATTTTCTTGTCTTTGATTTGGTGGAAGGCGGTTACAGTGTAAGCGCAAAATCGGGCGCAACATT
>JAFLUW010000068.1 GCA_022508615.1 Prevotellaceae bacterium | reverse complement strand
TCAGCGCTATAAGCGGCGTGATGACCAAACAAAGGCCCTCTACTGCCAAAGCCGGCACTTGAAACGTGATGCTCTTTCCGCCGCCCGTGGGCATGAGGCCGAGTGTGTCGTGCCCCGCGGCGATAGACGCGATGATGTCGCGCTGTATGCCGCGGAAACTGTCGTATCCCCAGTAAGTGCGGAGTATTTCCTCGAAATTCATGGAACCTGTTCGACGGGCTTGATGTCCTCGATGAGGAGCTGCACTTCGCCGCGTCGGTGGGAGTTTTCCTCGATGGCGTAGCAGATGTCGAAGGCGCGCTTCGTCTTGATGTAGCGCGCCCATGCGCTTTGACCGAAAGCTATGCCGTTCATTACATGCGAAGATTTGCCGTCGACTAATTCAAGCTTGATGTGTGCCTGCCCGCGCCCCACGACTTTGCTCGTGCCGTAGTCGTAGACGCGTTTCGTGCAGAATTTCGGTTTGCCGTTTCCGGGGCCAAACGGAGCGAAACGTTTGAGTTGACGATAGAAGTCGAAAGAAATATCCTTGAAATCGAGCATGGCGTCGATATCGATAGAAGCTTCTATCTGGTCGTCGTGTATGTGTTGCGTGACATATTCCTCAAATCGGCGCTCAAATTCGGGCACGCGCTCGGCTTTCATCGTCAGTCCGGCCGCGTAAGTGTGTCCGCCGAAGTTTTCGAGCAGGTCTGCACAACTCTGCACTGCGCCATAAACGTCGAAACCCGACACGCTGCGCGCCGAACCTGTGGCCATGCCTTCGCTGCGCGTCAACACCACAGCCGGACGGAAGTATTGTTCGGTGAGCCGCGACGCCACAATGCCTATCACACCCTTATGCCACATCTCGTTGTATATAACAATGGAGCGACGGTCTTCGAGTCCGGGCAGGTCGCGCACCATGACAACGGCTTCTTCGGTCATTTGTCTGTCTAAATCTTTGCGCGCCTCGTTGTAAAGGTTGATGCGCGAAGCCCCCTCGACGGCAGCCTGTACGTCGTTCTCCACAAGCAGTTCTACGGCCTCGCGACCGTTCTGCATGCGACCCGAAGCATTGATGCGCGGACCGATTTTGAAGATTAAGTCGTCCATCGTCAACTCGCGTTCACCTAGTCCACAGACTTCGATGATGGCTTGCAGCCCGACGGAGGGACTGGTGTTGAGCCGGCGGATGCCGGCCGTGGCCAAAATGCGGTTTTCGCCCATGATGGGCACAATGTCGCTGGCTATGCTCACGGCACAAAGGTCGAGCAATGCCGCAAGCCGGTTGAACTCGATACCGTTGCTCACAGCAAAACCTTGCATAAACTTGAAGCCTACGCCGCAACCCGAAAGGTGCTCATAAGGATAGTGGTTGTCGCGCCGCTTAGGATTGAGAATAGCCACAGCAGGGGGTAACTCATCGTCGGGCACGTGGTGGTCGCAAATAATAAAATCTATGCCCAAGCTTTTGGCATAGGCGATTTCCTCGACGGCCTTGATGCCGCAGTCGAGTACGATGATGAGTTTCACACCGGTGGCCGCCGCGAAATCCACGCCCTTGAACGAGATGCCGTAGCCCTCTTCATAGCGGTCGGGTATGTAGAAATCGATATTCGAATAGTATTGTTGCAGGAATTTGTAGACCAGCGCCACAGCCGTCACGCCGTCCACATCGTAGTCGCCGTAAACAAGTATGCGTTCTTTCTCGGCCATGGCGCGATTGAGCCGTTCCACGGCTTCCTGCATGTCGTCCATCAGAAAAGGGTCGTGCAGTTCGGAGAGTTGAGGCTTGAAAAAACGGCGTGCGTCGGCAGCCGAATAAATGCCGCGGTCGCGCAACAGTTTTCCTAATGCCGGATGTATGTCCAATTCCTCAGCCAGAGTACGCGCCGCCTCGACTTCGGCCAATTCAGGCTGTTCGTATATCCATTTGTAGTTCATCGTTTCCTCCTTTCCTTGATTCTTCCAACGCCGGGACGCAGCAGCCGAAAAGCTACCGGCCCAGCGGCTTGCGCCACTGGCAGCCCTCCTTCCAGCGCGAGCATCCGTAAGCCGTTTTTCCCTTGATCACTTTACCCTCGCCGCACAGCGGACATTTGCTTCCGGCCCTGATGCGGGGCACACGGGACACGGTGCCGGCAGCGTTGTCCGCACGACGTGCTTTTTCGAGCACGGGCGGCAGCGGCTCAGTCGGCTGCACTGTAACGCGGCGATTCGAATTGTCGGCCAACACCTGACCGACAATGCTCCGCACCATTTCTTTGAGTTCGTCGACAAAGCGGGCTGCATCGTAGTCTCCCGTCTCGATTTCGCGAAGTTTTTTCTCCCAACGTCCCGTCAGTTCGGCACTTTTGAGCAAATCTTCGCGAATCAGGCCGATTAACTCCGTGCCAGTAGGCGTCGGCACAAGACTCTTTCGCTGCCGACGCACATAGCCACGCTTGAAAAGCGTTTCGATAATGGCTGCGCGCGTCGAAGGGCGGCCTATGCCATTGGCTTTCATGGCTTCACGCAACTCTTCGTCGTCGACAGTGCGGCCGGCTGTCTCCATGGCGCGCAACAAGCTGGCTTCTGTGTAGGACTTGGGCGGCTGCGTCGTTTTTTGTTCCAGTTGCGGCTCGTGAGGTCCCTCCTCGCCTTTTCTGAAAGCGGGCAGATTTTTGTTTTCCGCCTCGTCCGACGAATCAACGGCCACGTTCCTCGCCTCGCGGGCGTAGACCGTGCGCCATCCCGGCTCGCTCACGACACGCCCCGAAGCGCGAAACGCCACACCGTCGGCGTCGCCTGTCACGACTGTTGCCGTAAAGCGGCAGTCGGCGTGGAAAGCAGCGATGAAGCGACGCGCCACCATGTCATATACGCTCCGTTCCATGTCGGTCAACGCCCGTGGAGCCACACCCGTAGGAATAATGGCGTGGTGGTCCGTAATTTTCGAGTTGTCAAACACCTTGCGGTTCTTTCGCAACGCCGCACCGCGCAGCGGCGCGAGTTCCGCGGCATAGTCGGCAGCAATGCCGTTGAGTATCTTTTTGCACTGTCCATAGACGTCGTCGGGCAGATACGTCGTGTCCACACGGGGATAGGTGGTCAGTTTCTTTTCGTAGAGCGTCTGTATGAGTGCGAGCGTCTGTTCGGCGCTGTAACCGAGCTTGCGGTTGCATTCCACCTGCAACCCCGTCAAATCGAACAGTCGCGGCGGCGCTTCTGTACCGTTCTTGCGCTGCACGTCGGTTATGCGAAACATTTTTCCCGCAATGCGGGCCACGGCGGCTGCTCCCTCGGCTTCGGTGCGGAATCCGCGCTCACCCTCTTCCATCACAGCCGTGAAAAGCGTGTCGCGATAGCGTGTAGAGAGCATCCAATAGGGCTCGGGGCGGAAATTGTCTATTTCCTGTTGCCGCTGCACGATAAGAGCGAGCGTGGGCGTCTGCACCCGGCCGATGCTCAGCGGCGGCAGGCCCTGCCCCGTGCGGCCATATTTCAACGTATAGAGACGCGTGGCGTTCATGCCCAGCATCCAGTCGCCGATGGCACGGCACAATCCGGCACGGTAGAGGCCGTCGTAGCGGCTCTGCTCGCGCAACGTGGCGAAACCCTCGCGTATGGCCTCTTCGGTCATCGACGACGTCCACAGCCGGTCTACCGGACACGCAGCGCCGGCCTTCTGCATCACCCATCGCTGAATGAGTTCGCCCTCCTGCCCGGCGTCGCCGCAGTTGACGATGCGCTCGGCGCCGGCAAAAAGTTTCTCGATGATGCGAAACTGCTTTTCGATGCCCGCATCCTTTTTCAGCCTTATGCCAAAGCGCGGCGGAATCATGGGCAGCGCGGCAAGGCTCCACCGCCGCCACTCGGGCCGATAGTCCTCGGGATATTTCAACTCGCAGAGGTGGCCATAGGTCCACGTAACCTGATAGCCGTTCCCCTCGTCGTATCCCTCACGGCGGCTGTTTGCGCCGAGTATGCGCGCCAGTTCGTGTGCCACGCTGGGCTTTTCGGCAATGCAGACAATCATCGTGCGAAAGTTTTCATACAGTCGGGCAAAGTTACATTTTTCCGCCGAGACAGCCAAGATGGCCACAGACGGAGCACCGCAGCGCTATTCTTCGACATCCCGTCCGGCCGGAGGGGCGAGCACGACGCGGCGCGTGCAGAACGTTTCGACCAGTTCGCCGTCGTGCGAGGAAAGAAGTATGGCTTTCCTCTCGTCGAGGGCCAGCCGGCGCAGCAACAGCATCAGCGCGCGCCGGGCTTCGTGATCGAGAAAGGCCGTCGGCTCGTCGAGCAGCAACAGCGGCACACGCTGGGCCAGCGCGCGGGCCACCATGACGCGGGCGGCTTCGCCGTCGCTGAGTGTGGCGAAACGTCTGTCGGCCAGATGACTGCATCCCGTCCTCCCGAGAGCCTCCTCCACCCGCTCTGCGCCGCCGGCTTCCGCGCCCCACGGCATCAGCCCCAGCGCCACGACGTCGCGCACACCGAGCATGCCCGTCTCGGGGCGGTGTGTCAGCACGATACCCACGCGCCGAGCCGCCTCCTCCGGACTGAGCGCGGCGAGCAGCCGGCCGCCCAGCCTCACTTCGCCGGCCAGCGGGCGTTGCAGGCCGGCCAGCGTGCGCAGCAAAGTCGACTTGCCCGATCCGTTGCGTCCCCACAGCGCCACACACTCACCCTGCTCCACCCTGCCCTCCAGCGGGGCGAGGTCGAGCGGCCTGCGGCCGTGTCCGAGCACGAGTCCGGTGTATTCGAGCGGAGCAACTGTCATCTTTGCAAAGATAAGTTTTTCAGCCGAGGCCGCCAAACGCAGGACGACTCAGCTCTTTTGCCGGGACCTATGGGCAGACACTGTCGGGCGTGACGCATTTGCTGACATCGGAGTTTCTTCGTACTTTTGCCGCAAAATTCCGTGCGCCAGTATGAATAAAACTCTTTCCCTCCTTTTTCTTTTGACGGCCACGCTCCTCTCCGCCTCATGCGGCCGCAGCGTTCAGCAGACCGACGCCGTCACCTCCGCCAGCAAACAGCAGTCCGCCTCTCCGGCCGGGCATACCTCGCTGGACAAATACAACCCTGCAGCCAACATTGCAGCCGGCACGTTCGCTTTCCGCTTTTTCACAGACGCCTGTGCCGCACAGCCACGGGGCAATCTGATGCTCTCGCCGCTGAGCGCCGGCATGGCGCTCGGCATGGTTGCCGAGGGTGCGACCGGAAAAACGCGCGACGAGCTGCTCCGGGCAATGGGTTTCGAGACGCTCGGCGCCGCAGTGCTCCATAATTACTACCGCACGCTCACTACATCGCTGACCAAGGCCGACAGCACCGTCACGATAGGCGTAGCCGGCTCCGTATGGGCCGACAGGCAGCTGCCGCTGACCACGGGTTACACAAAAGCGCTGGCCCGCGACTATGCAGCCCAGACGCGCTACGCAGACTTTGCCGACGGCGCTACAGTCGACGTCATCAACGCCTGGGCTGCCGAGCAGACGCACGGCCGCATTGCGCGCGTCGTCGAAAGCCTGTCGCCCGCCATGCGCCTTGTGCTGCTCAACGCCGTCTATTTCAACGGCAAGTGGGAAAACGCCTTCGACAGCCGAATGACAATCGACCAATCCTTCCGCACAGACGAAGGCAACGAACGCACAGTGCCGATGATGCACCGCGTAGGCCGCATGCGCTACGCTTCGGCCGGCGCTTTCGACGCCGTCGAGTTGCCCTACTCCTGCGGCCGATACGCCATGGTGCTGCTCCTGCCCCGCGATGCGGCCAAAGCCGACGAGGCCTTCGCCGGCCTCGACTACACCCTTTGGCGCGAATTGCAAGACAACTTCGGCAGCACCGAGGTGCGGCTGGCCCTGCCCCGCTTCGAGTCGAAATACAGCCGCGTGCTCAACGCCGACCTTGCCGCCATGGGCGTGCGCCGCATGTTCGAGAGCGGCCGGGCCGAGCTCGGCGGCATCAGCCCGGAGCCGCTTTGCGTAGACATGGTCAAACAAGACACCTACGTGCGTGTCGACGAAGCGGGCACCGAAGCCGCGGCCGTCACCTCCGTCACGATGCGCATGACAGCCCTCCGCCCGCAGCAACCCATCGACTTCCGCTGCGACCGTCCCTTTGCCTACGTCATCTATTCGCGAACGACGGGTGCCGTGCTCTTTGCCGGCCGCATGTCGCGCCCCTGACGGGCAGCTTTCAGCCGATTTTCCAGAAAGCGATGGCAGAGCAATCAACGTCCCTGATTGTTCTGCCGTCGCTTTTTGCGGAGATAAGACCGTTTGAGGCTGAATCTGCCCAACACGACCGTCTTGTGCAATAAAACCCTATTGCTTCCGTCCTCGCAAACCATACTTTCGTGTCAAGTTTCGACGCGAAAGCGGCGTTGGCGGGATGAAACCGGTCCGCCAACGCCGCAAAACAGGAGATAAGCCCGCTGTTCGCGCTTATTTCACGCTTATCTTTTTCGACTTTCCTCCCTGCCGCACAATGTAGGTGCCTTGCGGCAAACCTTCGGGGCTTGCGGCCACCTTCACGCCGCGCAAGTCGTAGACCGTGCTCGTGGCATCCTCCTCCGTGCTTTCGGCCTCGATGCGGCCGACGCTTGTCAGATTTTTGCCTACGATGTTCCAAAACTGGTTCCAGTATCTGGCATTCTTGTAAGTATTCATCACTTCTTTGGGAACGAAAACTGTGACTTCTCTGTAGTGAGAGTTGTCAAAAGCCTCCTGACCACTATAACCAAGGTAGGGAGGTTCTGTGGCAGAACAGGTGATTTCTGTAAGGCCGGAGCAATAAGCGAAGGCATTATCCCAGATAATCGTAACAGCATCGGGAATGGTTATGCTCGTCAGGCTAGAACAATATCCGAATAACAACAGTTAAATTTATACTAATCTTATTCATATTTATTGTTCTAAATATATGCTTTTGCCAAACTTAAATGGTATTTTATGATAATATACCAACTTTATTGTCGTGTTTTGGGTTTTATATTCAAGCGATAAATTACATGGAACATTACGTAACGAGGAGTTACATCACGAAAAGTTTCAAAGCGTCCCTGTGAGTTTACCGTTTGTGTTAAATTCGAGAGTTGACCCAATAAATCAAAGGCGTCCACCGAGAACGTAAGCCCTCCTTTCAATATACGTTTGGACAAACGGGCATTCCATACCACATCATCCGTATTTGCTGCCGGGTCGTCGTATCCGCGACGACTATAAAGCGTAAGGTCACTTACCATTTGCATATTCCAAGGCAGTTCTACTTGAACGGTGGGGCCATAGTTAAAATCCCAGACTGTAAAGGGAACAAAATCTTCACGCTTGCTCACGGCACGGTTCCATGAGCAATAGGCTTTCGCACCAAGCGTAACCTTGCCTAAACGATAATCCAGTTTTATCGTCTCCGTACCCCAATAAGTGTCCACCGAAGAACGCGAGGGTACGACATCTACGTCTGTAGAAATAAGGTCCACACCATGGTATAGTTGCGCAAATGTATAAGTGTTGAATGTCAATCGCTTTTTTGCATCAAGCGGCATAGAATAGTTCACACCACCATAAACATAATAGTTGCCATTCACATTCTCTGGTTTATAATTACGGACACCTGTGGAACGGTCATATACATATCCCATTGCTTTGGCGTTTTGGGTGATATTGTAGGCAGCGTAAGCTCCAAAAGTGCGTTGTTTCCGCGGGCTGTTGTTTCTATGGTCAAAGCGAAAAGTGTGCACGGTTGTATTCTTAAGCTCGGAATTTCCATGGTATATGTTGAGCGGATCCTCATTGTTTTTGACACCCAACAAGTCAAGCATATCGGGAGTAGATTGCCGCATACTATAATTAAATGAGATACTACGCATGGAGTTATGCCATTTATATTCCAATTTTGCCGATGGCTGGAAGAGTACTGTATTACGTGTGGTTACTTTATCATAATCGGCTTGCATATAGTCGAAGCGATTGTGCATCATCGTCAATGGCAACCTTACATCGAAATGAAAGTAGTTTCCTGTTCCTTTTGCCCAATGGTCATCCTTGATATAAATGCCAATCTCATGCCATGTCTCAGTTTCTCGGCGTTCATAACTATTCTGGCCGTCGATGGCTAAAGCCAGTTGTTCTTGTTCGGAGGGAAGCATGCCGAGCGGATAATCCGTACCGTATCCCCACCCGGCAAAGCGTTCTAAGCGATAAATTGTGTTGTCCTTATGGGTTAAACTCTGTCCGAAAGCATAACCGGGCTGTATCAACCACTGGCCACTGGGCCAGTAATTATAGACGGCGCGCGCACTATAATTCAACGAACGGTCTGGCCTCCCCTTCGCCCATCGATTGCGAAAATCCTGAGGGAGAGACGAATTGGAGGGATAATCCAATAAATAATGGTCGAACATGTTACGGTGATTGTCAAAGCCACTTACGGATCCTCTTATTTCCAGCATATCCATTCCTAACTTTATTGCATTGGAGACAGACAGACCGCCTTGATATCGTCGGCTGTTATTTAGGCTCTCCGTAAGTGTACGGTTCATGGCAAGACGACGCAACAAATCCCCTGCTTGCGGATTGCGTATGCTGTCAATAAGGGTAGCAGTAGTATAGCCACCGGGATTTTCCATAAATGTTGCACCAGCATAATAACTATTACTTTCCCGGCGGCTATAACTAAAATTAGGAGAAACCACGAGTTGATATTCATCGCGAGGGATAAATTTGAATTTATGATTCGTGCTAATTCTCACATTGTGGCTCTTCGTTAGATTCTCACTTCGTTCGAACGTATTTCCTGCGGGCAGAAAAGTCTCGCCGGCAGTGCGTGTCAAATTACTGGCATCGGAGTGATTCACATCAGCACTTCCGGAAAGTTCATAGTGACGATATTTGTCTTTAACCAAATAGTCGGCAGCCATCATTCGTGTGGTAAGTGTACCGCTCGGCATACTATTAGGAGTCCATTCGCTATTCTGCCCCGGCTTTCGGGTATCATTTACATTATTAATGTTTCCCACAAGGGTTACACGCGACTGAGGGGTAAAGCGTAGGGCAAAGAGTTGCCCCAAGTAATGATTCTCAGTACTATATCCTCCCTCTGCATTGGCAATCCAACCAATGCTGTACTGCTTTTTCAACTTTATATCCATCACATATTGCTCGTCGCCCACTTTTTTCCCCATCATTTTACTGATGTCGCCTTGTTTTTCATACACCTGCACGTTATTAACCATGTAGGAAGGGAGATTGTCAAGCATAATGCGGTTATTTCCCTTGAAGAAATCCTCACCGTTGAGCAACAGGCTTTCCACTTGCCGTCCGTTTACCAAGATGCGTCCGTCATCTTTTAATTCAGCTCCTGGGAGCTGCCTTATCAGTGCGTCGAGCATAGAACCTTCAGCCAATTGGAAAGCATCGGCATTGAATACGAGTGTATCTTTCCTCATATAAAACTTCACTTTCGTAGCGGCCACAGTGACCTCTTTTAGTTCACGATCCATCATCTGGGAGCGCGGTATTCGGCGCGCATAGGCATCGAAGCGCTTCATGTCATTGCGTCCTTTGAATGTATGGGCTGGTATATCTATGTAACATGTTTCGTAACCGTTATACTCAAACTTAACGATACTTTTTTCCATTTTGAAGGGGACTTCAAAGTACCATGCCCCCCAAATATTATTAACGCAATTACTCTTATTCGTTATTATAGAGTCTACAGCTACACTGTCTGTCGTGAGAAGCGTAACTTTTGCACCAATTAGTGATTCACGGGTAAAGTTATCAATAAGTTCTCCCCAAATCATAGCTTTCTTTGTATTTTGAGCATGGAATGGTAAACATGCTAAAGACACAAAACACACAATTATAAATTTATTCATGTTTTGATTTAAAATGTTCAAGAAGAGAATTTCACCACCGGCTTTTCCGCTGTACGTGTCAAGGATGACGAGTGCGCCCTCTAATAGAGAGAGACGAGCCATGCGCGAAAACTGAGATGAATCCGTTTCATCGTTCATCAGGTCG
>JAFLUW010000067.1 GCA_022508615.1 Prevotellaceae bacterium | reverse complement strand
GAATACATGCCTGTCACGCATGGGGTCACGGGTTCGAGTCCCGTACGCACCGCAATAAGCGAGAGTCTTTCGACTCTCGCTTATTTTTTGTCTCCATCCGGAGAATAACGGCCGCGGCAGCCGCAACGGAGCGCTCCTGACGGGCGGACGGGACCGGTCGGATTGCACCAAGTACACGGCTGCGGGCCGGAAGTCGCCCGGACGGCTCTTCTCCGGCCGGCAATCGTCCGCAGACCGGATGCGGAAGCTGGCTTTCCGCATTGCAGACAGGCTGCCGCATACCGTTTCGCAGCATTTTCCGGTCTGACGCCGCCCCTGCCGGAAGGTCGTGCCGACACCAGCTGAAATTGTAAAAAATTTTGACAACACGCACGGCGCATCTGGAGGCGAAGCGCTGACATCACGCGCCGAAAAACCGTTGTAAAATTCTTTTCGCCGGACAAAAAGCCGATTTTGAGGGCGCGGCCGAAAACTTACGCCCTGTTAGTTCGGCCTAACGCCCTGCAAGTTCGAACTTGCAGGGCGTTATTTTTGCCTTTTTTCCTCCATATTTTACCGAAAAACCAGCGTCGAAAATGCTTTCTTCGGACAAGCAGCGCGAAGATCGAAAGAGCAACATATTAAAACACAGTTTATTGCAAGAACTGCTGCAAAAACGTCGAAAAATGCGGCATTCACAGCCGAAAATTCTGGCGGACGCTACGGAAGGACTCACGAAACCGAAAATTGTAAAAAAAATTTGACAAACTGCAGCGCTGCGCCGCCCGCTTTCCGGCGGGCGTTTGCCCGATTGAAAGGAATTGCTTAACTTTGTGCAGCCTACGGCTTTTCGGCTCAAGTTTTTGCTGCATGACAAACCGCACGAAACGGATAATCGCGCTGACGCTGGCCGCGGCAGCCTGTTGTGCCGCGCTGCGGGCAGAGAACTGGCTGAGCGGACTGCGGGACGATACGCCTGTATGCCGGCTTGCCCTGCCCGGTACGCACAACTCGGCCACCGGCGAAGGCTTTCGCGGGTTGGCGGGCCGGCTGGCGGGCAACCGCCGGGCCCGCACGCAGGACGCAAGCCTCGCCGAACAGTGGGACAGCGGGATACGCGTCTTCGATTTGCGTCCTGCGGCCGTGCGGCGAGGTCGCAGAGCGCCCTTTTTGCGTATCTGCCACGGCATTGCTACGACACGCATGCGCTTCGACGAGGCGCTGCGGTTGCTCAGCCGGAAAGTGCAGGAAAATCCCGGCGAATTTGCCATTGTCATCGTGCGGCGCGAGCATCCGGGACGGCGCGACGCGGACGAAATGTGGAGAAAGCTGATGCGAGAATGCTTGAAAAGTGCTGAACTGGCCGGACGGCTGGCCGATTTCGCACCGGAGCTGACCGTAGGCGGGCTGCGCGGGAAAATACTCGTGCTCAGCCGCGATATTTACGAAGACCGCGGCTGCCCGGCAGGCGGATACCTGCGCGGATGGACGCACAGCGCTGACCCGGAACGGCAGAAACAAGCTCTTGTCAAGGGAACGGCGGCCGCAAGTTGCCCGCTCTTCGTGCAAGACTGCTACGACAGCACGCGCGGACGGCTCGGCGCGAAAATAGCGGCCCTGCGGGCCATGGCGGACGAGGGCATACGCCTCGCCGCAACGGCCGACGAAAGACCGGTGTGGATTATCAATCACGCTTCGGGCTACACTGCACGCTCGTCGAACGGTTATCGCGACCATGCAGCCCGCACGAACGCCGCTCTCATCTACCATCTGAACGACAGCGGGGCGACAGCGGCTGCAGGCATTGTGATGATGGACTATGCCGCCGCCGACAGTTCGAAAGGACGGCCGGTGCGCGGACGCGAACTCACACGCACGCTCATCGCCTGCAACGCGGTTTACGCTGCAGACGGACAAACGAGCCCGGACGAACGTCCGAAAACGGAATAACCAGTAACCACGACCGATATGAAACGCATTATCCTCTCTCTGCTGCTGGCCGCCGCGGCCATGACGGCACTCACGGCCCAAAACCTGCCGAAAGTGTTTTTCACCAAAAACATTACGCCCGAAGCACTCCTGCAAATCTACGACTCGCTGGGCGTCGAGGCGCACGGACGTGTGGCCGTCAAGCTGTCGACCGGCGAACCGGGCGGCCATAACTTTCTCGACCCGCAGCTCATCGCACCGCTCGTGAAACAACTGAGGGCCAACATCGTGGAATGCAACACGACTTACGCCGGACGGCGCGACAAGACGGCCGACCACCTCGTGGCGGCCACCGAACACGGCTTTACGGCCATCGCGCCGGTCGACATCATGGACGCCGGAGGCGAAGCTACGCTCACAGTGAAAAACGGCCGGCAACTGAAAGAGAATTACGTGGGCGCAAGATTGCCGGACTACGACTTTATGCTCGTCCTCTCGCATTTCAAGGGGCACGGCATGGGCGGATTTGGCGGCGCGCTGAAAAACATTTCAATCGGTATCGGCTCGGCCCAGGGCAAGGCGTGGATTCACACGGCCGGAAAGACCCGCACGGACCCTTGGAACAACCTGCCTCCGCAGGACGATTTTCTCGAAGCGATGGCCGAAGCGGCAAGTTCGGTAACTGACTTGTTCGGCGAGCGCATCGTCTACATCAGCGTGGCCAACAATCTGAGCGTGGACTGCGACTGCAGCTCAAATCCCGCCGCGCCGCAAATGGGCGACATCGGCATTTTCGCTTCGCTCGACCCCGTAGCACTCGACCAGGCCTGCGTCGACGCAGTCTACGCCAGCCGCGACGAAGGCAAGACGCACCTCATCGAACGTATGGAGAGCCGCCACGGCATACACACCATAGAGCACGCTGCAGCGCTCGGCGTGGGCAGCCGGCAGTATAAGCTCGTCGAATTCTGAGCCGGGAGACGGCGGACGGCACGCCGCAACCGGACACAGCAAGTCGGGGAACGAACAAGCCTAAAATTTTCGCATCCGGACCTTTTATATTATTTTTGCAACCATTATGGAGAAGCATTCTTTCAAGCAGACCAACGCCTTTGCCATGCAATACGGCATCATGCTGGGCCTTTGGGGATTCCTGACGCTCGTGCTGTCGGTTCTTTCCAACACGCATCCATGGTTAGGCTGGATTTCGAATCTGTTTTTTCTGGGTAGCCCGGTGGCAGGATGCCTGCTGACGCTGCGTTTCCGCAGAGAGGTGAGTGAAAGTCCGCTCGACGCGTTTTCTTTCGGCCACGGCTTCACGTTCAGTTTCCTGCTCGGCATGTATGCCTGCATTTGGATTGCGCTGGGCGTCTTCATCTATTTCCAATGGTTCGACCACGGATACATCTGCGACCTCTGCGAACAAACACTCGCCACAGACGAAGCCCGCATGCAGATGGCCCGCAACGGAATAAGCGAAGCGCAGATACGGGAATCGATAGACAGGATGCGATCGCTGACGCCCGGAGCATATGCCGGCGCCATCGTCTATCTCTCGCTGATTGCCAACATCCCAATTTCTCTGGTCATCGCGCTCATCGCCCGCCGAAGCGAGAGAATCGCATAATCCGCACCCGAAACCATGGACATTTCTGTTGTCGTACCTCTGTTCAACGAGGCCGAAAGCCTGCCCGAGCTCCACACTTGGCTGAAAAGCGTGATGGAAGCCCATGGCTTTACCTACGAAATCATATTCATCAACGACGGATCGACCGACAATTCGTGGGAAGTCATACAAAAACTGCGGCAAACCGACAGTTACGTGCGCGGCATCAAGTTCCGACGCAACTATGGCAAGTCGCCGGCTTTGTTCTGCGGCTTTCGCGCCGCACAAGGCGACGTCGTCATCACGATGGACGCCGATCTGCAGGATTCACCCGATGAAGTGCCGGAACTCTACCGCATGATTACGGAGGACGGTTATGATTTGGTCAGCGGATACAAACAAAAGCGCTACGACCCGCTGAGCAAGACGATTCCGACCAAACTTTTCAACGCCACAGCGCGGAAAGTCAGCGGGATACCCAATCTCCACGACTTCAACTGCGGGCTGAAAGCCTACCGGAGAGAGGTAGTGAAAAACATCGAGGTTTACGGCGAAATGCATCGCTACATTCCTTATTTGGCCAAGAACGCCGGTTTCGGGAAAATCGCAGAAAAAGTCGTACAGCATCAGGCTCGCAAACACGGGAAGACGAAATTCGGCGGGTGGAATCGATTCGTAAACGGCTACCTCGATTTGCTGACCTTATGGTTTATGGGAAGTTTCGGCCGCAAGCCCATGCATGTGTTCGGATTTTTGGGTTCGGTCATGTTTTTCCTCGGTTTCGCTGCCGTTGTTGCGGTAGGAGCCATAAAACTAAAGGCCATTTGCTCGGGAACGCCCGCTCCGCTCGTCACGAACAGCCCTTATTTCTATATTGCGCTGACCATGATGCTGCTCGGTACGCAACTTTTCGTTGCAGGCTTCCTCGGCGAACTCATAAGCCAGAATGCCGAAGGAAGAAACAACTATCAAATCGAAACAGAAATCTGATACCGGCGTGCGTACTCCTTTTCTGCTCTCTTTAATCGGTACAACTCTTTTCTGCACGAGTTGTGCAAATATCGACTGCCCGCTCGACAACATCGTTGTGATGACTTCGACGTTTTATGCCAGCGAAACCGACGCGCCGACACGACTGACAGGTTCACTCAGCATCGCTCCGGCCGGCCGCGACACGCTTTTGTTGAATCAGGCCCGGAATATCGACAAATTCATCCTGCCTTTGCGCCATCAGGCTGGAACGGACACGCTGCTGTTGCGCTTCTCGAACGACGATGGCCGCGCTGCAGAAGACACTCTCTTTGTCACGCACGACATCTTCGCACATTTTGAGAACATAGACTGCCCAGCTAACATCTTCCACCGCATCAGCAGCGTGCGCCACACGAATCATGCCCCCTCTCTCTTTCCTGCGACAGTGGATCACGTTGAGATTATCCGCCCGCTCGTAGATTATGACGACGTCGAGAATCTTCGTATTTTTCTGCGCTCGACTACTTCATATTAACCGCCTTGCAAATGAAACGCCTGCTCTTTCTTCTCTTGTTGACGGCCGCTTTCACGGCAAATTCCGTTGCTCAGCAGGATTCATCGCAGGTTCAGGTGCGCGGTATCCAGTATGTTTCGGCCGAAGATGCGGCAAAAGTGCTACTGAACAAGCCCATCCCGCTGTTTGTCGGCATCAGCGTATCCGTCGACCTCTGCGGTGCGGTAATGGCAAGCCTCTGTCCGTGGGGACAATACGAGGCAGCGGCCCGCATAAACTTTCGCCAGCGCTACTTTCCTACAGTCGAAATCGGTATCGGTTCGAGTAATTATACCGACGAGACGACAAAGCTGCATTACAAGACGCATTCTCCTTTTTTTCGAGCAGGCTGCGACCTCAACATAGCCAACGACAAACGTTCGGGCAACCGGATTTACGCCGGTCTACGCTACGGTTTCACTGCATTCAAATATAATCTTGACGGTCCGCCCATCGAAGATCCCGTCTACGGAGGAATGTTCCCCTATTCCTTCACCGGCGTAAACGGGCGGATGCATTGGTTCGAAATTGTCGGCGGCCTTGAAGCACGCATCTGGAAATTCATACATTTGGGCTGGACTTTGCGCTACAAAGTGCGCCTCAACGAAAAACAATCTTCGCTCGGACACGCCTGGTACGTGCCGGGATTCGGGAAAAACGCCGGCGGACGAGTCGGCGGCACATTCAATCTGATTTTCGACATCGACTAAACATTTTTTCGGCCTGCGGAACTTTCCGCCAAGTTTTTTCATTCGACGAAAAGCCCAACTTCAATCTGCACGATGAAGACTTTTTTCAAAATTCTTTTTTTGTTTTTGCTAATTGCCGGGACCATTTATGTCATCGGACGCAGCAACAGCTCTACCGGTAGCTTTCATACCAGCGAAGGCCAAATTTTCGGCACCACCTACCATATTAAATACGAAGCGACACAACCTTTGGACAGCCAGTTGCTCGCCGAGTTGCAACGAGTCGACGCTTCGCTTTCGCTGTTCAACCGCCAGAGTACCCTCTCCCGCATCAATGACGGACGGACAACCCGGGCCGACTCGATGACAGCCACAGTGTTCCACCTGTCCCGTCGCATAGCAGAAGCCACAGGCGGAGCATTCGACCCAACCGTGGCTCCACTTGTCAACGCATGGGGCTTCGGTTTCAAAAATGCAGAAGAAATGACTCAACGAACTATCGACAGCCTACTCGACTTTGTAGGATATACAAAAATTTCATTGCACAACAACTCTTTCGTCAAACAAGACAGCCGTGTACAGCTGGATTTTGGCGCCATAGCCAAAGGTTACGGTGTCGACTGCGCCGCCCGCTTGCTACGCGACAAAGGTGTGAAAAACTTCATGGTCGAAATCGGCGGCGAAATCGCAACCAGCGGCCACAATCCGCAAGGAAAATCCTGGAACATCGGCGTCAGCCGGCCGACGGCTGACGACCGCGACGAAAAGAAAGACGTTCAGACCGTCATTCCGCTGACCGACTGCGCGCTGGCCACCAGCGGCAATTATCGGAATTTCTACTATCGCAACGGCCAGCGCTATGCCCACACGATAAGTCCGCACACGGGGCGTCCGGTAGAACATTCGCTGCTTTCGGCCTCTGTCATCGCGCCCACTTGTGCTGAAGCCGATGCCTTCGCCACGGCTTTCATGGTCATGGGACTCGAAAAAGCGCAAGCAACGCTTGCCCTACAGCCGCAACTCGGGGCCTATTTTATCTATGCCGGTCCGGACAGCACCTTGCACGTTTGGCAGAGCGAAGGTTTTCCCCGTCCGTCCGGCCACTGAACCGCCCCGTCACACGTCATGCAAAATTCCTTTCTCGTTAAACTCCAGTCGCTTCCACTCTTTCAGGGCATGAGCGTCTACGACTTGATGGAAATCTGCGAAAACATACGCTTCGATTTTCGCAAACAGCCATCGGGAACAACTTTCATTGAGCAAGATACGCTTTGCGACCGCCTCGTTTTTATCACCGAAGGCAGTTATTCCATTTGCCACGAGAGCGACGACCGCTGCTGGCACATTTGCGAAAAGATGTCGCGCCCTGCGGTTTTTCAACCCCACCGGCTGTTCGGTCTGCGCACGCAATTTTCCTTTTCCGTCCGTTCCGACGAACCGCTCAGCCTGATAATCATCTCGAAAGACGCTGTCCGCGACCTGCTGCTCACCTATCCCACTTTCCGGCTCAACTTCATGAACCATATCTGCTGCGCAGCCCAACAGAGCGAGCGCGTTGCGAGCCGGAAGGTCGCCACTGATTTGCGCCGGCGCTTCGTTCAGTTTGCCGTGCGCCACTGCACGACACCGGCAGGCGAGAAACAAATAAAGATACGCATGACCACATTGGCTGAAGAACTGCAAACCACACGCTTGAACGTTTCGCGCATGCTCTCCGACCTGCGAAGTTCTGGACTCGTCGCCACTTCGCGCGGAAAAATCATCATTCCCGACCTGTCACTATTGTAAAAATTTCTTCAGGCCGGCGCACCAGAATGCCAGCCCCCGCGCGACGCAGAAAATCTTCGTCGCGAAAGCCCCACAACACCGTAATACAATCGATTTCCGCCTGTCGCGCCGCCTCGATGTCCACTTCGGAATCGCCAACGTAGACCGCCTCTGCAGGATGTCCGCCTAAGTCGTACAAGGCCTTCAGTATGGCGTCGGGATGCGGCTTACGGCGTACAGCAGCGCTTTCGCCCACAGCAAGTTCCACCGTGTCGGCAAAAAAGCGCCGGCGTAAAAGCTGCACAGCTGCGTCGGCCTTGTTCGAAACGATGGCCGTGGCTACGCCTTCGCAGCGCAACGCCGCGAGCAGGCTGTCCACGCCGGCAAAAGGCCGCGTGCGCTCTGCGCAATGCGCCATATAATATACGCGAAAAGCCTCGAAGGCGCACTGAACCACATCTTCCGGATAATCCGGGCCTACGGCCGCATACATCAGCCGGCGGATGCCGTTGCCGAGAAAGGCACGCACCTCGCTGCGTCTGCGACGGGGCAGCCCTACGGTCGCGAGCGCATGATTGACAGCGGCAGTAAGGTCGTCGAGCGTGTCGAGCAGCGTGCCGTCAAGGTCGAATATGGCAAAACGTTTGCGTTGCACGCTCAGTCCTCGCTTCCGGTTGCCTGCATCGCCCGCTCAATCCACCGCCGACCTTCGGGCGAAGCGCACTGCAGGGCGTCGGCATAGGGCACCACCGCCATCGGCAGCCCGAAGGCAAAGGGCGCAATCTCGTAAGGCTGATAGACGAAAGCTACTCCCCCGGCCGTCAGAAAAGGAGCGGCCTGCGGCAAAGGGAACGCGCAGCCAAAATCGGGCGATGCGGGATCTACCGGCTCGAAAAGCACTTGTTCGAGCGGATCCTCGAAACTTTCGGTCAAAGCCTCGCAGACAAGGCGCTTCAAGGCGAGCGTATCGGCGAAATGGGCGAGCGAAAAGGCTTCGAGCGTCTGCACGTCGTAAGTTTCCGAATACGATACGCTCATTCCGTGGGCTGCTCCGGGATGGTAATTGTAAGCATTCATGCCGAAAGTGGCCATTCCCGGCCACTCGGCCGTCAGCCGGTAATCGAGCGTCGCTGTTCCGGCCGCCAGCCCCGCCTCCGTCATCACTTCGGCCGCGGCCCGCACCTCGCTGTCGACGCAATCGACCACTTTGTCGAAGAAGGCCATGAAAGAAGTGTTGTCCGTCACGCGCACCGTGTCGCACAAACCGGCCTCATCGCCGCTCCATTCCCGCAGCAGGCCGGCGGCGAAGACGCCGAACTTGCCTTCGAGCAGCCGCACGAAAGCTTCGGGCGCGTTGCCGCAGGGCAGTTCCACGCTCAGCTGCACTTCGTGGCGCTCTGTCGAGTCGCGCAGCTCCCACAGGCTCGTGGGCAGCAGACCTTCGGCGCTGAGCGTCGCTTCCGACGTCACTGCGACCTGCTGTGCGCCAACGATTTGCGAAAGCAGCGCACAAAGCGAAAAAATACAGGGAGTAAGTTTGAACTTACTCAGCGATAGTTTGAACTTACTCTGAATAATTTTCATCGAAGTCAGCGTTTGTTTACGATGCTGCAAATATAGGGAAAAACTTTCAGTCCGGCAGACGCGCCATGCAGCCGGCAGGACAAACTGACAGTCTGCGGCGTGGCACGCTTCTTGCAATTATCCTCTGCAAAACCGAAATAAAACACATTTACACATCATGAAAGGAAACATTGGAATCACTACGGAAAACATCTTTCCGGTAATCAAGAAATTTCTCTATTCCGACCACGAAATCTTCCTGCGCGAAATCGTTTCGAACGCCGTAGACGCCACGCAGAAGCTCAAAACTTATGCGGCAAAAGGCGACTTCGACGGCGAGCTGGGCGACCTGACCGTGCAAATCAGCATCGACAGCAAGGCAGGCACGCTCACCGTGAGCGACCGCGGCATCGGCATGACAGCCGACGAAGTGGAGCGCTACATCAACCAGATTGCCTTCTCGGGCGTGGGCGACTTCATCGAAAAATACAAGGACGACGCCAACGCTATCATCGGACATTTCGGTCTGGGCTTCTATTCGGCCTTCATGGTGGCCGAACGCGTGGACATCATCACACGCTCCTACCGCCCCGAAGCCAAAGCCGTGCGCTGGACATGCGACGGCACGCCCGCTTACGAGCTCGACGAGACGGAAAAGGTCGACCGCGGCACCGACATCGTGCTCCACATCGCCGAAGACTGCAAGCAGTTCCTCGAAAAGGCCACCATCTCCGAACTGTTGCGCAAATACTGCCGCTTTCTGCCCGTTCCCGTGGCACTGGGCAAGAAGACCGAATGGAAAGACGGCAAGGAAACGGAAACCGACGAGCCGAACGTCATCAATGAAACCGACCCGCTGTGGACCAAACAGCCCTCTTCGCTCAAAGACGAGGATTACAAGAAATTCTACTCCGACCTCTACCCCATGACCGACGAGCCGCTGTTCTGGATTCACCTGAACGTGGACTAT
>JAFLUW010000066.1:1660-10377 GCA_022508615.1 Prevotellaceae bacterium | reverse complement strand
CTTAAGACATAACGCCATCCTTATATTTGCCAATTTTATGTTTCTTGAAGGCCTTTCTTATCCCTTTACTCTTGTTGTCATCGTAATGATAACCTCGAGTTTCTAGGATTTCACGATAAGGGAACGTGTTTTGTCAATAGGATTCTCCCTTATCGGAAGCTGCCCAATTAGTTCGGTTTTACTTACTCTTGTAAGTCTCATACCTAAGTTAATACTTGACACTTTCTTATCCCTAATGAGACGATGAATTGTCTTTGAAGAAACACCGAATATCGCTTCGGCCTCTGTGACACTGATATAATCGCGTGAATCAGGAATTTCTGATATTATTGTGTTCCATCGGTCTGCTTTCTGTTTTTCTTTCTGACGCTGTTTGTAGGCTTTATTAGAACATGATTTACTACAAAAACGCGATTCGAGTGACTTTGCTAAAAAAGTCGCTCCGCAACATTCACATTTTCTTTTTATTTCATATTTCGCTGATGGCATATTTTATTATTTAAGAACCCATAAAAGAAGATAGGGGTACATAAGGGACACCTCATCGCCAAATAAGGGACGTTCAAAATATAGTAAAAATATATCGAATATAAACAATATAGATGTAGATTTTCACAAAACAAAACAGAGTGCAACTTGTTGAGCTGCACTCTGTTGATATAGATTTAGATATTTCTAAATTGATGAATTATTTTACCTCTTCAAAGTCGGCGTCTTGCACATCGGCATTTTTGTCGTCGGAGGGTTGCTGACCGCCTTGCGGCTGCTCGGCTCCGGGCTGTGCGCCGGCTTGGCTGTACATCTGTTGCGAAGCAGTCTGCCATGCGGCGTTGAGTTCGGCCATTGCGCTGTCGATAGCGGCGAGGTCTTGAGCCTTGTGCGCATCTTTGAGCTTGGAGAGGGCGGCTTCGACGGCTGCTTTGTGGTCGGCTTGGAGCTTGTCGCCGAGTTCTTTGAGCTGATTCTCTGTCTGGAAAATCATGGAGTCGGCACCGTTGATTTTCTCGATGCGCTCGCGCTCTTTCTTGTCGGCTTCGGCGTTGGCTTCGGCTTCGGCTTTCATGCGGTCGATTTCTTCCTGACTCAGGCCGGACGATGCCTCGATGCGAATGGCCTGTTCCTTGCCCGTAGCCTTATCTTTGGCCGTCACGTTGAGGATACCGTTGGCGTCGATATCGAACGTTACTTCGATTTGCGGCACACCGCGGCGGGCGGGAGCGATGCCGGCAAGATTGAAGCGGCCGATGCTCTTGTTTTGTGCCGCCATAGTGCGCTCGCCTTGCAGCACATGAATGGTTACCTCGGGCTGATTGTCCTCGGCCGTCGAGAATACTTGGCTCTTTTTGCAGGGAATGGTCGTGTTGGCCTCGATAAGTTTGGTCATCACGCCGCCCAGCGTCTCAATACCCATCGAAAGAGGCGTTACGTCGAGCAGTACGATGTCGCCCACGCCGCTCTCTTTGTTGAGAATAGCGCCTTGAATGCTGGCGCCGACGGCTACTACCTCGTCGGGGTTCACGCCTTTCGACGGAGCCTTGCCGAAGAAGTCCTGCACGAGTTGTTGAATGGCGGGAATGCGGCTCGAACCGCCCACGAGGATTACTTCGTCGATTTCGCCGGTCGAAAGTCCGGCGTCGCGCAGCGCGGCTTCGCACGGAGTCTTGCAGGCCATAATCAGGCCGTGAGCCAGCGCTTCGAATTTGGCGCGTGTCAGCGTTTTGACCAAATGTTTGGGCACACCGCCCACGGGCATGATGTAGGGCAGGTTGATTTCGGTCGATGCGCTCGACGAAAGTTCGATTTTAGCCTTTTCTGCGGCCTCTTTAAGGCGCTGCATGGCCATCGGGTCGGCGCTGAGGTCGGCGCCTTCGTCGTTCTTGAATTCGTCGACGAGCCATTGGATGATGACATGGTCGAAGTCGTCGCCGCCGAGGTGCGTGTCGCCGTTCGTCGAGAGCACTTCGAAGACACCGCCGCCCAATTCGAGAATCGAGATGTCGAACGTTCCGCCGCCGAGGTCGAAGACGGCAATCTTCATGTCCTTCTTGGCTTTGTCCAAGCCGTAGGCCAATGCGGCGGCCGTAGGCTCGTTGACGATGCGTTTCACGTCCAAGCCGGCGATTTGTCCGGCCTCTTTCGTGGCCTGACGTTGCGAGTCGCTGAAATAAGCAGGCACCGTGATAACCGCCTCGGTCACTTCCTGTCCGAGATAGTCTTCGGCCGTCTTTTTCATCTTTTGCAGAATCATGGCCGAGATTTCCTGCGGCGTATACTGGCGTCCGTCGACGTCGACGCGCGGCGTGTTGCCCGCACCCTTCACGACGGAGTAGGGCATGCGGTCGATTTCCTTGCTCACCTGGTCGAACGTTTCGCCCATGAAGCGCTTAATCGAATAAATCGTGCGCTTGGGGTTCGTGATGGCCTGTCGCTTGGCGGGGTCGCCCACCTTGCGCTCGCCACCCTCGACGAATGCCACCACAGAGGGCGTGGTGCGCTTGCCTTCGCTGTTGGCGATAACGACGGGTTCGTTACCTTCGAATACGGATACGCACGAGTTGGTCGTGCCCAGGTCGATACCAATAATTTTTCCCATAGTTGTATGTTTTTTTGTTTGTTATTTATTTTCGAATCGCTTTTTGCCAGAATAATGTGCAAACGCCGTGCCACGTTTCCGAGAGGGTTTCGCGACTTGCCGTCCTGCCATTTTGGCAGAAAAGGCTCTCCCTATATATAATTATGGGGTGGAGAATTTGGACACGTGGCGAAAACCTCCTATTTTCGCAAACAAAGCAAATGGCTGACAATTATGGTGCAAGACATCGAACGACAATTTCTGACATACATGGCGGCAGGCAACTACAGCGCCCAGTCTGTTGAGGTCTACGGGCGCGTGCTGGCTTCGCTGCGCGAATACTTCCTTGCGCGCGAGGCGATACTCGACTGGACCACCGTAGACGGTGACATCGTGCGCGGCTGGCTCGTGGAGCGACACGCCGCCGGCATACAGCCCCGCACGCTCAATCGCAACATTTCGGCCCTGCGCACCTTCTTTCGCTACATGCTGCTCAAAGGTCTGCGCACGAGCGACCCGATGACGCGTGTGCAGAACATGCGTGTCGGCAAACCGCTGCCTTCGTTCGTGCGTGAGAGCGAGATGAACCGTCTTTTCGACGACATCGAGTTCCCCGACACGCCGCTGGGCCGCCGCAACCGGCTCATACTGCTCACACTCTATCACACGGGGCTGCGTGTTTCCGAGCTCACGGGCCTCGAGCCGCGCCACATCGACCTTTCGCAGCGCGAAATGCGCGTCATCGGCAAGCGCGACAAGCAGCGCATCGTGCCTTTCGGCCGCGAGTTGGCCGAAGCCCTCGGCCGTTTTCTCGCAGCCGAGGGCAAAAGTCCCGACGCGCCGCTCTTTACGCGCCCCGACGGCCGTCGCATGACGCGCGGCGACGTCTACTACGTCGTTCGCGACAGCCTTTCGCTCGTCACCACGCTGCGCAAGCGCTCGCCCCACGTGCTGCGCCACTCTTACGCCACGGCGCTGATGAACCACGGCGCCGATTTGCGAGCTGTGCAGGAGTTGCTCGGACATGAAAGCATCGTCACGACGCAAATCTACACGCATCTCGACTTTTCCGACCTTCGCCGCATCTACAACGCCGCCCATCCGCGGGCGCGGCAAAAATAACATTTCGTTAACCCTAAAAAACACAGGAGGACATCATGGAACTCAGACTGCAATCCATCCATTTCGACGTAAGCCAGCAGCTTGCCGCATTCATTCAGAAGAAAACCGCCAAACTTGCCCGTCAGGGCGGGGAAGACCTCGAGGTAGAAGTCATCCTGAAAGTGGTGAAACCCGAAACGGCGCACAACAAGGAGACGCAGATACGCGTGTCGATGCCCGGCGGCACGCTCCACGCCGAGCGCGTGTGCGACACGTTCGAAGAGGGCGTCGACCTTTGTGTCGACATCCTGCAACGCCAAATCGTCGACCGCAAGGAACGCAGCCGCCAGTGAGGCTCCGCGTCGCCGACCGGCTCCGGAAACCGGTCGGCCGGCCCGTTGCGGCGCGTTTTCGTCGCATCGACAGCCGGAGTTGCCGCGGTTGTAAAATTTTTTGACAAACCGTTTTCTCGTTCCAGGCATTTCGGGGCCGCAATCGGCCCGTTGCGACGAACCGACGCCCTGCAACGCGACACTTGCAGGGCGTTAGTTTTGACTTTCTCTGCGTAAGTTGAAAATTACGCCGCGTAAGTTTCGCCTTTCGCGGCGCTTTTTGCGCCCTTTCTCGCGGAAAAAAGCCTTGACACGGCCGCTTTTCAGCGCAAAACGCTGGTCGGTTTTTCATAAGCGGAGCGCATAATAGTTTGTAAGCCGATTCGTAAGGCGTTTTGACGACGGGAACCCGTCCAAAAATCGCGTGTGGCCGTGCCGCTGTGGCCGCACTGCGTTTCGCGCCAGCCACGGCGGCGTTTTTTGTAAAATTTTTTGACAAAATCGGTGCCCGCGGCGGGGCCGGACTGCACGGCAGCGTTTCGCCCGTCGCGGCCGACGATGACCGCTATCTGACATTTTCTCTGTAACTTTGTGCGAAATAAGCACCTTCCGACAATGAAAACCAAAAAAGAAATCACCGAGAACTGGCTGCAGCGCTACACGGGCCGCCGGCTCGACGAATTCGGAAAATGCGTGCTGCTCACGAATTTCAACAACTACGTCGACATGTTCTGCGAGCAGATGGGCGTGCCGACGGTGGGTTTCGAGGCCAACATGCGCATGGCCACGGCCGGCGGCATCACGATGATTAACTTCGGCATGGGCAGCCCCAACGCCGCACTCATCATGGATTTGCTCTCGGCCGTAATGCCGAAAGCCTGTCTCTTTCTGGGCAAGTGCGGAGGCATTTCGGACAAAACGAAACTGGGCGACTACATCCTGCCGCTGGCCGGCATACGCGGCGAAGGCACGTCGGCCGACTACTTCCCGCCCGAAGTGCCGGCACTTCCGTCCTTCATGCTGCAACGGGCCGTGTCGACAGCGCTGCGCGACTGCAGTCAGGACTACTGGACGGGGACCATCTACACGACAAACCGCCGCGTGTGGGAACACGACGAAGACTTCAAGCGCCATCTGCGCGCCACGCGTGCCATGGGAGTGGATATGGAGACGGCAACGCTCTTTCTCTGCGCCTTCTACAACCACATTCCGATGGGAGCGCTGCTCTTGGTGTCGGACAACCCGATGTTTCCCGAAGGCGTGAAGACCGAAGAGAGCGACCGCCGCGTGACGGCCGGCTATGCCGCCACACACGTGCGCATAGGAATCGAGGCGATGCGCCTTATTCAGGACGAACGCAAAACGGTGCGCCACTTGAAGTTCGACTGGTAGGCCGCTGGGCGTGCAGCGCCCCGTTCCGGTCTGCCGTCCGCAGCCCGGCCGTCCGCCGCGGCCCTTTTTCCGCCCGTTCAGCCGCCCTGCGGTCGTGTTGCGGGCTGCAAAGGTCTGCCTTGGCCGTTCGCAGCGTCGCTTTCGGCCGTTGTTCGACAACACATGCCGCCCCGGCGTCCCGCTGCGCCGCTCCGGCAGCCCGAATGTCTCACACCATATAAATATAGCATCACATTATGGCCATTTCCGCAGGCCCGACAGCCGAAAGCATCGTGCGCGACGTGCGTGCCGGCGACATCCGGCCCGTCTATTTCCTGATGGGCGAAGAAGCTTACTACATCGACCGCCTCGAGAGCTTTCTGGTCGAAACGTTGCTCAAACCCGAGGAACGCGATTTCAATCTGTTGACTTTTTTCGGCGCCGAAAGCGACATCGACAACATCATCACCGCCGCCAAAGGCTTTCCGATGGGAGCGGGAAGACTCGTAGTGCTCGTCAAGGAGGCGCAAAGTCTAGCCTCGATCGAACGTTTCGAATACTATCTCAAACAAATGCAGCCTTCGACCGTTGTCATCTTCAGCTACAAGCATGGCACGCTCGACCGACGCAAGAAAATTTGCACATTACTCGAGAAAAACGGCATCTTGTTCGAGTCGAAACGCCTGCGCGACAACCAGCTCGCCCCTTTCATCGGCAGTTATCTGAAACGTCAGCGCGCCACCATCGACCCGGCGGCCGCACTGACGCTGGCCGACTTTATCGGCGCCGATCTCAGCCGTCTGGCCGGCGAATTGGACAAACTTTGCATCGCATTGTCCGAAAATGGCGACCGGAAAGTCACGCCTGAACTGGTCGAACGCCTCATCGGCATCTCGAAAGATTTCAATATTTTCGAACTGCAGGACGCTTTGGCCGAAAAAAATGCAAAGAAAGCGCTGCAAATTGTAAAATATTTTGACAAAAATCAGCGGCTTTATCCCATACAAAAGGTACTTCCGGTGCTCTTTAAGTTCTATTCCAACCTGCTTCTCGCTTACTATTCGCCCGAAAAGACTTCGCGCGGCATCAGTCTCTATTCGGGCGTCAACGAATGGGTGGTGAAACGCAGTATCATGCCGGCAATGCAAAATTACACGGCCCGGAAAACGCTGGAGATTGTTTCCGAAATCCGTCGAACCGACGCACGGTCGAAAGGGGTGGGGAACCCGTTTACGCCCTCCGGTGAACTGTTGCGCGAGCTTGTCTGTTTCATGCTGAACTGACTTTTTCCGTTCTTTCAGTCCGGCTTCGCGGTTTCCCGCAGCCGGCTTTTTCGAACGTAAAGCGGCATTCAGCAAAGGTGTGGACGGCACTTCTGCGGAATGTCTCTTTTTCTGGCCTGTAAATTTGCCTTTCGGTGCAGAATTTTAGAAAAACGAACCTTACGTCGAAAGGTATGAAAAACTTTCTTTGCGGAGAATCCGGTTATATCTGTCGAAAGCCATCGCATACGGGAAGAGCCGGAGGTTGTCTGCGAGGGATGTTTCGATGACAGCTGGTAAGTCCGTTTTATGTCAGACAGTCTCTTCTCCTGGCCGTGTAGTCGGTAGAAAGGGTGCAAAAAAGTGAAAAAATGGTTTGAAAAACCGCGAAAAACTAAAAAACAGGGGTAAAAAGTCCTGTTTTTCCCGGTCAGCAACTGCTTGAAAGTAGGAAAACAGGCTGTATTTGCATTTTTCAGCACAGTTTTCTTATATCCATATCTATTCATAGCATTCTGTTTCTTAGTGGTTTGTAGTAAAAATGCCGTCTAAGGAAGGTCGATGCCTGGCTTTTTGTGTACGAGGCAGGGGATTTGCGCGTTTTTTCACCTTTATTGCAAAAATCGAACTGAATCGGCTACTTTTTACAAAAAGAAATCTAAAACAGTTACTCGAATTCGATTTTGCAAGCACAAAAGTACTTCAAAAATCTGTAAAGTTTCCAAAATAATAACCTTTATGTTTTATAAAGCAAAACCAAGAAAAAGCATTTTGCATAAACGAATCTAAAATTCAAAACACCAAAATAAATATATACAAAGAGTTTGAAAGGATATATATAGATATGAAAATCAATATATTTGTATATGTTTGTTAGAGGTTTGAACGGATGGAGTGTGAATAAAACATGAAAACAGCTTTCTGAGGAATATTTTGTATGTAATCTTTTCGTATAAGTCGTTAAATAAGAGTATTTCCTGCTCTTTTATTGATGTTTTATTTTATCCCGAATTCGGTGTGTTTTAATTCCGTTTATGCATGGTTTTGGTTTTGTTTTCCGAAATGAAATAATTTCTAAAACAAAAGCGGTTCAGAATTTGTCAAGCTAAAAGTTTGGTTTATGCAACCATGCTTTGAGTTTCTGAATTTTATTTTTTACTTTTGTAAAAGTTTTCGAGGCCTGTATTTTCCTGTCGCCGGGAGAGTTTCGGCAGCGCCTCTGTGAAAAAGAAATAATCAGGAAAAAGAATAAAAAATATGAAAGATCGCATTCGCCGGATCATGGAGGATCAAAAAATGTCGCAGAAGGATTTTGCGCTAAAATGTGGAATTTCGGACGCAACTTTGTCGCAAGTTTTCTCAGGAAAGACGGGAGCGACGCAAAAAACGGTGCAAAAAGTGCTCTCGGCTTTCCCTTCGGTCAGCCTCTCGTGGTTGATGTACGGGAAGGGCCCGATGTATGAAAATGCGCCCTCCGTCTCTTTCGTTCGGCCGGCGGAACAGACCGGTGCGGGCGACTCTCTTTTTGGGGGTGAGACCTCTGTCCCCGAAGCGCCGGTTCGTCCGCTGGCAGCAGCGGAGGGAGCGGCTTCTTTCGCCGGGATGGATGCGGGCGGCGTGGACCCGGGGGCTCCTGCTGCAGAAACGGCGGCATCTGTTTCAGGCCGTCAGGAGACTTTTTCGGGCGGATTTCCGGCTGACCGGCCGCGAAATTTCGCGTCGTCCCGACAACCGGTCGCACAGCAGTCGGAAATTGTAAAATATTTTGACAAACCGGAACGGAAAATTAAGGAAATTCGCATCTTTTTTGACGACGGAACTTACGAGATTTTTGTTCCGCAAGGCAAATAAGGGGCAGAAAAACGGGTGCGGCTTCGGGATATGGCGCGGTCAAAGGGCCGGAATGCTGTGTGCCGGGCCGTTTTATGTTGTATTTTGGGGGCGGAGAGAGGCCTGTGGATAGGGGATCGGGTGCGTTCAGAGGCTCGCGTCGGTGCGTGGAAGTGTGCGGAATGCTTGAATTTCCGGGAATTTGGCGGTTTGGGGTTGTGCTGTATTTTGAGGAAGTTGGAACGAGGC
>JAFLUW010000066.1:0-1560 GCA_022508615.1 Prevotellaceae bacterium | reverse complement strand
TTAGTCTGAGTAAGTTGAAACTTTCTCTGAGTAAGTTTTGCCTTTTTCAACGATTGTGGAACTTTGGGCCGAAGCGACGCGGAATAACTGCGAATACGGCGGGAAATGACGGGGCGGTGGCGAGGTTTGTTGGCGGTCGGGACAGACGAAATCCCGCTTATTGTCCGGCGATGGGGCGGGCCGAGAAATAAGCGGGTGGTGGGACGAAACGCCAACGGCAGGAGGGCTTACTGCCTCAGGGCTTCGAACAGCTTGTCGCAGGCTGTGGCGGCGTCGCCCGTTTCGTCGAGCAATTGTACGAACTTGCTGCCGATGATGCAGCCGGCGGCGTTGGCTTGTGCGCTTTCCAAAGTCTGCCGGTTTGAGATGCCGAAGCCGATCATGCGCGGATGGCGTAGGTTCATGCCGTTGACGTGGTTGAAATAGGCTTGCTTGCGGGCGTCGAACTCCTGTTGCGCGCCCGTCACGGCGGCGCTCGACACCATATAGATGAAGCCGTCGGTGTGTTCGTCGATGAAACGTATGCGCTCGTCGCTCGTTTCGGGCGTGATGAGCATGATGATGCGGATGTCGTGGCGGTCGGCGATGGGTTTTACCTCGTCCATATAGTCCTTGAAGGGGAGGTCTGGCATGATGACGCCGTCGATGCCCGTCTCGGCGCAGCGTTGGAAGAAGGTTTCGTAGCCCATTTGGTAAATTGGGTTCAGATAGCCCATCAGAATGAGCGGCAGGCTGACGTCGCGGCGGATGTCCTTGAGCTGATCGAAGAGAAGGCGCAGCGTCATGCCGTTGCGCAGCGCTTTGGAGGCTGCATGCTGAATGACAGGGCCGTCGGCCAGCGGATCGCTGAAAGGGATGCCGATTTCTATCATGTCGATGCCTTTCTGTTCGAGCGTGCGGACGATGTGGGATGTCTGGTCTGCATGCGGATGGCCGGCGCAGAAGTAGAGGGAAAGTATGCCTTGTGGCTTGTTTTGGAAGAGGCGGTTGATGCGATTCATCGTTTCAGAGCGTTTATGAACTGTTTGAGCAGGGCTATGTCTTTGCAGGCGGCCGATGTCTCAAAACAACTGTTGAGATCGACGCCGGCAAAGCGCGGATGGCGGAACTTGCGCACGCGTTCGGCGTCGCCGGGGCCGATTCCGCCGGCCAAAAGAAAGGGAAGGGGGCCGTCGTAGTGTTGCAAAATGTCCCAGTCGAACGAATGGCCGCTGCCTCCGACGCCGGGACACTTGGTGTCGAACAACAACATGTCGGCAATGTCGGCATAGCGGCGGTACAGGCCGATGTCTTCAGCCCGGCGCACGGAAATGGCCTTGACGACGGGTAACTGCGTGGCGGCGGCAATCTCCCGGCAGAGCGCGGGCGACTCGTTGCCGTGGAGCTGTATGCGGTCGAGCCCCAGCTCGCGGACTTTGGTCTGAACAAAGTCCGGCCGGGGCTCGACGAAAACGCCGACACGGGTGCAGGAAGGCAAATAGGCCGGGGTTTCGGTCACGTTGCGCGGCGAACCGTCCCAGCAGATGAAGCCCATCATCGAAGGACGTAGCGTTTCTGCCT
>JAFLUW010000065.1 GCA_022508615.1 Prevotellaceae bacterium | reverse complement strand
AGTCCGCCCATACCGTCGATAAGAATGGTGCCTGCCATGGTCGACATCGCGCACAGGCCGAAAATCGTCAGCAGCTTGCGCGAGTTTACGTAGTGCATCAGCAGCGTACAGAAGAAACGGCCGGCCAGATTCAGGCCCATGGCGCAAATGTTGTAGAGCTGGGCGGTCGATTTGCTCAGTCCGAGGCGTTCGGCGTACTGTATGATGAAAGTCCAGCACATGATTTGCGCCGCAACATAGAACACTTGCGTCAGTACGCCCTCGCGATAGCCGGGCTGCGCCCACAACCGGCGGAATGACTCGGCGTAAGTCGGCTCCGGCTCAGCGTCGGCTCCGGCTTGGGCAGGCACATTCCGGGGAGCGTCGTCTTTAACGAGCAGCGAAATGAGGACGAACAACAACATGACAACGCAACCCAGCGCCACGTAAGGGTTGCGGATGACTTCAAGGTCGTGCTGCCGAATCAGCGCGCGGGCACTTTCGCCGAGCTGCCGGAAACCGCCGTTTCGCAAGGCAGGCGCGTCGCTTTCGAGCATGGAAAGTATCACGCTGGACGAGACAAACATGCCCAAAAGCGAACCGACGGGATTGAAGGCCTGGGCCAGATTCAGCCGGCGGGTTGCCGTTTCGGGGTCACCCAGCGAATAGATGTAGGGATTGGCCGTCGTTTCGAGAAAAGCGAGGCCGAACGTCAGGATGTAGAGCGAAAGCAGAAAAAAACCGAACTGCTGGTAGGTTGCAGCCGGAATAAACAGAAAGGCTCCGGCCGCATAGAGCGCCAACCCCAGCAGAATGCCTTTTTTGTAGCTGTAGCGCTTCACGAAAAGCGCGGCAGGCAGGGCCATTGTAGCGTATCCGCCATAAAAAGCAAACTGTATCAGAGAGGCTTTGGCTGCGGAAATCTCCATTATCGTCTGGAAAGCCGAAACCAACGGGTTGGTAATGTCGTTGGCAAAGCCCCAAAGCGCAAAAAGCGAAGTAATCAGAACGAATGTCAGCAGGTTACGTTTCTCTATCAAAGGATTACGTGAACTCATCTCGGTAAACTCTCATTTATAAGTGAGTTGCAAATATACGCACTTCTTTGTGACTTTCTGCAGGGCAAGACTTATTTATAACGAAATAAAATGATTATCTTTGCGGCCCATGGATACGAAAAACATCGTGCGATGGGGATTTATCGGCTGCGGCGAAGTCACGGAAAAGAAAAGCGGCCCGGCCTTTTTCACCGTCGAAGGCTCGCAAGTAACGGCCGTCATGAGCCGCACGGAAACGCATGCGCGCAGCTATGCAGAGCGTCACGGCGTGGCGAAACACTATACCGACGCCCAAGCCCTGCTGAACGACGAGCGTGTGGACGCCGTCTATATCGCAACGCCGCCCTCGACGCACGCCACCTACGCCATTATGGCCCTGAAAGCCGGAAAGGCTGTATATGTAGAGAAGCCGCTGGCTGCTAACTACGAAGACTGCATACGTGTGTGCCGCGTCAGCGAACAGACGGGCATTCCCTGCTTCGTAGCCTACTATCGCCGGCAACTGCCATACTTCCAGAAAGTCAAAAGCCTCATTTCGGAGGGCGCAATCGGCACACCGCTGGCCGCACAAATCCGTTTTGCCGTCCCGCCGCGCGATTTGGACTACAATCGCACGAACTTGCCGTGGCGCGTACAGCCCGACATTGCGGGAGGCGGCTATTTTTACGACCTTGCGCCCCATCAAATCGACCTTTTGCAGGAAATTTTCGGCCCGATACTCTCCGCCGAAGGAATAAAGGCGAACCGCGCCGGACTTTATCCGGCCGAAGATACGGTGAGCGCCTGTTTCGCTTTCGGAACGGGCATTGTGGGTTCGGGAACATGGTGTTTCGTAGCCCATGAAAGCGCCCGCACCGATATGATAGAGATTATCGGCGACCAAGGCGCCCTGCGTTTCTCGGTTTTTACCTACGACCCGATTGTTCTCGAAACGGCCGGTGGTCGTAAGACGTTCCATGTAGAAAATCCGCAGCCGGTGGGCAGACCGCTCATTGAGTTGGTCGTCAATCATCTTCGCGGAAAGGCCGTCTGCACCTCCGATTGTGTGAGTGCTGCCGGCGTAAATTGGGTTATGGACAGAATTTTGGGGAAATTCTGATGAAACACAGCGACTTTGCAAGGTTCGGACGGCGACTTGCCTTGCTGTCTGCAATGTTTTGCGGAGCGATTTTCTCCGAAATATGCCCAGCTCAGCCGGCCGACTCTGCGATAGTCGCCTCTGCCCCGAAGCTGAAGCAAAAAGTCAAGCGTACAGGAAGCCTGGTCTATCGTTTTATCAAAAATTTCGACGCCTACGACAGCACTTATATTGAGCCTAATCGCTACAATTTCACGCTGATGGCCCAAAGCACGAGTTTTTTTCAACCCGTTCGCTTTTCTACTACAAACGAAGAGGGTGTCCGTCAGTCGTTGAAGTTCGCTCCGCAGGCTTCGGTCAAGCTCGGGCCGTATTTCGGCTGGCGTTGGATCTTTTTGGGTTACACATGGAAGATTTCTCCCATTACAAAAGCGAAAAGTTCGACGGAACTTAGCTTGAGCCTCTATTCTTCGATGCTCGGCGGTGACATTATGCGGATACGCAACAAGGGAGATTTCAAAATTCGCGAAGCCGCTGGCTTCGACGATGTGCAAAACAGCGACGTGCGGGGACTTGCTTTCGCCGGACTCAGTTCTTATACCGACGCACTCAACGCCTATTACGTTTTCAACTACAAACATTTCTCCTATCCCGCGGCTTTCAACCAGAGCACGGTACAGCGTAAAAGCTGCGGCTCGTGGATGCTGGGATTTCGCTATAATCATCAGAAAATTTTGTTCGATTATGTCCGGTTGCCCGACATGCTGCTGCCTTCGCTGGCCGACGGGATGAAATTCACCAAAATAAATTATATGAGTGTCGCCGTCAGCGGCGGATATTCCTATAACTGGGTTTTCGCGCGCAACTGTCTTTTCGGCGTCAGCTTTATGCCGAGCGTCGGATTCAAGAAAGCCAAAGGTATACAGTTCGACGGGCGGCAGATGTGGCTGGGCATTAAAAATCTGAACTTCGATGCGGTCAGTCGCATCGGCATTGTGTGGAACAACACGAGACAATTTGCCGGCGTCTCCTTCATCAGTTATTTGTACGACTATACACAAGACAAAATTACGCTGATGAACTCGATGAACTATCTGAATCTCTACGTCGGACTCTACTTTCACCGGCGCAAACAATAGACCTTTTTCATGTCTTCCCCCAATTTTTCTGTAGAACGCCATCCACTCGAGCCGTTTATTCCGGAAAATGCCCGCCTGTTGCTTTTGGGCAGCTTTCCGCCGCCTCGCAAACGTTGGTCGATGGACTTTTTCTATCCCAATTTCATCAACGACATGTGGCGCATCATGGGTTTGATTTTCCAAGGCGACCGCCAGTTTTTCGTTGACGGCAAACGTTTCCGACAAGACGCTATCGAAAATTTTCTTACGCAGCGCGGCATCGGCGTTTACGACACTGCCCGCGCCGTGAGACGGCTGCAGGGCAACGCTTCCGACAAATATCTCGAAATTGCAGAGCCCACGGACGTCCCGGCGCTGTTGCGGCAGCACCCTACCCTCGCCGCCGTGGCCGCAACGGGCGAGAAAGCGGCTTTTACGCTGGCCGAAATGTTCGGAACGGCGGTGCCGCGCACGGGAGAATGCGTGCAAACGGACTGCAGCGGGCGGCCGACTGCCTTTTTCCGCATGCCCAGCACGAGCCGCGCCTATCCGCTTTCGCTCGACAAGAAGGCCGAGACGTATCGCCGCATGTTCGAAACGCTTGGTCTGCTGTAATCTTTGGTTGCGATGGACAATACCGCCTTTTCTCCCGCCACGGCTCCGCCGGAAGCCGACGTGTGCCGCTTTTCGCGGAGCCTTCCGCCGGCATGGCTGCAATCCGGCCCGTTCGTGCAGGCCGGCAGCTGCGTAGTGCGCATAGACGGCGGCGAGATGTTCGTTTCGGCCGATTTTACGGAGCGTCACCTGACGGCAGGCGACTGTTTTTTCGCAGCAGCGGGGAGTCTCGTTCGCGTGCACCGGCGGTCGGACGACCTCAGCCTCCGATGTCTCGTTCTTCCTCCCGCTTCGCGCAGCGAAAGCCTGCCGGCCGGCGAATCGTGGTTCAGTTACATGGGCTGCAACTCCTTCTGCTGCCCCGAAGGCCACAGAGCCGGAGAGCTGACAGCGCTCTACATGCAAGTGGCCGAGGCGCTCAGTGCGCTCGGGTTGGGTCGACAGACTTTCGATCTGTCCTGCCGCCGCATCCTGCGGCAGATGCTGTTAATTATTTCGCAAACCTCGGCGCAAGAGGCTTCTTCCGCTCCCGCCAGCGTGCACAAGGCGGCAGACGGCCTGTACGAGCGGTTTGTCCATCTGCTCTCCGTCCATACCATGCGCTGTCACGAAGTAGCTTTCTACGCCGACGCGCTTGCCGTCACGCAAAAACATCTGACAACTACCCTGCGCAAGCGCACAGGTCTCTCGGCCAAGCAGTGCATCGACACTTATCTGGGCACGATGCTGACACAGGAGGTCGTGCAGCCGCGATGCGACCTCAAAACCCTCGCTGCGCGCTACGGGTTTCCCACACAGAGCTATTTCACACAGTTTTTCGTGCGCCACACGGGCCTCCCGCCGCGAGCGTTCCGCAAGGAATTTTGTCAAAAAATTTTACAAAAAACGTGACCGTGGTTGCCGCAAACGGCGCCGCCGGCATTCCGGTCCGGCTGTACGCGATTTTTGCGCTTACGGCCTGAACAAAGCGCAAAAGACTGTCTGTAAACCGCTTACATCGGGCGGTCGTTTTCGTTTTTCCCCGGCATTTCGGGAAAAAGACAGCGAAAAACCGCAGAAAAAGGCGCAAAAAGAGAAAATATCGGCCCATAAATTCAAACTTGCAGGGAAATAATTGAAACTTACTCAGACTTAATTCCAGTCAGCCGCCGGAAAAACGGCCCGCGAGCGGTCCGAAACGCTCTGTGCGGCGTTTTTCTTTTCCAGAACGGGCGAAGCGTTTGTCAAAAAATTTTACAATTTCACGTCCGGAGCCTGCAAGGGCTTCCGTACGGCGGACTGCCGACACCCAGGCAGGCGATTTGCCGCCGTGGCACAAATTTTGCATCCTGCATGAAAGGGATAATTCCCGCAAAAACGCTAAATTTGCAAACTGAATTGTATTTATGGAATATAAAATAACCGCAGAACTTGCCACTGCCATTAAAAAGAGCCAGCACGAAGCCCGCAACCGCAACCAGGAAGCCGTCTCTCCGCTGAATCTGCTGCGCGCCATCCTCGGCGACCCGGAAACGCGGGCGTCGAAGCTGATGGCGTCGGCCGGATACAACGGCGCCTCGATTCTCGAAGCCGTCGACAACGACCTCGGCGGCGCCGACACGAACGCGGTGCGGGAATTTTCGCCGCAAAGCGCCGGCGAGGCGAGCATTCCGCTCAACGAGGAGTGCGCACGCATCATGAAACTGACCATGCTCGAGGCCCGGTTGAACGCATCGGACATGGCCGACACGGGACATCTGCTGTTAGGCATGTTGCACGACCGCGACAACGGCGCACGCCGCGCCCTGCACCGCCGCAACGTGACATACGAATGTCTGGCCGGCCAACTCAAGCCCCAAAGCGGCTTTCAGCCGAAAGCAGCCTTCGACTACGCGCAACAGGACGCCGACGACGACCGTCCCGGCCCCGGCAGCACGCAACGACAGCAGACGGGCGGCGGCCGACAGGAGAGCGACACGCCGGTTATCGACAACTTCGGCACCGATCTGACGCGTGTGGCCGTGCAAGGCGGGCTAGACCCCATCGTCGGCCGCGAACAGGAGATTCTGCGCATCGCCCAAATTCTGAGCCGCAGGAAAAAGAATAATCCTATTCTCATCGGCGGCCCCGGTGTGGGCAAAAGCGCCGTCGTCGAAGGGCTGGCCCGCCTGATTGCCGAGCGTAAAGTGCCCCGTTTCCTGCTGCACAAGCGAATCGTGGCGCTCGACATGGCCTCGATAGTGGCCGGAACGCAATACCGTGGGCAATTCGAAGAACGGCTACGCAGGCTCATCCAGGAATTGCGCGAACATCGGGAAATCATCCTTTTCATCGACGAAATCCACACGATAATCGGCGCCGGATCGGCTCCCGGAGGCCTCGATGCCGCGAACATTCTGAAACCGGCGCTGGCCCGCGGTGAAGTGCAGTGCATCGGCGCCACGACAATCGACGAATACCGCAAGACAATCGAGAAAGACGGCGCACTGGAACGGCGTTTCCAGAAAATCCTGCTGGAACAGCCCTCGGCCGAAGACACGCTGCACATACTTGCCAACATCAAAGACCGCTACGAGGAGCATCATCACGTATTTTTCTCGGACGACGCGCTCGAAGCCTGCGTCCGCCTGACCGAAAAGTACGTCAGTGACCGCGCACTGCCCGACAAGGCCATCGATGCGCTCGACGAAGCCGGCGCCCGCGCCCGCCTTTCGTCCATCGGCGCCCCGAAAGAAATCGAAGAGCTTGAAGAAAAAGTGCGCATCATGCAGCAGGAAAAAAGTGCGGCCGTGCGCAGTCAGGATTTCGTGCGGGCAGCCAATCTGCGCGACGACATACAGGAAATCATCGCCGAAATAGAAGCACGGACAAAAGTCTGGAAAGAACAGGAAAAGGAGAACCGCCCCATTGTGACGGAAGAAGACGTGGCCGAAGTCGTGTCCATGATGAGCGGCGTGCCGGCACGCCGGCTTACCGAAGACGAAAACGCGCGCATCAAAACACTTCGCGAAAAACTTGGCGCCCGCGTCATTGCTCAGGAGGAGTCCATACGCAAACTGGTGCGTGCCATTCAGCGCAACCGCCTCGGACTGAAAGGCAACGACCGGCCTGTCGGCACTTTCATGTTCGTCGGCCCGACAGGCGTGGGAAAAACGCATCTCGTCAAATGTCTCGCCGAAGAAATGTTCGGACGCAAAGACGCCTTGATACGCATCGACATGAGCGAATACGGCGAAAAATACTCGACAAGCCGACTTGTGGGCGCTCCTCCGGGCTATGTGGGCTACGACGAGGGCGGACAACTCACCGAAAAAGTGCGTCGGCACCCCTACTCCGTTGTTCTGCTCGACGAAATCGAGAAAGCTCACCCCGATGTCTTCAACATGCTCCTGCAAGTGATGGACGAAGGGCGCATGACCGACGGCAACGGCACGACAGTAGACTTCCGCAACACGATTATCATCATGACGTCCAACAGCGGAAGCCGTCAGCTCAAAGAATTCGGCACCGGAATCGGCTTCGGCGCAACATCCGGAAGCACACCGGCCCAGGCCGAAGGCATTGTGCGGAAAGCACTTTCCAAACAATTCGCCCCGGAATTCCTCAATCGTCTCGACGACATCATCATGTTCAGCCCGCTGAACGAAGAGGCTGCAAAAAAAATCGCTTCGCTCGAGATCGGAGCACTTGCCGGCCGGTTAGAAGCCAACGGCGTGCGTCTGCACGTGTCTGACGAAGCCGTAAACTGGATTGTAGCCAAAGGTTTCGACCGGCAATACGGCGCACGCTCGCTGAAACGGGCCATACAGACACACATAGAGGACGCTGTTTGCGAACAGTTGCTCGAAAATCGCGAAACAGCGGCTGTCATCGAAATCGGATGCCGCGACACCCACCTGCAAATCGAACTCAAATAACCGAAACGCTCATGCAATATATTCCGACCGAGATACCCGACGTATGGATTCTGGAGCCCCGAATTTTTGAAGACGCCCGCGGCTACTTCATGGAGACATACAGGAAAGAAGACTTCGACAAGCATATCGGATATGATGTCGATTTTATACAAGACAACCAGTCGAAGAGTTGCAAAGGCGTGCTCCGCGGACTACATTACCAGAAAGGGACCGATTCGCAGGCCAAGTTGGTGCGTGTGCTGAGCGGAGCCGTTGTCGATGTGGCTGTCGACCTGCGCAAAGGGAGTTCCACTTTCGGAAAACACGTTATGGTGGAACTTTCCGAGACCAACGGCCGGCAACTCTTCATTCCCCGCGGCTTTGCCCACGGCTTTCAGGTCATTTCCGACGAAGCAGTCTTTACTTACAAGGTAGATAACCGCTATGCGCCCGAGAGCGAATGTTCCATCGCCTACGACGACCCTGCTCTCGGCATCTGCTGGCCCGTAGACAACCCTATTCTTTCGGAAAAAGACCTGCGCCACGCCGTTTCCTTTGGCCAAGCGGAAACTTTTTGAGCCTTTTTCCGAAAAATCCCGACATCAGACACAACTGACTCAGCCTGCAAACAGACATGAAGCCCATACGCAATTTCTGCATCATCGCCCATATCGATCACGGCAAGTCCACGCTGGCCGACCGCCTGCTCGAACGCACCGAGACCATCAAAGTCACTGAAGGACAAATGCTCGACGACATGGATCTCGAGAAAGAGCGCGGCATTACCATCAAAAGTCATGCCATACAAATGACTTATAGGGAAAACGGCGAGATCTACACGCTCAATCTCATCGACACGCCGGGACATGTCGACTTTTCCTACGAAGTGAGCCGCTCTATCGCCGCCTGCGAAGGCTGTCTGCTCGTCGTCGACTCGACACAGGGCGTACAGGCACAGACCATCTCCAATTTATATATGGCCATCGAACACGATCTCGAGATTATCCCCGTGCTGAACAAGTGCGACATGGCCAATTCCATGCCCGAGGAGGTGGAAGACGAGATTATCGAACTTATCGGCTGCAAGCGCGAAGAAATTATCCGCGCTTCGGGTCGCACGGGTCAGGGTGTCGACGAAATTCTGCACGCCGTGGTCGAGCGCATTCCCGCTCCGAAGGGCGACCCTGAGGCTCCGCTGCAAGCACTCATCTTCGACAGCGTTTTCAATCCCTTCCGCGGCATCATTGCCTACTTCAAAATTGTCAACGGCAGCATCAAAAGCGGCGAAGAAGTGCTCTTCGTCAATACGAAAAAGCAATACAAGGCCGATGAAATCGGCGTGTTGAAAATGAGCCTCTCTCCGCGCGACACACTGCAATGCGGCGACGTCGGTTATATCGTTTCGGGCATCAAGACGGCCACCGAAGTAAAAGTGGGCGATACGATTACTGCGCTCGCCGCCCCTTGCGCGTCGGCCATCGCCGGCTTCGAGGAAGTCAAGCCTATGGTCTTCGCCGGAGTGTACCCTGTCGAGACTGAAGACTTCGAACAGTTGCGCGCATCGCTCGAAAAGTTGCAACTCAACGACGCCTCGCTCACCTTTCAACCCGAAAGCAGCGTCGCATTGGGCTTCGGCTTTCGCTGCGGCTTCCTCGGCTTGCTGCACATGGAGATTATTCAGGAACGCCTGGACCGCGAGTTCGGCATGAACGTGATTACGACTGTGCCCAACGTTTCCTACCACATCTTCGACAAGCACGGCAAGATGCTCGACGTGCACAACCCGGCCGGCATGCCCGAACAGACGGAAATCGACCACATCGAGGAGCCCTACATACGGGCCTCCATCATCACGCGGGCCGACTACATCGGCGGCATCATGACCCTCTGTCTCGGCAAACGCGGCGAGCTGGTCAAACAAGAGTATATTTCGGGCGACCGCGTGGAACTCTACTACGACATGCCGCTCTCCGAAATCGTCATCGACTTCTACGACAAGCTGAAAAGCATTTCGAAGGGCTACGCTTCGTTCGACTATCACCCGATAGCGTTTCGCCCGTCGCGACTCGTGAAACTCGACATCCTTCTCAACGGAGAGCCGGTCGATGCGCTCTCCACGCTGACACATGTCGACAACTCCGTTTACTTTGGCCGCCGCATGTGCGAAAAACTCAAAGAACTCCTTCCCCGCCAGCAGTTCGACATCGCCATACAAGCCGCCATCGGCGCCAAAATCATCGCCCGCGAAACCGTGAAGCAGGTGCGCAAGGACGTGACGGCCAAATGCTACGGCGGAGACATCAGCCGCAAGCGCAAATTGCTCGAAAAACAGAAGCGAGGCAAGAAACGCATGAAAGAGATAGGCAACGTGCAGGTGCCGCAAAAGGCTTTCCTCGCCGTGTTGAAGTTAGACTGAACCCGCATCCCCCAAGTCTGTCGCCATGTGGCGGCAGACTTTTCTTTTTGTCGCGCCCGGCGGTCGGAAACCGGCCCGCATTCACAGCTCTTCCGCTTCGTTTTTTCGCCAACGCTGAAATGGCGAAAACTTACTCAGACTAAGTTTGAACTTACTCAGAGATAGTTCAAACTTAGTCTGAGTAAGTTTTCGGCAGCCTTGCTGGATGATTTTCAGGTACAAAAAAAGAGACTTCAAAAAGAAGTCTCCCTCGCGCCGAGCGCGCCATAAAAGTGATTCCGTTGGGGTTCGAACCCAAGACCCACGCCTTAGAAGGGCGTTGCTCTAATCCAACT
>JAFLUW010000064.1 GCA_022508615.1 Prevotellaceae bacterium | reverse complement strand
AAGTTTTTTGGGTCGAGTTTTCGATCGTTTTAACGTGCAAAGCGACAGAATTGAGAAAAAAATGCATTGAGCGCAGACGAAACGAAAACTTACAGGGCGTTAGTTGAAACTTAGTCTGAGTAAGTTTGAACTAACGCCCTGTAAGTTTTTCTTTTCTCTGAATAAGGCGAAAGGAGTGACAGCCGGCGGTTCCGAAGCAGCCTTTCTTTTCGCCATCCGAACGGACGTGCAGCGAGCCCTCTCAGCCTTCTTTCAGCCTTTTTGTTGCCAGAAACAGCACATTTTGGTTGTGCACCGGCCGGCATCAAAGCTGTGTCCGTCCCGGCAAACGAGAACCAGCATGCCGGCGGACATATCCGCCGGCATGCTGGCACAGGCGCCGCGTTATCCCGGGAGGGCAGCGTGGCGGCCACTGATCGTTTCTATGGACGCAAACCGCTGGCCCCGGCGTGGGTATAACTTTTCAACTGTATGTCGAAAACGAGCGTGCTTCCGCCGGGAATGGCCGACAATTCGGAGGTTCCGTAGCCCATTTCCTGAGGAATGAACACTTGCCAGCGGTCGCCGATGCGCATGTGCATGACGGCCGTGCAAAATCCCTCGACCGTTTTGCCTGCATAAAGGCTCACGGGGCGCGAAAAGTCGGGCGAAAAGACTTCTTCCGGGCGGTTGGTGCGCCCGCTGTGGTCGAAAACTTTTCCTTCGGGGTAGCTATTGCTGGGCATTAGGCTGCCGATGTAGTTGACGTGAACGCTGTCGGTGTAGATCGGGCTTCCGCTGCCCTCTCCGCGCTCGATGATGCGCACGGCAATGCTGTCGATCGTCGTGGCCGGAGCATCGTCGGGCAACATGTAGCTGCGGAACATGCGCCACGGGCAGTGAACCTCCCAATCGTCGCCGTAAGCGGCTTTCGCCGAGGCGATGGCAGCCCGTGCCGACGACATTTGTTCGAGGAAATAAGCCGCATTGCGGTTTTTCCAGTCGGCATATTCGGGATCTTCGGACTCGCTCTCTGAACAAGCTACCCAAAACGGCGCGATGGCCAGCAGAAGAAGAAAAAAGGTCAGGCTTTTTTTCATTTCAGTTTTTTCAAAAGAGAGGTAAGGCTTACTTTGTTTTCGATGAGCGAGCGCAGGTCGGCAATCGCGACGCGTTGCTGCTGCATCGTGTCGCGGTCGCGGAGCGTGACACAGTTGTCGCTGAGCGTATCGTGGTCGATCGTGATACAATAAGGGGTGCCGACGGCGTCCTGACGGCGATAGCGTTTGCCGATGGAGTCTTTTTCGTCGTATTTGCAGTTGAAATGGAATTTCAGCTCGTCCATGATTTCGCGAGCCTTTTCGGGCAGGCCGTCTTTCCGGACAAGGGGCATGACAGCCAGCTTGGTCGGCGCAAGTGCCGCGGGCAGACGCAGCACGACGCGGCTTTCACCGCCTTCGAGCGTCTCTTCGCAGTAACTGTGGCACATGATGGAGAGGAACATGCGGTCTACACCGATTGATGTCTCGATGACATAGGGCGTATAGCTCTCATTACTTTCGGGATCGAAGTATTCGATTTTACGGCCGGAGTATTTGGCGTGCTGCGAAAGGTCGAAATCGGTGCGCGAGTGGATGCCTTCGACTTCTTTGAAGCCGAAAGGCATGCGGAACTCTACGTCGCTGGCTGCATTGGCATAGTGGGCCAGCTTCTCGTGGTCGTGGAAACGATAATTCTCTGCGCCGAAGCCGAGAGCCTGATGCCAAGCCATGCGGATTTGTTTCCATTGCTCGAACCATTGCAGTTCAGTGCCGGGCTTGACGAAGAATTGCATTTCCATCTGCTCGAACTCACGCATTCGGAAAATGAACTGGCGCGCTACGATTTCATTGCGGAAGGCTTTGCCTATCTGTGCAATACCGAAGGGGATTTTCATGCGGCCGGTTTTCTGCACGTTGAGATAGTTGACGAAAATGCCCTGCGCTGTTTCGGGACGCAAATAGATGGTAGAGGCGCCATCGGCCGTCGAACCGACTTCAGTTTTGAACATTAGGTTGAACTGGCGCACGTCGGTCCAGTTGCGCGTGCCGGAAATAGGACATACGATTTCTTCGTCGAGGATGATTTGTTTGAGCTCCTCGAGGTTCATCGCGTTCATTGCCTCGCTGTAGCGATTATGAAGCGCATCGCGTTTTTGCACGAGGTCGAGCACACGCGGAGAGGTGGCGCGGTACTGCGATTCGTCGAAATTTTCCTTGAAACGCTTACGAGCCTTGGCGATTTCCTTTTCTATTTTCTCCTCGTAGCGGGCTATCTGATCCTCGATGAGCACATCGGCACGATAGCGCTTTTTCGAGTCGCGGTTGTCAATGAGAGGATCGTTAAAAGCGTCTACATGGCCCGAGGCTTTCCATATCGTAGGATGCATAAAGACGGCAGAGTCGATGCCCACGATGTTTTCGTGCAACAGCACCATAGACTGCCACCAATATTGCTTTATGTTGTTCTTGAGTTCCACTCCGTTCTGGCCATAGTCATAGACAGCACCGAGACCGTCGTAGATATCGCTGGAGGGAAAAACGAAACCGTATTCCTTGCAATGGGAAACGATTTTCTTAAAAACATCTTCTTGTGCCATAATTGTGGGATTATTTCGCGTCGGTTATTGATAGTTTCGGACTTAAAGAGGCGTCCGCAACGGTTGCTCTGAGAAAATCGGGAGAAGCGTCTTGCCGGTTATCACGGATGCTCTTTTGCATCGCAAAGAAACTGTTCCGCCTCGGACAAGGCAGCTGTTTTTCCGACGTCGAGCAGACTTAAATCCTGTTGAACAAAGCCGGAAATACAATAGTCCTGACATACGGACAAATAAAAATCGATGATGGAAAAATTTTCAGGACCGGCCTGTAAAATAGGCCGGAGTAAAGGGGAGACAACATGTATTCCGGAGAAAGCATAGCGCTGGCAGGCTGCGGGATTCAATTCTTTATACGGCAAGCGCACTTCACCGGTCTGTTCGTTCATCCATCCGACAAGCCGCATGGCGTCATCGAACAAAAGATAGCGCGTAGTTTTTCGCTGGCTGACCAACAAATACGCTGCACACAAACTTTTCTCTTCCATCCCGGCATAAAGTGCGGCAATGTCTGCGTTGCCGAGTATGTCGACATTGTGTACTAACACGGGAAACTCCGGCTGGCGAAACAAAGGCCAAGCTTTGCGCAAACCGCCGCCCGTATCGAGCAGACTATTACGTTCATCGCTGATGCCGACCGGTATTCCCCAATCGTGTGATGCGATGTAATCAATAATTTGCCCACCCAAATGATGCACATTCACTATGATTTCTTTTGCCCCCGCGGCCTTAAGTTTTCGAAGTTGTATCTCGAGCAACGTTTGGTTGGCGACTTTTACCAATGCCTTGGGGATACTGTCTGTCAGCGGACGCAGACGCGTCCCGAGTCCGGCGGCAAGAATCAGTGCGTTCATCTTTTTTGCAGGAATCTATTCAGTCGAATCTGCTATATACGACATGCATTTCTATGTTCCCACCTGTTCCTCCGGCAAGTTTGACACTCGAGAGTCCATAGTCATGCCGGATACTCAAAAGGCTCGATGTTACAGCAGTCGTACTGACTTCCGTCTTCACCGGAACGAGCATGACCTTATCCCAGTCTGCATCATGCTCACCAGCCTCCCACGCTGCATATTTGGCTTCACGCACCGCAGGAGTATCGCCAGGCAAAACTCCGGCTTGGCTGTCCCGGTCATTTTTCATTACGGTTACCAATCGGCCGATGTTGGTGAAATCATAAGTATTGGTTCCGGAGGAATAATAGGCAAGGTAGGAGGTAATGTTGTCGCTGAGTTTGTGCTGCTCGAAAAAAGTATACAAATCTTTTTTGCGCAACATGAGCAACGCATTCGGGCGAGGCAGATTAACGGCTCCGTTATTCGCATTATTATAACAGTTTATAAACACGGCTGCAGAATTAATCGTGTCGTTATAGTGCTCGCCGGAAACGATTTCGCCTATCGGCAGAGTCATTTCCGTGAACACACCGACGGGGCTTTTGACATAACTGTAATCATTCGCTTCTGCCAGCATATAGTCGGGCAATTCGTTGTCAACAACCGTGTTTTGGATGACTTCTTTTGTAGCTCCGAGCCGTTGCATACCGTTCATGATGGTGTCATTGCCCTCTTTCGTCTGTCCTTTGTAGCTGAAATAGACATTCAGATTTGCCATGTTGCTGTTTATCATGGCACCGAGGCCACCGACCGTCTTGAAGTAGAAGCCTGGACAAACATGGCGGATAAATTCATAGGAATTAGCGTAAAAACGGCTGTTTTCATAATATTTCTGCAGCAGGAAATTACCGTATTCTACGGGCAATTTGACCACGACACTTCGATAATACGTCGTTCCGCTCGTTTCCGAAGCAGGACGCGTAAGATCTTTTACGGCATACGTCAGCGTTTTTCGATAGGAAGAAGTCGTACAGACATACTCTTCCGGATCTAAAGTAGAATAATAGTTGATATTCTCGGGCAGGACGTTCGCTGTATCGAGTTCCTGTACATGCAGTTTCATCGTAGCCAGCGAATCGCCGTAGTACTCATCGAAATACAAGCGGATATCGCATGAGTCGGCCAAAACATGCCCATCACCATCAAGCATCATGCGCTCTTTTGCAGGAAAAGAATAGTTTTCCATGACGTGAAACTGAGCCAGAAAATTACAAATCGTCACGGCACGCGTTTCGGGATCTACGACTCGTCCCAGATAGCAAGCGCCTGTATTGGCTAAAACGGAGTCGACCTTAAGAGAACGCGACACGATTTTATATGTCGCCTGCGAAGTCGAGACGATGTCTTGTCCGGGCATTATATCGGTGCCGACAAGACCGGAGTCATCGCTGCATGAAAACAAAAATGCCGCAACGAAAAAAACGACCGCGGGAAATGTACGTCCTCCGCACGCCGGCAATTGTTTATTGAAATGGGAAGTCATGTTCAGTAGTTTGTGCTTGTGTGGGGTGGATAAGGGATGGTTTGCGGACACTCTCATCGGGAAAGACCCGCAGACCGCATCCCGCTCATTTGCCTGCGCAGAGTTGCTGGTAGAAATCTGAATAGGCCTCTCCGATCTTCGCATCGGGCGCTAGTTCGAGCACGGCTTTTCCGTGCGTCTTGGCAAATTCGAAAAGTTCGGGATTGTCTGCCTTGAAACTCTTAACATATCCGTCGCAATACAGCGCTGCCAGTTGGCGAAGCGCTTCCGGCTGCGAAAAGTCGATTCCCGTCGACTCGAGCAAGGCTCTGTCCGCCGAACGAAAAGCCACGCTCGCCATAAAATTCTCGGCCGGTTTGCTATACGGCATTTTTCCGTAAGGCGTGAACACGACTTTCGTGTCATGGCAAGTGGGTTCGTCGCTGTAAGCCGTTTTCACATAGAGCGGAACAACTGCCGACATCCACCCGATACAATGTATAACGTCGGGAACCCAGCGAAGTTTCTTTACCGTTTCGAGTACGCCGCGCGCATAAAAGACGGCGCGCTCCATGTTGTCGGCATATTCTTCGCCATTGGCATCGAGCGTCATCAGCCGTTTGTTAAAATAGTCGTCGCTGTCGATGAAATACACCTGCATGCGCGTACCTTGCAACGAGGCCACCTTGATGATGAGCGGATGATCCGTGTCGTCGATGACGATATTCATGCCCGACAAGCGAATTACCTCGTGAAGCTGGTTGCGACGCTCATTGATGGAGCCCCAGCGCGGCATGAACGGGCGGACGTCGTAGCCGAGTTCCGATATGGCCACGGGAAGTTTGTGTCCTATTTGCGACATGGCGCATTCCGCCGTGTAAGGAGTCATTTCCTGAGCGATAAGGAGTATTTTCTTCGATTCCATTAAGGGATTGTTTGTTTTTCGCCCACAAAATTAGTAAAAACCCGCGATTCTGAGGTTTTTTGCTCCGAAAAAAGCAGCCGAAGACGTGTTTCCCGGTCTTTTCCGGCCCGGAATGCGGGTCTGTTTGATTGTTTTTGTGTTATTTTGCAACGATTTTCCAAAAATACCAGAAAATGCAAATTGTTTTCACGGCAGACGAGCTCCGCAAGCAGCTCTCCGCGCTCAGGAACGAAGGTTGCACGATAGGCCTGGTTCCGACCATGGGCGCGCTCCATGCCGGCCACGCCTCGCTTGTCGAGCGCAGCGTCTGCGAAAACGGCGCGACGGTGGTGTCCGTTTTTGTCAACCCCACACAATTCAACGATCCGAAAGACCTGGCGTGTTATCCCCGCACACCCGAAGCCGATTTCGCCCTGCTCGAACGCATCGGCGCCGCGCTCGTCTTTGCTCCTACCGTCGAAGAAATGTATCCTGAGCCCGACACGCGCACTTTCTCCTATCCGCCGACCGACAGCGTCATGGAAGGCGCGCTGCGCCCCGGACATTTCAACGGCGTATGCCAGATTGTCTCGAAACTCTTCGGCCTCGTCCGGCCCGACCGGGCTTATTTCGGCGAGAAAGACTACCAGCAAATAGCCGTCGTCAGCCGCATGACGACCGATTTGGGCTTCGACATCGACATTCGCCCCTGCCCCATCGTACGCGCTGCCAGCGGACTGGCGCTTTCGAGCCGCAACGCGTTGCTTTCCGAAACAGAAAAAGAAACCGCCTCCTATATATATAGGACACTCAAAGAGAGTCTTGCCTGGAGCGCGGCGCTCAGTGTGACCGAAACCGCACGCAAAGTCATCGACACGCTGAACGCCGTCGACGGCCTCGAGGTAGAATATTTCCAAATAGCCGACGGACGCACGCTCGAGCCGGTTTCCGCCTGGAGTCAGTCCGATTCCGTCGTCGGATGCATCACCGTTTATTGCGGTGCACGACCTGTGCGGCTCATCGACAACATCCGTTACAAATAGCCCAAACCATGACCCTGACTTTACTGAAATCCAAAATCCACTGCGCCCGCGTGACCGAAGCCAACCTGCACTACATGGGCAGCATCACCATCGACGAAGCGCTGATGCAGGCTGCCGGATTACTTCCCGGCGAACAGGTCCACGTAGTCAACAACATGAACGGCGAACGTATCGTCACTTACGTCATCAAGGGGCCGAAAGGGTCGGGATGCATCTGCCTGAACGGCGCAGCCGCCCGTTGTTTTCAGGTGGGCGACGAAGTCATCATCATGGCCTACGCCCAGATGACACCCGAGGAGGCTTGTGCGTTCCGTCCGCAAGTCATTTTTCCCGAAAGCGGCACCAACCGCATCTAACCGCAGCGGGCGGGACGGAACCGGCCGGTTTGCCGCGCCGTTCGTCCCGTCTCCCCGGCCTATGTACGACCGGCTTTTCGTTTAACGGGCCGATAGTAAAAACTTACGCCCTGTTAGTTTGAACTTAGTCTGAGATAGTTCGAACTTACGCCGAGTAATTTACTTTGGATAAAGTATAACCCCTCCCCAAAGCCCGGAAACGGCCGGAAATCCTTAACTTTGTCCCGACAACCGCAACCGCGCATCAGCGCAAAACACCGCAAAACATGTATACACCCGACCAACTCAACGATCAGCTCATCGATCTCGCGTTCAGCGAAGACATAGGTGACGGCGACCACACTACACTTTGCTGCATCCCCGAAGACGCCACGGGACAGTCCCGGCTGCTCATCAAAGAGACCGGTATTCTGGCCGGCGTCCGCGTGGCCAAAGAGATATTCCGCCGCTTCGACCCCACGATGCAGGTCGAAACGCTGCTCGACGACGGGGCCCGCGTCCGTCCCGGCGACGTGGCCATGGTCGTCAGCGGAAAAATCCGCTCTTTGCTGCAAACCGAGCGCCTCATGCTCAACGTCATGCAGCGCATGAGCGGCATCGCCACGATGACCGCCGTCTATGCCGACCGGCTGAAAGGCACGAAGACCCGCGTACTCGACACGCGCAAAACTACGCCCGGCATGCGCATGCTCGAAAAGGAGGCCGTGAAAATCGGCGGCGGCGTCAACCACCGCATCGGGCTCTTCGACATGATTCTGCTCAAAGACAATCATGTCGATTTCTGCGGCGGCATCGCCCAAGCGCTCGATCGCTGCGCCGCATACCAGAAAGAAAAAGGACTTCAACTGAAAGTCGAGATAGAAGTACGCAACTTCGAAGAAATCAAGCAAGTATTGGCTCACGGAGGAGCCGATCGCATCATGCTCGACAACTTCAACGTGGCCGATACGCGCAAGGCTGTCGACATGATAGACGGTCGCTTCGAAATCGAAAGTTCCGGCGGCATCACACTCGAAACCATTCGCGATTATGCCGAGTGCGGCGTGGATTTTGTTTCGGTCGGCGCGCTCACGCACAGCGTCAAGGGCCTCGATATGTCGTTCAAAGCCGTCTGACCGGCTTGCAAAACCCCATTTACCCATATGAGAAAAACTTTTTTCCTCTTGGCTTTCCTGCTGGCGTGGCCGGCATTCGCCTGCACCAACTTCCTCGTAGGCCGTAAAGCCTCGGCCGACGGATCTGTATTCATCTCTTACAGCGCCGACTCCTACGGAATGTACGGCAGGCTCAGGCACTGGCCCGCCGGACGCCATGCAGCCGGCGAAATGATTGAAATACGCGATGGCGACACGAACAAATACTTGAGTCATATCCCGCAGGCTGCTGAAACATACAGCGTTGTGGGACAGATTAACGAACATCAGGTAGCCATTACGGAGACAACTTTCGGCGGACGGCCCGAACTGGAAGACCCGAAAGGCGGCATCGACTACGTGTCGTTGATGCGTCTCGGCTTGCAGCGTGCCCGGACGGCGCGCGAGGCCATCGAGGTGATGACCGCGCTGGTGGCCGAACACGGATACGCCTCGGAAGGCGAAAGTTTCTCGATTGCCGACAAAAACGAGGTATGGATTATGGAAATGATAGGCAAAGGGCCCGACCGTAAGGGCACCGTGTGGGTGGCGGTGCGCATTCCCGACGACTGCATCGCGGCACATGCCAACCAAAGCCGCATTCACCGCTTCGACCGCAAGGACAAAAAAAACGTACTCTTTTCAAAGGACGTCATATCCTTTGCCCGCGAAAAGGGATACTTCAACGGAAGCGACGAAGAGTTCAGTTTTTCTGCGGCTTACGCACCTGCCGACTTCAGCTCGCAGCGCTATTGCGACGCTCGTGCTTGGAGTTTCTTCAATCGCTTTGTCGACGGCATGGAACGCTATCTCGATTTCGTCGACGGCAAGCATATCGGCACGTCGGAGGTGATGCCGCTCTACTTCAAGCCCAAACGGGAACTCAGCCGTCAAGACGTGTTTGCCGCCATGCGCGACCACTACGAAGGAACACCTTTCGACATCACGAAAGACGCGGGAAGCGGCGTTTACGGCGCACCCTACCGCCCCACTCCTCTGAGTTGGGAGTATGAAGGTCGGCAATATTTCAACGAACGTCCCATTTCTACGCAACAAGCGGCCTACACCGTTGTCGCACAACTGCGTTCATGGCTGCCCGACGCGTTGGGTGGAATCCTTTGGTGGGGCAACGACGACCCGAACATGGTGGCATACACTCCCGTTTACTGTCATACGCGCAAGGTTCCCGTATGCTACGACACGCCCGAAGCCAGCGACGTATCTTTCTCGTGGGATTCAGCATTTTGGATATGCAATTGGGTGGCTAATATGGTCTATCCGCGCTATTCCATGCTGTTTCCGGCGCTGGAGGCTGCGCGTTCCGAAATTGAACAACAGCAAGACGAAGAATTACCGGCTTTCGAAGCCAAAGTGCTGACAATCATCGAAAACGAACGCGACACGGAAAAAGCAGAGGCCTTGCTCGAAGAACGGACAAGCCTTTATGCCGAAAACATGATGCGACGATGGAAAAAACTGGGCGAATATCTCATCGTAAAATTCAATGACCAGGCGGTAAAAGTCGAAAATCCCGACGGAAACTACAAGCTTACGCCCGACGGAATAGCCGTCCCGCCGCAACGACCGGGCTTTCCCGAGAACTTCAAGGCGACTATCGTACGGGAAACCCAAGACCGCTACCTTATGCCGGCCGAATAAATAAAGATTTCACAAACACGGAAGGCAGTTGCCTGAAACAATCAGTTTCCGATTATTTCGACAAAATATCGCCAACTCGATAAATAAAGTTGTCCTTCTGAAACGAAAACCGTTTCGGAGGGACATTCGTTACGCTTGTCCGAGGAAAAACGAGACAAAAAAACGGCAAAATTTGAGCGAAAACAAACATTTGTGTAAATTTGTCCCAATTACACGCATTTTACTCCGGGCATCCCTCGCAAATGCCCCAAAGACAGAAATGCACACAACATAAATCTTCAAAAGAACAAAACGACATGAGCGACAGATTGTACATATTCGACACCACGCTGCGCGACGGCGAACAAGTGCCCGGCTGCCAGCTCAACACGGTCGAGAAAATCCAAGTGGCCAAGCAACTCGAAGCACTCGGCGTGGACATTATCGAAGCAGGCTTCCCCATTTCGAGCCCCGGCGATTTCAACAGTGTGATAGAAATCTCAAAAGCTGTCACCTGGCCCACCATTTGCGCACTTACAAGAGCTGTTGACAAAGACATAGACTGCGCAGCCGAGGCTTTACAGTTCGCTAAACGCAAACGCATACATACCGGTATCGGGACAAGCGACAGTCATATCAAATACAAGTTCAACTCTACGCGTGAAGCGATTATCGACCGTGCTGTAGCCGCAG
>JAFLUW010000063.1 GCA_022508615.1 Prevotellaceae bacterium | reverse complement strand
CTCAGACTAAGTTCGAACTATCTCAGACTAAGTTTCAACTTACTCAGACTAAGTTCAAACTATCGCAGACTTAGCCCGAACCCACACGGACCGTAGCCGGCCTGTCCGGCCCTCTTTCCCGGCCGGCGCCGCGCCGGTGCCGCACGACCCGCCGACCGCCCGAGGCAGCGGAAGGACCGGAAATTCCGCCGCAGCGTTTGGCCGGACAAGAGAAAGCCCTTACCTTTGCAGTAATGAAGAAGAACGAAGACAGCCTGCGCCTCGGGCTCCGCAAACTGGCCGGCGGCCAACTGGCCGAAGCCAAAACGCTGCTGGCCGAGGCTGCCGGGAGCGAATCCGGCACAGCGGCTGCCGAAGCGCTCGCGCTGGTCGAAGAGGTGCTCTCCTTCCGACACAGCGACCTTTACAATCCTTAACTAAGGAGCTACCGAATACTATGGGAAAGACGATTGGAGCTGTCAAGGTTGACACAGAGCGCTGCAAAGGCTGCGGCCTGTGCGTGGAAGCCTGCCCAACGGGAAGCCTAGCGCTCACTTCGCGGGCGGTCAACCACAAAGGTTACACCTATTGCCAGCAGACGGGCGACAGCTGCACGGGCTGCGCTGCCTGCGCCATTGTCTGTCCGGACGCATGCCTCGCCGTCTACCGCGCAACGCGCGCCGGCTCAAACCCGACAAGCCATGAATGACGAATCTCTCCTGCTGAAAGGCAACGAAGCCATAGCCCGCGCCGCCATACGCTGCGGCTGCGACGGCTATTTCGGCTACCCCATCACGCCGCAGAGCGAAGTGCTCGAAACGCTGGCCGAACTGCGCCCGTGGGAGACCACCGGCATGGTCGTGGTGCAGGCCGAGAGCGAAGTGGCGGCCATCAACATGATTTACGGCGGCGGCGGCACGGGCAAACGCGTCATGACCTCGTCGTCGAGCATCGGCATTGCCCTGATGCAGGAGACAATCAGCTACATGGCCGGCGCCGAAATCCCGGGACTCATCGTCAACGTGCAGCGCGGCGGGCCCGGACTGGGCACCATCCAGCCCTCGCAGGCCGATTACTTTCAAGCCACCCGCGGAGGCGGCAACGGCGACTACTGCGTCCCCGTACTTGCCCCGGCATCGGTTCAGGAAATGGCCGACTTCGTGGATTTGGGCTTCGAACTAGCCTTCCGCTACCGCAATCCCGTCATGATACTCTCGGATGGCGTCATCGGGCAAATGATGGAAAAAGTCGTGCTCCCGCCGCAAAAGCCCCGGCGCACAGATGAACAGATAGCCCGCGAATGTCCCTGGGCCGCCAACGGCCTGGGCCACGGAAAACGCCCGTGCAACGTGCTGACAAGCGTGGAACTCGACCCCGTCGTCATGGAACAGCGCAATCTGCACCTGCAACGCAAATATGCCGAAATCTCCACGAACGAAGTGCGCTGCGAAGAAGTGCTCTGCGCCGACGCCGACTATATTATCGTAGCCTTCGGCTCAGCAGCGCGCATCTCGCACAAAGCCGTCGAAGAAGCACGCCGCAAAGGCATCCGCGCCGGCCTGTTCCGGCCAGTCACGCTCTGGCCTTTTCCTGAAAAAGAGATACGCCGGCTCGCCGAAAGCGCGAAAGGCATGCTTGTTGTCGAGATGAACGCCGGGCAAATGGTGCTCGACGTGCGCTTAGCCGCCGAAAATCGCGTGCCCGTGACCCACTTCGGCCGACAAGGCGGCATAGTGCCCTCGCCCGACGAGATACTCGACGCACTCCGTCAGCTGCAATTCTGAAAACACAGCCGCTATGCTCAACCGACACGAAAGCCACATCATCGAACGGCTCAAAAATCCCGAACGCGAAGCCGAAAGGAGAAAAATGACGCGCAACCTCTTCGTGCGCAACATACTTAACGCCGTTTTCATGCTGCTCGCGCTCGCCTCCATGGCGGGAATCGTGGCCACGGCGGCCGACAGCCGCATGCGCACGGCCTTTTATCTTACGGGACTCGCAGCAGTGGCCGTAAAAATGGTCGAAGTCATGCTGCGCATGCCGGGATTCAGAAAGTAATATAGAGAAATGACACGCGAAGACATCATAAAGCCCGAAAATCTGGTCTGCACGCGGCCCGAACTGCTGAACGGCACGCAGATGCACTATTGTCCGGGCTGCTCGCACGGCGTGGTGCACAAACTCGTCGCAGAAATCATCGGCGAAATGGGGCTCGCCGGCCGCTGCATCGGCGTCAGTCCCGTAGGCTGCGCCGTTTTCGCCTACCGCTACATAGATATCGACTGGCAGGAGGCCGCCCACGGACGGGCACCGGCCGTAGCCACGGCCTGCAAACGCCTTTGGCCCGACCGGCTCGTGTTCACTTACCAGGGCGACGGTGATATGGCCTGCATAGGCACGGCCGAGACGCTCCATGCCCTCAACCGCGGCGAGAACATCACGCTTATTTTCATCAACAACGCCATTTACGGCATGACGGGCGGACAAATGGCCCCCACCACCCTCGTCGGGCAGAAAACGGCCACATGTCCTTACGGCCGCGACCCCGAAATCCACGGCTGGCCGCTCAACATTACGGAATTGGCCGCAAAACTCGAAGGCACGGCCTACGTCACGCGGCAGAGCGTCCACAACGTGGCGGCCATACGCCGCGCCAAGCGCGCCTTGCGCCACGCTTTCGAGAACTCGATGGCCGGAAAAGGCTCGAATCTCGTGGAAATCGTGAGCACTTGTCCGAGCGGCTGGAAACTCTCGCCCATCAAGGCCAACGAATGGCTGGAAGAACACATGCTGGCCTACTACAAGCCGGGCGACCTCAAAGACAGATAACCCGCAATGAAACAAGAAATCGTAATTGCCGGCTTCGGCGGCCAGGGCGTGCTCTCGATGGGAAAGATACTGGCCTATGCCGCCCTGATGGAAGGGCGCGAGGTGACGTGGATGCCCGCCTACGGGCCCGAACAGCGCGGCGGGACGGCCAACGTGACCGTCATCGTGAGCGACGAGCCCATCTCCTCGCCCATACTTTCGAGCTACGACACGGCCGTCGTCCTCAACCAGCCCTCGCTCGAGAAATTCGAGCCGAAAGTAAAGCCCGGCGGCACCTTTATCTACGACAGTTTCTCCATCGACGGCAATGCGTTGCGCACGGATCTGCGTTCCTACAGCACGCCGGCCATGGAAACGGCCGCCCGCGAGAAAATGACGAAATGCTACAACATGTTCGTGCTCGGCGGCCTGCTGAAAGTCTGCCCCATAGTGCGCTTGGAAAGCGTCATGCAAGCCTTGGCCAAAAGCCTGCCCGAGCGCTACCACCACCTGCTCGACATGAACCGCGCAGCCCTCATCAAGGGCATGGAAGTCGTCGCCGAAGTCTGACCCCGCGGCCATTGCGCCCCCGTGCACGCCATCCCGAAAACCCCGAAAACCATCAAACACACCCTATTATGGCAAGTCGAAAAACACTCAAAAAGAACATCAAGAACATCACAGGCGAACTCTTCGCCGACTGCGTAGTCCTATCCATGTGCGAAGGCGCAGACCGCCCCGCGCTGGAACAACTCATGGCCGAAACCCTTGCACTCAACACAGAATACGTCACCCGCATCAGCCACACCGAGCGCGGCAGCGAAAAACTCTTCTACCGCAAGCTCCGCACCGAGTTCGCCGAAAAAGCCGCTGCCCTCGGCGAGCGCATCGTGGCCCTCTGAGTCCGGCCCTGCGGCCGGCGCGGCCGAATCTTCCGGCAAAGCGGCCGCAGGCCGCAGCTGCACAGCAACTCCCGCTGCAAAAACGCTTGCAGCGGGAGCCTTTTTTACACAAACGCCGGGAAAGGCAAAACTTAGTCTGAGATAGTTTCAATTTAGTCTGAGTAAGTTCAAACTTACTCAGACTAAGTTTTTCGCATGCCTTGCAGATTGACTTTTCGTCGTTTACACGCCGGCCGCAACCGCACGGCCGTCAGGAAATGGCCGAAAAATTCTTCGTCTGCCGCTTCATGCGACCGAGCGTGCGCCAGAGCACGGCATTTTCGGGCAACGACTCGTCGGGGTCGGCCTCGAGCACTTCGGCGGCAAGCGTACGTGCCTGCTGCATGAGCGCGCCGTCGCGCAACAAGTCGGCCGCACGCAGCGCGAAGGGCAGGCCGCTCTGCTGCGTGCCCTCGATGTCGCCCGGCCCGCGCAGGCGCATGTCTTCTTCGGCAATCTCGAAGCCGTCGTTCGTCTCGGTCATGATGGCCATGCGCCGGCGCGCCGTCTCGCCTAACTCGTCTTTCGTCACGAGCAGGCAGTAACTTTGGTCGGCCCCACGGCCTACGCGGCCGCGCAGCTGATGCAGCTGCGAAAGGCCGAAGCGGTCGGCCTCCTCGACGACCATGACCGAGGCGTTGGGCACGTTCACGCCCACTTCGATCACGGTGGTCGAGACGAGAATCTGCGTTTCGCGCGAAAGGAAGGCCTGCATGGCCTCGTCCTTCTCTTGCGGCTTCATGCGACCGTGCACGCGGCCCACGCGAAACTCGGGAAAAACGTCGCAGAGCGCGGCATAGCCGTCTTCGAGGTTGCGCAAGTCGATTTTTTCGCTCTCCTCGATGAGCGGAAACACGACATAAGCCTGCCTTCCCGCGGCCAACTCGGCCCGCATGCCGGCATAGAGGCGCGCCATGTCGCGTTTCGAATAATGAAGCGTGCGTATCGGCTTACGGCCGGGCGGCAGTTCGTCGATGACGCTCACGTCGAGGTCGCCATATACGGTCATGGCCAGCGTGCGCGGTATGGGCGTGGCCGTCATGACCAAAACGTGGGGCGGAAGCACGTTCTTTTCCCACAAAGCCGCGCGTTGGCGCACGCCGAAACGGTGCTGCTCGTCGACAACGGCCAGTCCGAGGTTCAGAAAGCAGACCGTCGGCTCGACCAACGCGTGCGTACCGACCAAAAGGTGGACGCTTCCGTCGGCTGCGCCCTGCAAAACGGCACGACGGGCCTTGCCCTTCACGCTTCCCGTGAGCAGGGCGACGTTCAGCCCCAGTCCGCGCGTCATTTCGCAGAGCGAGGCGTAGTGCTGCTCGGCCAGAATCTCGGTAGGCGCCATGAGCGCGGCCTGAAAGCCGTTGTCGGCGGCCAAAAGGCAGGCCATGAGCGCCACAATGGTCTTGCCCGAGCCTACATCGCCCTGCACGAGACGGTTCATCTGGCGTCCGTGGCGCATGTCTTCGCGTATCTCGCGCAACACGCGTTTCTGCGCGCCCGTAAGGCTGAACGGCAGCTTTTCGCGATAGAAACAATTGAAAAAATCGCCCACGCGGGCAAAACGATAGCCGCCCGTCTGCCGTTTGCGCCGGTGTCCGTAGCGCAAAATATCGAGTTGCAGGTAGAAAAGTTCCTCGAACTTGATGCGGCGCATGGCTTCGGGCAGCGCCTCGGCCGACGGCGGGAAATGAGCCGTGCGCAACGCCTCCTCGAGCGGGAGCAACTTTTCGCACGTCAGGATATAGACCGGCAGCGTCTCCTCCATTTTTCCGGCAGCGAGGGCCAAAGCCGTCTCGACCATCGAGGAGAAGACGCGATTCGTGATGCCGGCGCGCCCGAGCTTGTCGGTCGAGCGATAGAAAGGCTGCAACGTGCGCGGCCGTCGGGCTGCGGAGAGCGCATCCTCCATTTCGGGATGCGCAAGCGAAAAACGGCCGTTCCATTCCTGCGGCCGGCCCAGCACGACGTAGTCCGTGTCCACACGAAGCGTCTTTTCGAAATGCGCCATGCCGTGAAACCAGACCAGTTCGAGGTAGCCCGTACCGTCGGTAAAGTTGGCTTTCAGCCTTCGTTTGCGTCCCTCGCCCTCTGTGTAAACTTCGACGAGCCGGCCGCAGAGTTGCACGAACGGCATGTCGGCCTGCAACTCGCATATCTTATGGACACGGCGCCGGTCTACAAAACGAAAAGGCAGACACATGAGCAAATCGCCCACAGTCTGCACACCCAGCTCGGCTTCGAGCGCAGCAGCACGCCGCGGCCCTACGCCTTTCAGAAATTTCACGGATTGTTCGAGCGGAGACACGTTCGAATTTTTCGCTATAATATAATATGGAGTAAACAGCGGCTCAGCGCAGGCAAGCCAGATAGCGCTTTATCGTTTCTTCGAGCCCTAAGTAAAGCGCATCGCAAATCAAGGCATGCCCGATAGAGACTTCGTCGAGCGAAGGCACCGATTTTTTGAAAAAAGCCAGGTTCTCCAGACTCAAATCGTGGCCGGCGTTCAGCCCGAGCCCCAGTTCGCGGCAAGCCACGGCCGTCTCGACGAAAGGATGTACGGCTTCCTCGCGACAGACGGCGTATTGCGCAGCATAAGGTTCGGTATAGAGCTCCACACGGTCGGCTCCCGTAGCCGCAGCGGCCGCCGCCATCTCCGGGTCGGCTGCTATGAAGATGCTGGAACGCACACCGGCCTCACTGAGCCGGCCCACGACGTCTGCAAGAAAGCCTCCGTGCCGCCGGCAGTCCCATCCGGCATTCGAAGTCAGCTGTTCCGGCGCGTCAGGCACGAGTGTGGCCTGCGCGGGACGCACTTCGAGCACCAAATCGAGGAAATCGTCCGAAGGATAACCCTCTATGTTGAACTCCGTGCGCAGCCGCGGCCGCAGTTCGCGCACATCGGCCCGCCTGATGTGGCGTTCGTCGGGCCTCGGATGGACCGTGATGCCCTCTGCGCCGAATCGTTCGCAATCGAGCGCGGCCTGCGTCACGTCGGGATTGTTTCCGCCGCGCGCATTGCGCAGCGTGGCTATCTTGTTGATGTTTACGCTCAGTCGTGTCATTGATGCATATTTTTCGTTTACGTCCGGCAAAATACCGGACGCCGCAAAAATACAAAATCCGGCCTGAAAAGTTTGCAAGTACACTGCCGTTGTTTACCTTTGTCTTCACTAACCTTATCAAAAGCCTCTCTTAATCCATGAAAACCGAAGAAATTCTGCGCAATCTCGAGATGCGCCATCCCGGCGAACGGGAATACTTGCAAGCCGTGCGCGAAGTGCTCCTCTCCATCGAGGACGTTTACAACGAACATCCCGAATACGAAAAAGCAGCCCTTATCGAACGGCTCGTCGAGCCCGACCGGGTGCTGGCGTTCCGCGTGCCGTGGACCGACGACAGCGGCAAAGTGCACGTCAACCTCGGCTACCGCGTGCAGTTCAACAACGCTATCGGCCCCTACAAGGGCGGCATGCGCTTCCATGCCAGCGTCACGCCTTCCATTCTCAAATTTCTCGGCTTCGAACAGACCTTCAAGAACGCCTTGACCACGCTTCCCATGGGCGGAGCCAAAGGCGGCAGCGACTTCTCGCCGCGCGGCAGGAGCGACGCCGAGATTATGCGCTTCTGTCAAGCTTTTATGCTCGAATTGTGGCGCAATCTCGGCCCCGACCAAGACGTTCCGGCCGGCGACATCGGCGTCGGCGCACGCGAAGTGGGCTATATGTTCGGCATGTACAAGAAGTTGGCCCGCGAACACACGGGCACATTTACCGGAAAAGGCATGGAATTCGGCGGTTCCAACCTCCGACCCGAAGCTACCGGCTATGGTGCGCTCTATTTTGTCCAGCAAATGCTGGCTGAAAAGGGCGAAACCATCGCAGGAAAGACCGTTGCCATTTCGGGATTCGGCAATGTGGCCTGGGGAGCAGCCCAAAAGGCGGTCGAACTCGGCGCAAAGGTCGTCACGCTCTCAGGTCCCGACGGCTATATCTATGATCCTGAGGGCGTATCGGGCGAGAAAATCGACTATATGCTCGAACTGCGCCTGAGCGGCGAGGACATTGTCGCACCCTACGCCGAAGAATTCCCCGAAGCCACCTTCCACGCCGGACGTAAGCCCTGGGGCGAGAAAGTAGACATCGCCCTGCCTTGCGCCACGCAGAACGAACTCGACGAAACCGACGCCCGGCTGCTCGTGACGAACGGCGTAATGCTCGTAGCCGAGGTTTCGAACATGGGTTGTACGGCCGAAGCCGTCGACTACTTCCTCGAACAGCATGCCTGCTTTGCGCCCGGAAAGGCTGTTAACAGCGGAGGTGTAGCCACCAGCGGCCTGGAGATGACGCAAAACGCCATGCATCTCTCCTGGAGCAACGAAGAAGTCGACCAGCGCCTGCACAGTATCATGAACGCCGTGCACGCCCAGTGTTTGCAGTACGGCCGCCAGCCCGACGGCTACATCAACTACGTCAAGGGCGCCAACGTGGCCGGTTTCATGAAAGTGGCCAAAGCCATGATGGCGCAAGGCATCGTTTAGTCTGAGCCATTTCCCTTCGGCACGAAGATGCCGTCGCGAGGCCGTCCCGCAAAGTTGTGCGGGACGGCCTCGCCGCATTCCGGCGGCCGCATGCGGGCAAGTTGCTGCGGAGAAAGGTCGAATTGCGCTTTTTCGCTACTTTTGCATCATGAAACAGGCCGAAGATATCCGCATACTCATTATTTATACCGGCGGCACAATCGGAATGATCGAGAATCCTGAGACCGGCGCCCTCGAAAATTTCGACAGGAACTCCCTGCTGCGCCACATTCCCGAGCTGAAACGCTTTCAAATGCAAATCGAAGTCGAGACTTTCGGCCATCCCATCGATTCTTCCGACATGGAACCCGCCTGCTGGGAGCGCATCGTGCGCCTCATCGCCGACAACTACGACCGCTGCGACGGCTTCGTCGTCCTTCACGGAACAGATACGATGGCCTACACCGCTTCGGCGCTCTCCTTCATGCTCGAAAATCTCGGCAAACCCGTCGTCATCACCGGCTCACAGCTGCCTCTCGGCAAATTGCGCACCGACGGAAAGGAAAATCTCCTGACCAGCATCGAAATTGCCGCAGCCCGTGACGCCGACGGGCTGCCCATGGTGCCAGAAGTCTGCATTTTTTTCGAAAGCCGCCTGATGCGCGGCAACCGCACCACGAAAATCAACGCCGAAGGCTTCAATGCCTTCCGTTCCTACAATCTTCCGAGCCTCGCCCACGCCGGCATTCACATCCGCTACGCCACTCATCTTATCCGCCGTCCGACTCCCGACGCCGTGTTCAAGCCACATTTCCGGTTGGACAATCATGTCATCATCCTCACGCTTTTCCCCGGCATACGCTCCGAGTTCGTGGAGAGCGTATGCCGCATCGAGGGGCTGAAAGCCGTCGTGCTCAAAACGTTCGGTTCGGGCAATGCGCCGCAGCGTCCCTGGCTGTTCGACACACTCAGGCGCCTGTCGCGCCGCGGTGTGATTGTGGTCAACGTCACGCAGTGTTCCGCCGGCTCAGTCGAGATGCGGCACTACCGAACGGGCCTCGGCTTGCTCAAAGCCGGCGTAGTGCCGGGCTACGACGCCACGCCCGAAGCCATACTCACCAAACTGATGATGCTGCTCGGCCACAATTGCAGCCGCGACGAGCTGATACGCCGGCTCGGCACGGACATGGCTGGCGAAATGACCGTCGAAAACGACTGAACCGCCCTGACGGTGCGCTCCGTCCGCGCGTGGCCGGAGACGCGGTCAGGCCTTTTTCCCGATGAACCGTTTTTTTTCTTCTCCCTCTCTCTTCTGTATGCTGCTGTCCGTCCTTCTGTTGTGGACGGGCGCCTGTTCCGCCCCCGACGGGGCCGGCAAAACGTCCGGCGGCGGCGACACCGTTGCGTTTCGCCACGCCCGGCTGCTGCGGGCCGTGCGTTGCGACTCGTTCGTGCGCGTCGATGTGGCCGATGCCTGGCACAGGGGACGCACGCTGCAAACCTATGTGCTCGTGCCCCGCGGACAGCGGCTGCCCGAGAGCCTGCCGCGGGGCGTAGTGGTGCGCACGCCGCTCGAACGCGCCGTGGCTTTTTCGGCGGTCCACGCTTCGCTGGCGGCGCACGAGCTGCAAGCCGGCGAAAAGATTGCCGGCGTGTGCGACGCGGCCTACATCGTCGGCGGCGACCTGCGCCGGCGCGTGGCAGACGGCACATGGCGCGACTTCGGCCGCTCGCTCCGGCCCGACATCGAGGCGTTGCGCGCAGCCAGCGCCGACGCGCTGCTCGTTTCGCCTTTCGAAAACAGCAGCCACGGCGGGCTGGCGGGCGCGGGCACGGCCGTCGTCGAGTGTGCCGACTACATGGAGCCCACTCCGCTGGGCCGGGCCGAATGGATGCGCTTCTACGGCATGCTTTTCGGCTGTGAAGCGCGGGCCGACAGCCTCTTTGCCGACATCGAGCGGCGCTACGCGGCCCTTTCCCGCCGCCTCGGCGCGACCCGGCGGCGGCCTCGCGTGGCGGCCGACCTGCCTGCTTCGCCCGACGTCTGGTATGTGCCGGGCGGCACCTCGGCGACGGGCTGTCTGCTGGCCGACGCCGCCGCCGACTACGCTTTTGCCGGCGAAAAGACGGCCGGCGGCGTGCCCGTCGCCTTCGAAAGGGGGCTGGCGGCCGTAGCTTCGGCCAACGTCTGGCTCATGCGCTACGGCCGCACGGCCGACTTCACGGCCGAAACGCTGGCTGCCGAACATCCGCGCCTCGCCACGGCCGCCACGGCGGGCTGCGCGCTGTGGGCCTGCAACACATTACGCCTGCCCTACCACGAACGGCTGCCCTTCCGCCCCGACCGGCTGCTCGAAGAGCTTGCCGCCATCCTCCACCCCGAACTTACGGGCCTCCGCAAGCCGCTCTTTTTCACCCGTCTGCGAAAAGCAAAAAGCGAAGCGGGCGAAAGGAAAAACTAACGCTGAGTAAGTTTGAAATTAGTCTGAGTAAGTTGAAACTTAGTCTGAGATAGTTCGAACTTACTCAGCGTTAGTTTTCG
>JAFLUW010000062.1 GCA_022508615.1 Prevotellaceae bacterium | reverse complement strand
AAAACAAGAACCGACGTGTCTACACTTATTCCTTGGGTGCTCGAACACCTGAACTATTGGGTCGTGCTGTTGTTCATGACCATCGAGAGTTCCTTCATTCCTTTCCCCTCGGAGGTGGTCGTGCCGCCCGCCGCGTGGAAAGCATGCACCGACGGCGAGATGAACATCGCGCTCGTCGTGGTCTTCGCCACGATTGGCGCCGACCTCGGCGCGCTCATCAACTACGGGTTGGCCCGTTGGTTGGGCCGGCCGCTCGTCTATCGTTTCGCCGACTCGCGTTGGGGGCACTTGTGCCTCGTAGACCGCGCAAAGGTGGAGCGTGCCGAAGCCTACTTTCGCGACCACGGCGCGGCGTCGACCTTTTTCGGCCGATTAGTGCCCGCCGTGCGCCAGCTTATCTCGATTCCGGCCGGCCTTTCGGGCATGCCGGTGGGCAAATTTCTGGCCTATACCACGCTCGGCGCGGGATTGTGGAACTCGGTGCTCGCGCTGTTGGGCTATATCATTTCGCGCATTCCCGGCTTCGAGACCACCGAAGAAGTCTACCGCAAAGCCACGGAATACAGCCACGAAATCGGTTTCGTCTGTCTGGCCGCCGTGCTCGCCGCGCTCGCCGTGCTCGTCTGGAAAGCCCGCCGCTGAACGCCTGCGCCCCGCTGCGGCCCCGTGCCGGCCCTCATTATATATATGGAGCGGCCTGCGGCGGCTTAAAAATGGTTAAATACGCGCAGGACAGGCCGATGATTCGTCCCAACGCACTATTTTTGCAGCACACGGCCCGCTCAGCCGGCGCCGGAACCTAAATATGCGATACCCGTGCTGACCTTGTCCCTGTTCATTCTCGCTTTCTTCACGCTGTGTTCGTGCGCCGAACAATACAACATAGCCGGAAGCACCATGGTGCCCGGTTTCGGCGGCCATACGCTCTATTTAGGCTCGCTCTCGGGCGGACAGACGCTGCAATACATCGACTCCTGCCGCGTCATCCACGGTCAGTTCTCCTTTTGCGGCAGCACCGACAGCGTAACCTTCGCCCGCGTCTACATGGGCGGCGAGAGCGTGCTGCCCGTCGTGATCGAAGGCGGCGCGCTCACCGTTTCCATCGACCCGACGGGCGAATACGTCACGGGCGGGCCGCTCAACGAGAAACTCTACAAGTTCATGGAGCGCCGCCGTCAGGTGGAAAACGACCTTTGGCGCCTCGACCGCCAGTGTCTGCGCGCCTGGCAGGAAGCACCGAGCCCCGAGGAAGCCCGGGCGCGGATGGCCGAATTTCGGGCGCGGGGCGAAAAGCTCGTAGCCGAGGGCGAAGCGCTCGAAACACGCTTCGTGCTCGAAAATCAAAACACCGTGCTCGGCCCAGGCTTCTTCCGTATGCTCTGCGAGCACTATCCCGTGCCCGTACTCACCCCGCAGATAAAAGAAATCTTCAACCGCGCCGGCCCCGCCTTCATGAACGACCCCTTTGTGGCCTACTATGCCCGCAGCGTGGGCTACGAGCGGCCCGGGAAAGCCCGCCGGCACCGCCAAAGCCACCGTCGCTGACGCCCGGCAGCCCCTCTTTCCGACCGAAGCCGCGCCCGGGAAACAGACACACGGGGAAAGGCTGAACATACAGGGAGAAAGTTGAAACTTACTCAGACCAAGTTTCAACTTTCTCCCTGTAATTTCAGCCCCTTTGGCCGTTAGGCGAAAAAATGATAAATTTGCACCGAAATGATAACAGCCGAACAACTCAAGGAAACCGTCGAACGCGTAGCGCAACTGGGCCGCTATCTCGACATCGACGCTAAGAAAATACAGTTGGAGGAAGAGCAGCTGCGCACGCAGGCGCCCGGCTTCTGGGACGACCAGAAACGCGCCGAAGAGCAGATGAAACGCGTCAAAGGCCTCGAAAAGTGGATCGAAGGCTTCAAGGAAGTGAAACTCCTCTGCGACGAGCTGGCCACAGCCTTCGACTTCTACAAAGAAGACCTCGTCACCGAAGAAGAAATCGACGACGCCTACGCCCGCACGCTCGAAGCCATCGAAGCGCTCGAACTGAAAAATATGCTCCGGCAGGAGGAAGACGCCATGGACTGCGTGCTGAAAATCAACAGCGGCGCCGGCGGTACCGAAAGTCAGGACTGGGCCTCGATGCTCATGCGTATGTATATGCGCTATGCCGAGGCGCAGGGCTACAAAGTGAGCATATCCAACCTGCAAGACGGCGAAGAGGCCGGCATCAAGACCGTCACGATGGAGATAGAGGGCGACTCGGCCTACGGCTACCTGAAAAGCGAGAACGGCGTGCACCGATTGGTGCGCGTGTCGCCCTACAACGCGCAGGGAAAGCGCATGACGTCGTTCGCTTCCGTCTTCGTCACGCCCCTTGTCGACGACACGATCGAAGTATTCGTCGACCCGTCGAAAATCTCTTGGGACCTTTTCCGCTCGGGCGGCGCCGGCGGACAAAATGTCAATAAAGTGGAGACCGGAGTGCGCCTGCGCTACCAATATAAAGACCCCGACACGGGCGAAGAAGAGGAAATCCTCATCGAAAACACCGAAAGCCGCAAACAACTCGAAAACCGCGAGAACGCCATGCGCCTGCTGCGCTCGCAACTCTACGACCGGGCGCTGCAAAAGAAAAAGGCGGCGCAGGCCAAAATCGAGGCCGGAAAGAAAAAGATAGAGTGGGGCAGCCAGATTCGCTCTTACGTTTTCGACGACCGCCGCGTGAAAGACCACCGCACGGGGCATCAGACCTCCGATGTGGGCGGCGTGATGGACGGAAAGATAGACGGTTTCATCAAAGCCTATCTCATGGAATTTTCCGAAAGCGCCGGGCAAGACTGACCCGCCGAAACATCGAACCGTAACAACCTCAATATACCATGAAAAAGAAACAATCGAAAAAGAACAGCGCCCTCGAAGCCCGTCAGGAGCGTCAGGCCCGCCGCGTAGTGGGCGGCATCATCATAGCCCTCGTCATCTTCGCTCTGCTCTTCGTGGCAGTGGCCTCGTTGATGTAGGGAAACGCGCCGTTGCACGCCTCATGGCCATCGAGATAGAGCGTAAGTTTCTCGTCGTCGGCCCCTATAAACACTTGGCCGCCGCCTCGTCGCGCATTCGTCAGGGATACATCTGCTCGGGCCGCGGTCGCACGGTTCGGGTGCGGCTGCGCGACGAACAAGGCTACTTTACGATAAAAGGCCCTTCGCGCGACGGCGGACTTTCGCGCTACGAGTTCGAAAAAGAAATCTCCCGAGACGAAGCGCTCTCGCTTCTCGCGCTCTGCGAGCCCGGACTTATCGACAAAACGCGCTACATCGTGCCCTTCGGCGGCCACGATTTCGAAGTAGACGAATTCTACGGCGAAAACGAAGGCCTCACGGTGGCCGAAGTAGAACTTTCGTCGGCCGACGAAGCCGTCGAACTGCCGCCTTTCGCCGGAAAAGAAGTGACGGGCGACCGCCGATACTACAATTCGTCCCTGCGCGTTTCGCCTTATCGGGATTGGAAAGAAAGTTCTGCGGACTGACGGCCCGCCGCTCCGCTCCTATTTATATATATTGCGCCCGTCGCCCCTTCCGAAACGGTCGGAAAGGGCGACGGGCGCAGCGTATTTTTTCATCAGCCGGCCTGCAAATGCGAAGAAGCCGGCCTATCGGGGCGAAGTGTCAGGCCAACAGTTCCGTATAAAGCCGTATGGCCGCTTCGAGTTCGCTGCGGCAGATGTATTCGTCGGCCGTATGCGAGCGTGAACTTTGGCCCGGGCCGAGTTTGAACGAGGGAAAAGGCATCAAAGCCTGATCGCTGAGCGTGGGAGAGCCGAACGGCGTGCGGCCCATGGCGCAAAGGCGCGCGATGAGCGGATGCGACGTGTCGATAGACGAAGAGCGGAGCCGCGTGGAGCGCGGCACGACGTCGCAACGCACCGCACGGCGGATTTCGGCGAGCAATTCTTCGTTCGTATAGCATTCGTTTGGCCGCACGTCGACGGTAAACTGGCACTTGTCGGGCACAACGTTGTGCTGACGGCCGGCCGAAATCATCGTCACGCTCATCACGACCTCGCCCAGCAGTGGCGAGACGCGCTCGAAGGCTTTCGTGCGAAACCAATGGATATCGGGGAGCGCTTCGTAGAGGGCATTGACGCCCTCGCGCCGCGCTGCGTGGCCCGAACGGCCGTGGGCCGTGCAGTCGAGCACCATAAGTCCCTTTTCGGCCACGGCCGGTTCGAGCCCGGTGGGCTCGCCGACGAGGGCAACGTCGATTTCGGGCAATTTGTCGAGCACGCTTTCCACGCCGCCGCGGCCCGAGACTTCCTCTTCGGCCGATGCGAGGTAAATAAGGTTGTACGGCAGGTCTTTGCGGGCCGTCAGTGCGCGCCATGCTTGCAGCAGTGTTACCAAACCGCCGCCGCAGTCGTTCGTGCCCAAGCCGTAGAGCCGGTCGCCCTCGCGTGTCGGCTCGAAAGGCGGACGTGTCCAGCCGTCGGAGGGCTTGACGGTGTCGATGTGCGCGTTCAGCAGCAGGGTGGGGCGGTCTTCGCGCAACGCGGGCGGCAGCAACCAGAGATTGTGTCCGTGGCGTTGCGGACTAAGTCCGCGCCGGCGCAGCCATGCTTCGAGAAAGTCGGCCGCCGCGGCCTCTTCGCGGCTCACGGAAGGGATACGGACGAGATGTTCGAGCAGTTCGAACGCCTCGTCCGTGAGTTTTTCGGGAGTAAAGTCCATGTTCGTGGCGGTATGGCCGGGCAAAGGGCTACTTGCCTTGTTCGGCGTCGAGATACATCTTGTCGATGAGGGCCGCATAGCGTTCGCAGACGACGCGGCGGCGTATTTTGAGCGTGTTGGTCAGTTCGCCGTTCTCGATGGTCAGCGGTGCGGGCAGCAAGACGAAGCGTTTCACCTTTTCGTAGTGCGCCAGTTCCTGCTGCAAGGCGTCGATGCGCGCCGCCATCATGCGAACGACGGCCGGATGGGCGCAAAGTTCCTCGCGCGACGAGAAAGCGATGCCCTCGGTGCGGGCGAAGTTTTCGATAAGTTTGTAGTCGGGCACGATGAGCGCGCTGCAAAATTTGCGCTGGTCGGCTATGGCCACGATTTGTTCGATATGCGGGTCGAGGGCGAGCTTTGTCTCAATCATTTGCGGGGCGATGTATTTGCCGTTGCTCGTCTTGAAGAGATCTTTGATGCGTTCGGTCAGATAGAGTTCGCCATTCTTCATATAACCTGCGTCGCCGGTGCGCAGGAAGCCCTCTTCGTCGAAACTTTCTTTGGTGGTCGACTCCTTTTTGTAGTATCCCGGCGTAATGGTCTTGCCGCGCAGCAGAATTTCGCCCTCGGGGCTGAATTTTATCTCGATTCCTTCGATGAGCCGTCCCACGCTGCCGGGCGTAATGGGCTTGTTCCAGTGGTCGCACGAGACGGTGGCCGTCGTTTCCGTCATGCCGTAGCCTGTGAGCATGGTGATGCCGGCGGCGTGGACGAACTTCTCGACCTCGGGCGCCACGGCAGCGCCCGCCGTGGGGAAGAAATTGGCGTTTTCCAAGCCCAATGTTTTGCGCAGCGTGCGGATAACGGTGCGGTCGTAGAGTTTATATTTCAGTTCGAGCCCGATGGGCGGCGTTTTGCCTTTGGCGATGTATTCGGTCCAGCGCTTTTCGCCTGTGACGAGGGCCTCGCGAATGAGTTTGCGCTGCAAAGCGGGCCCCGAGGCGCACTTTTCGAGCACGGCGTGGTAGACTTTTTCCCAGAAGCGCGGCACGCTGGCCATACACGTGGGGTGCACCTCCTGCAACGAGCGCAACACGTCCTGCGGCCGCAGGTTGATGGCTAATTGCGCCCCTTCGGTCAGCCCCAAATAGCTCCAAGCGCGCTCGAAGATGTGCGTGAAGGGCAGGAAGTTGAGAATAACGTCGCGCTCCGAGAGCGGCAGGCAGGCATCGTTCACGCGAAAGGCCTCGCGATACATGCCGTGCGTAATCATTACGCCCTTCGACTTGCCCGTCGTGCCGCTCGTGTAGAGAATATCGGCCAAATCGGCTTCCGAAGCCTCGGCCGTGCGGACACTAATCTCGGCGTCGCCCTCCGCATCGCCCGTTTTCAGAAATTCGTCGAAGTAGAGCGAAAGCGTGTCGCCTGGCTTCTTGACGACCTTGCGGTCGAAGATGACGATGCGCTCGAGTTTCTGGCAGACGGCCACGACGGAGAAGGCCGTGTCGTACTGCTGCTGCTCGCCGGCGAAGAGCAGGCGCGCGCCGGCGTCGTTCATCATGTAGGAAATCTGCGCCGCCGAGCTCGTGGCATAGAACGGCGTGACCACGGCCCGCACGCCGTAGGCGCCGAAGGCCGTGTAGAGGCATTCGGGCATGTTCTGCGCCAGCACGGCCACCACCTCCTGCCGCCCGATGCCCGCGGCGAGCAGCGCGCGCGACGTGCGGCGCACCGTGTCCGAGAAACTGTTCCACGAAACGGGCACCCATCGGTCCGTCTCGTAGTCGCGGTAGGAAAGCGCCGTCTTGCGGCCGTAGGTCCGGGCCTGTTCGTGAATCAGGCGCGAGAGATGGCAGTTGTTTTGCATGATGCAGTGGGCTGAGATAGATGAATATGTTGCAAATGTACGCATTTAATTTCTCACATCCGGCCGCCGCGGCGGCATATCTGCCCGTCGCCGCCGTGCGCAGCCCGTTTCCGGAAGCCTTTTCGGCGCCCCGGGCGGCGCGGGCGGGGCACAGCGTACGGCGGCGGGGCGGAACGGGAAAATTGTAAATTTTTTTGACAAACGCGTCGCGCATTCTGTGCGCCGGATGGCGACTTTTGGGGACGCAACGGCGCGTTGGCGACGCTTTTTCCGCAGTCGGGGCCAACTTTCTCCCCGTTAGTTCGAACTAACACGGCGCTAGTTTGCACCAACGCCCTGCTTTTTTCGCGCGACGCGGCGTTTTTTCGCCCTTTTTTCGGGACTTTTTTGCGCCGAAACAGCCCTTCGGTGCGCTTCCGCCTGCCGACTTTGGCCGCAGCGGCCGGGGCAATGTGCTGAACGCCTGCCGCTTGCGTTTTCCCGACGAAAAGCGGCCGAAAATGGCGTCCTGACGGCCCGTCGGCGCGGCGCTTCGGAATAATGCAGCCACGGCGGCCGAAATTGTAAAAATTTTTGACAAAACCGGCGCCGGAAACCGCGCCTGACGGGCGAAAAAACTTTCGCCGCGGGGCTTGCCGTCTGGCGATTGTTGCGTACATTTGCAGCAATATCAGTCCTTTTCAGCCATGAACGCTTCTTCTGCCACCACAGACCAGATTCAGCGCGCCTTGCGCAAAGTGTCCGAACACCTGTCCGCCCTCGGACATACGCCGCTGAGCGACATTTACTTGCAGGTCATGCCCGAAAGCGGCGATCTCTTTGTCTACGACGACACCGACACGGAGTTGTGGCGCTGCGTCGTCGAGGAATGGATAGGCCGCTCGGGCGAAGACTTCTATGCCGAAGCGGCCGCCGCCGCCGGCGCGGCCATACGCGGCCTGCGCGCCGAGATGGAGGCGCTCAACCTGCAGAAACCCTACTCGTTCGTGCTGACCGACGAGGACAAGGAAACCGTCTGCGAGCTCTATCTCGTCGACGACGACCTCTTGCAAATCAGCGGCGAGCTGATGGAGGGACTCTCCGAAGACCTCGACCGCTTCTGGGCGGAATTGTCCAAAGACATGTAGGCGCGACGCGCCCTCTGCCGACCGTCTCCGGTCGCCGGCCCGCCTTGCCGGCCCGGCCGGAAGAAAAGGGCAGCCTTTGCGGCATATTTGAAAGCCCATATGCCTGCTTTTCGCATTTTATTGCTTATATTTGCAGCGCACAGAGAGTCTCTAATCTGTTTTATGATAATCATCACGTTGAGCGGAGACACGGGAAACAGAACGGCCGGAGTATGAAAAAAGACATCCGGGACGCCGTAGGCTTGCCGCACGGCGATGTGTCAGGATATTCGAAGAATTATGGAGATATTTGCTAAACTGCGTTCAGTACGTTATGTCAGTGCGCGCTACGTGCTGGCACTCGATCTTTTTGTGTCGTGGGCAGCTACGGCGGTCTCGCTCGGAATACTGCGCTTTCTGAGCACGGGAGTGCCCCCGTTTTTTTATCGCGCGTGGTTCGGATTCAGTTTGATAGCCTCGCTGGCAGGATTCGCGCTGATGGGCACGCATCGTGCCGTGATTCGCCACAGCACGTTGCGCGAAGTGGGCCGCTTGTTCGTGGCCGCGGCGGTGAAAGGCCTGCTGCTCGTGGCCATGTCCCTCGCGCTTTTCCCGTTGCGCCTCGGAACGGTGGGCTTGTGGCTGCTCTGCGCTTTCGACCTTGTAGTCACGCTCTTCTGCATGGTGATGGTGCGCGCTTTCATGGTGGCCGTTTATGATTGGGCCTGGCACAACCTGCGGGATCGGAAGAAAAAACTTCGCGTGTTGGTCTACGGCATCGATACGCCCTCGACAGCGCTCATCGAGCGCCTGCGCAGCAGCCATACCTACTTCCCCGTCGGCTTTTTGCGGCAGGGGCGCCGGCGCCGCGGCGAGATTATCAACAATTTTTCGGTCTATCAGTACGATTCGATGGAAGCTATCGCCCGTCTCTACTCGCGTTATGAGATAGGGGGCGTGATATTCGTCAGCCGTCGCCGGATGCGCGAAGAAGCGCAGGAACTCGTGCAGTTCAACACGAAGCATGGCGTGCGCAATTTGTTGCAGCCCTCGGTGGAAGAATGGAACGGCAGCATTCACTCCGCTTCGGCAGGTCCGAAAGCCATACGCGACGTAAAAATCGAAGACCTGCTCGAACGCGAAGAAATAAATATGGACACGACCGACTTCGAACGCAGTTTCAGCGGCCGCACCGTCATGGTTACGGGAGCAGCCGGCAGCATCGGCAGCGAGCTGGTGCGTCAGCTCGCTTCGTTCGGCGTGAAACGCCTTGTGCTTTTCGACATTGCCGAAACGCCGATGCACAATCTGCGGCTCGAACTTGAAACCCGCTACCCGAAATTGGACTTTGTCCCCGTTGTCGGCGATGTTCGGCAAAAGCCCCGCCTCGATTTCGCTTTCCGCACCTACCGTCCCGAAGTGGTGTTCCACGCTGCCGCCTACAAACACGTGCCGCTCATGGAGGAAAATCCCTGCGAAGCCGTGCTGGTCAACTCTGTCGGCTCGCGTCAGGTGGCCGACTACTGCCTGCGCTACGGCGTGGAGCAGATGGTGATGATTTCGACCGACAAAGCTGTAAATCCCACCAATATAATGGGCTGCAGCAAGCGTCTGGCGGAAATTTACGTGCAAAGTCTCGGACAAGCTGTTGAGACAGGAGAAGTCGAAGGCAAGACAAAATTTGTAACCACGCGTTTCGGTAACGTCTTGGGCTCGAACGGCAGCGTCATTCCGCGCTTCCGCCAACAAATCGAGGCCGGCGGCCCGATTACCGTGACACATCCCGAAATTACACGCTTCTTCATGACGATTCCTGAAGCCTGTCGGCTTGTCATGGAAGCCGCAATCATGACCGACGGCAACCAAATATTCGTGTTCGACATGGGGAAATCCGTAAAAATAGCCGATTTGGCCCGCCGTATGATAAGTTTGGCCGGACTCGAAGAGGGAAAAGACATCAATATTGAGTACACGGGTTTGCGGCCCGGAGAGAAGCTCTACGAAGAGGTGCTGGCCAGCGATGAAAACACGCTGCCCACGCGTCATGAAAAGATACGGATAGCCAAAGTGCGTGAATATAACTACAGTGACGCAGTGCCCTTGATGGACGAATTGGAGCAATTGGCATTTCGCGTGAATATTCCCGCATGTGTGCGACTGATGAAAAACGCTGTGCCCGAATTCAAAAGCAAAAATTCCGTGTACGAAAAATACGACGCAAAGTAGCCTGATACCGATGCCGATGCAGCAAAACGGACGCACGCAGCAAGCGCTCTATCCGCTGCTGTTCTCAGCTAGTCTGCATGAAAAGATGTGGGGTGGCACGCGGTTGCGTTCCATGAAAGGCCTGCAACCGGACAATGTCGCTGTGGGAGAAAGTTGGGAAGTGAGTGCAATGGCCGAATATCCCGGCGTCGTGGAAAACGGACCGCTGGCCGGTCGTACGCTGGCCGCTCTCGTGGCTGAATATGGCAGTGCTTTGCTCGGCGAAGCCGTAACGGCTCGTTGCGGAGCGGCTTTCCCGTTGTTGGTCAAGCTGCTCGATACGGCCAAAAGCCTTTCTGTTCAAGTACATCCCGACGCTGTGCTGGCCCGAAAGCTTCACGGTTGTCCGGGAAAGTCGGAAATGTGGTACGTGCTCGACGCTGCGCCCGGTGCATGCCTCTATTTGGGTTTTAACACGCCCGTGACACCCGACGAACTCCGCCGGCATGCTGTCGCCGGCACGATTTGCGATGTGCTCAACAAGATTGAAGCGCACAAAGGTGACGCTTTTTTCATACCGGCCGGCTGTGTGCATTCGCTCGGCGCCGGGCTGTTGATAGCCGAAATCCAGCAAAGCAGCGATATTACTTACCGGCTCTATGATTTCGGTCGGCCTCGTGAACTTCATCTTGACCAAGCCGTCGAAGCCGTTGACTATACTTGTTCTTTTTATTCCGTTTTGCCCAGCATCAGGCTGTCCGACGGTGTATGCCGCCTTGTGAACAACGATTGCTTTACGGTTAACGAACTTTCATTTACCTCCTCATTGCGGCGTGACCTTTTGGACTATGGTTCGTTTGTCCTTTGCCTTTGTGTAGAGGGCGAGTGTATTGTCCGTACGGCGCAGCCTGATACTGCTGTGCTTCTTCCGTTCGGCCGCAGTGTTCTGCTGCCCGCTAA
>JAFLUW010000061.1 GCA_022508615.1 Prevotellaceae bacterium | reverse complement strand
TCTGAGTAAGTTCAAACTTAGTCTGAGATAGTTTCAACTTACTCAGACTAAGTTTACACAAACACAAAGATAATTCCAACAGAGAGAGAAAGCGGCCTCCGTCCGCCTGCGATACACATGAAACGCATCGGCATTCTCAGCGACACACACGGCCTTTGGGACGAACGCTTCGCCCTACACTTTGACGGCTGCGACGAAATTTGGCACGCAGGCGACATCGGCACGGACGAAGTGGCCCGACGGCTTTCCGAAGTGGCGCCGCTGCGCGCCGTGACGGGTAACATCGACGGCGGAATTCTGCGAAGGCTCTACCCCGTGCGGCTGCGTTTCCGCTGCGAAGAGGCCGACGTGCTACTTACGCACATCGGCGGCTATCCCGGCCACTACGACGCGCGCCTGCGCGGCTCACTCTTCGCCCGGCCGCCGCATCTCATGGTCTGCGGCCACTCGCATATTCTCAAAGTGCAATACGACCGCACGCTTTCCATGCTCCACATCAACCCCGGCGCCGCCGGCTGCCACGGTTGGCAGCGTGTGCGCACACTCGTGCGGCTCACGGTCGACGGCCGGGCCTTTCGCGACCTCGAAGTCATCGAACTGGGCAGCCCGACGGCCGGACAATGAACCCCAACTCACCCCTTTCAGCCATGAACACGAACATTCGCCTGCGCATAGCCAACACGGGCCGCACGCACGAAGTGCCTCGCGGCACGAACCTTGAAGAAGTCGTCGCTTTGCTCGAAGGCGAACTGCCCGACGGCATTCTTTGCGCCACCGTCAACCACAAAGTCGAGGGTTTGCACTACATCGCTTTCGGCGACAAGGACATCGAATTTCTTCGGCTCGACTCGCGCGCCGGAATGCGCGTCTACACGCATTCGCTCTTCTTCGTACTCTGCCACGCCGTGGAGAATCTGCTGCCCGGCGCCGCGCTGCGCATCGACACACCCCTTGCAGGCGGATATTTCTGCCGGCTCGAAGGCGCCGGGCGCGTAGACGAAGCGCTGGCCGGCCGCATAGCCGGCGAAATGCGCCGCATCGTCGAGGCCGACATGCCTTTTCACCGCCTGACGCGGCCTACGCAGGAGGCTATCGCCGCCTTTCGCGCCAAAGGGCTTGAAAGCAAAGCCCGCCTCATGGAGAGCACGGGCACTATCAGCACGACCTACTACACTTTGGGCGAGTCGATTAACTATTTCTACTCGCCGCTGCTCGTTTCGACGGGCCGAATCGGGCTTTTCGGCCTCGAAGCCTACAACGACGAGGGCTTGCTGCTCCGTCTGCCCGACGGCGCGCAGCCCGACCGCCTGCAAGCGAGCCCCGCGCAGCCGAAACTGTTCGCTACGTTCAGCGAACAGCACAAATGGCAGCGCTTGCTGGGCATTTCCACGCTCGGAGCGTTCAACGAAGCCTGCGACCGCGGACATGCCGCCGACCTTATCACCGTGAGCGAGGCGTTGCAGGAGAAGAAGATTGCGCAAATTGCCGAAAACATCGCGTCGCGGCCCGCTTTGCGCCTCGTGCTCATCGCCGGGCCGTCGTCGAGCGGCAAAACCACCTTTTCCAAACGCCTCAGCGTGCAACTCATCGCCTGCGGGCGGCGCCCGGTGCCCATTTCGCTCGACGACTATTTCGTAGACCGCGAGAAAACGCCGCTCGACGCGGCGGGACAGTACGATTTCGAGCACTTGCACGCCATGGACATCGCGCTTTTCACGCATCAGATGCAGACGTTGCTCGACGGCGGAGAAGTAGAGTTGCCGCGATTCGACTTTCAGCGCGGCAAGAGCCTGAAAAGCGGCCGAAGCCTGCGCCTCGGGCCACGCGACATTCTCATTCTCGAAGGTATTCATGCGCTCAATCCCGAATTGACGGCCGGCATTGCCGACGAGGCCAAATATAAAATCTTCGCCTCGGCCCTGACGACGATGCTCTACGACGACCATAACTACATTCCCACGACCGACAACCGCTTGCTGCGACGCATCGTGCGCGACTACAAGTATCGCGGCTACTCGGCGCTCGATACGCTCCGGCGCTGGCCCAGCGTGCGGCAGGGCGAGGGACGTTGGATTTTTCCGTGCCAAGAGGAGGCCGACGCGATGGTCAATACGGCGCTGCTCTACGAACTGGCTTGTCTGCGACGCGAGGCACTTCCGCTGCTCGAAGCCGTGCCCGAATGCCAACCCGAATATACCGAGGCGCATCGCCTGCGGCGGCTGCTCGGCCTGCTGCGTCCGCTCTCGACCGAAGCCGTCCCGCCCAACAGTTTGCTGCGCGAATTTCTCGGCGGAAGCACTTTCAAATACTGAACGCCCGCTTTGTTTCTGCATGTCCGTTTCCTTTTCACTCAGAAAACGGACATAGAGTTGCCATTACGCGTAATTGACCCGTTCAGCCGGTGCCGCAAAGCTATGCAATAGGCCGCCCGGTAGGAATGCCTCGGCGTCGTGCAAAACTAACGCCCTGTAAGTTCAAACTTAGTCTGAGTAAGTTTGAACTTACAAGGCGTTAGTTTTTCCTTACGGGGCGATGCGTCGCCACAAGCGGCAGAGCGGCTCGGAAAACCGGCTCCGACCGGCGGCTACCAAGCCACGGGCGTGCAGCCGTGGGCTTGCAGATAGGCGTTGCACTGCGAAAAGGGACGCGAACCGAAGAAGCCGCGGTGCGCCGAGAGGGGCGAGGGGTGCGGCGCGGCCAAAACGAGATGGCGCGTGCGGTCGACGAACTGGGCTTTGCGCTGTGCATACGAGCCCCAGAGGATAAAGACCAAATGGGAGCGCGTTGCGGCCAAATGGCGAATGGCTGCGTCGGTGAAAGTCTCCCAACCGCGGCCCTGATGCGAGCCGGCCTGATGGGCACGCACGGTAAGCGTGGCGTTCAGCAGGAGCACGCCCTGACGGGCCCAGCGCACGAGGCTGCCGCTCGCGGGCGGCTCGACGCCGAGGTCGTCGTGCAACTCTTTGTAGATGTTTTGAAGCGAGGGAGGCAGGGGCACGCCCTCTTTGACAGAGAAGCAGAGGCCTTCGGCCTGACCGGGAGCGTGGTAAGGGTCTTGTCCGAGAATGACGACCTTGACTTGGTAGAGCGGACAAAGGTCGAAGGCGTTGAATATCTCGCGCCCGGGCGGATAGCAGGGCCCGGCGGCATACTCGCTGCGGACAAAGTCGACAAGACGGGCGAAATAGGGCGCGCCGAACTCGACGGCGAGGGCATTCTTCCAAGAGGTTTCAATCTTGACGTCCATCGTTGCGAAATTTTAAAGCGACAGTCATTCGAGATAGGTATAGCCATAAAGGCCGGTGCGGTAATTGGCCAGAAACTCCTTGCCTTCGGCTTGCGTAATCTTGCCTTCGGCCACGGCTTTCTCGACCCACGATTCGAGACGCTGGACAAGTCGCCCGGGATCGTACTGCACATAGTCGAGCACGTCGGCTACGGTTTCGCCGCCGATAGTCTTGTCGATGCTGTAGCCTTCGTCGTCGACGGAAATGTGCACGGCGTTGGTGTCGCCGAAGAGGTTGTGCATATTGCCCAGAATTTCCTGATAGGCGCCGACGAGAAAGACGCCGATATAATAATGCTCTCCCTCGCGCAAGGGGTGAAGGGGGAGGTAGGCGGTCTGCTGTCCGCGATTGACGTAGGCCGAGATTTTTCCGTCGCTGTCGCAGGTGATGTCTTGCAGCGTGGCGCTCTGCGTGGGACGCTCATCGAGCCGCGAAATCGGCATGATGGGGAAAAGTTGGTCGAGCGCCCAAGCGTCGGGCAACGACTGAAAGAGCGAGAAATTGCAAAAATACTTGTCGGCCATCATCTTGTCGAGTTTGCGGAGTTCATCGGGCACGTGTTTTTGATGGTGGACAAGTTCGGAGATTTCGTGCGTGATGCTCCAATAGAGGCTTTCGATTTGGGCCCGCGTGCGCAAGTCGATGATGCCGTGACGGAAAAGGTCGAGCGCCTCTTCGCGAATGTCTTCGGCATCGTGCAGGTCTTCGAGCATCGAGCGGGGCGAAAGTTTGTCCCAAATGTCCGTCAAGTCGTGAACAAGTTTGTGATCTTCGGGCGCGGGCTGAAAGTCTTCGCTCATGCGTGGGGCGCTGACGGCTTCGAGCACGTCGAGAATCAACACGCTGTGGTGTGCCGTCAGCGAACGGCCGCCCTCGGTGATGAGATTGGGATGCGGGATATTGTGTCGATTGGCCGCGTCGACAAAGGCGTAGACGCAGTCGTTGACATATTCTTGTATGGAATAGTTCACGCTGCTCTCGGAGTTGGACGAGCGCGTGCCGTCGTAATCTACACCCAAGCCGCCGCCGCAGTCGACGAATTCTATGTTGAAACCTAAAGCATGCAGTTGAACGTAGTATTGCGAGGCCTCGCGCAACGCGGTGGAAATGCGGCGTATTTTCGTAATTTGGCTGCCGATGTGAAAATGTATCAGTTTCAGGCAGTCGTGCAAGCCGAGCGCGTCGAGCTGACGCAAGGCGTCGAGCAACTCTGTCGAGTTCAGGCCGAACTTCGAGGCGTCGCCGCCGCTCTCTTCCCACTTGCCCGAACCGCTCGACGCCAGCTTAATGCGAATGCCGAGGTTAGGCCGCACGCCGAGTTTTTCGGCTGCGCGGGCGATAATTTCGAGTTCGGGCAACTTTTCGATGACAAGAAACACGCGTTTCCCCATTTTTTGCGCCAAAAGGGCCAATTCGATGAAGTTGCGGTCTTTATGTCCGTTGCAGATGATGAGACTGTCGCTCTCCATGTGCGTGGCGAGCACGGCATGCAGTTCGGGTTTCGAACCGGCTTCGAGTCCGAGATTGTAACGCTCGCCGTGGCTGACGATTTCCTCGACCACGGGCCGCATTTGATTGACTTTTATGGGAAAAATGATGAAAGGTTCGGCCTTATATTGGTATTCTTCGGCCGCCTTTCGGAAACATTGAGACGTTTTCTCGATGCGATTGTCGAGTATGTCGGGGAAACGCAGCAGCACGGGGGCCGTAATGTCGCGCGAAGCCAAGTCGTCGAGCACTTCTTTCAAGTCGACTTGCACGGTGTCCTTACGAGGCCGCACATAGGCGTGTCCGGCTTCGTTTATGCCGAAGTAGTTTACGCCCCAGCCCTTGATATTATACAATTCCTCGGAATCTTCGATTCTCCACTTTCTCATAGGTCGCGTTTTCTGTCGTTTCAGTGAGAATAAATGCTGTCGGCCGGTCAGTAACGGTCTATTTTTCGTGCGCTTCTACCAGTCCGGAGATTTGTGTTGCGATGCGATCTATCTTTTCAGCCTCGTCGAGCACGTCGATGTCTACGATATGCTGCGCCCGCTCGTAGAAAGGGGCGCGTGCGGCGAGTTGCGTTTCGACATAGGCGGCCAACTCTTCGGACGTCTTGTCTTTAAGCAACGGACGTTCACCGCGACTCATCGAAAGATGGCTGAGCAGCGTCGCGGCACTGGCCCGAAGGTAGAACGTATGGCCCACGGCATTCATGTAATCCATGTTGTCGAAGAAACAAGGCGTGCCGCCGCCGCACGAAAGCACGATGTCTTCGAACTCGGCCACTTCGTGCAGCATACTTCGCTCGATTTTCCGAAAATGGGCCTCACCTTGTTCGGCGAATATCTGCGGAACGCGCTTGCAAAAGCGCGTCTCGATATACCAGTCGAGATCGTAGAAGCGCAGCCCCAAGCGTTCGGCGAGGGCCTTGCCCACTGTGGTCTTGCCGGCGCACATATAGCCAACGAGAATGATACTTTTCATTTCTTTCCTGCCGTCTTGGCGCCCCTCGACGCGGCCTTGGTTTTCGGCGCCGCCTCAGGACTTTCGACTATCGCCATGCAGTCGGCGTAGCTGAACGCGGCTGCTTCGGCGTGACGGGCCTTGGGTATTTTATAGTTCACTCCTTTATATATAATATAGGGGCCCCAGCGGCCGTTCAGGATTTCGAGTTCGGCGTCTTCCTCGAATGTTTTCAAGTGTCGCCGCGCTTCGGCCTCGCGCTTCTCGCGAATCAGCTCGACGGCGCGGTCGAAGTCGATTTGCAAGGGATCTTCGCCCTTGGGCACCGAGGCAAAGAGCTTGCCGTGTTGCACATAGGGGCCGAAACGGCCGCTTCCCACCACGATGTTCGCGCTTTCGAACTCGCCGAGCACGAGCGGCAGGCGGAAAAGCTCGAGCGCTTCGTCGAGCGTGATGGTTCCGAGGCTCTGCGTCTTTTTGAGCGAGGCGAAACGGGGCTTTTCGCCGCCGTCGTCGGCCGTGCCGATTTGCACCATGGGACCGAAACGGCCGATTTTCACGCTTACGGCGCGGCCGCTGCGCGGATCGGTGCCCAAGAAGCGTTCGCCCACTTTGTGTTCCGACTTTTCGCTCAATGCACGCTCTACCTGGGGCTCGAAGGCGTCGTAGAAGTGGCGGATCATCTGCGTCCAGTCTTCGCGTCCCTCGGCCACGAGGTCGAACTGTTTTTCCACGGAGGCCGTGAAGTTGTAGTCCATGATTTCGGGGAAGGCTTTGAGCATAAAGTCGTTGACCACGCTGCCGATGTCCGTGGGCACGAGCCGCCCGCGGTCTTTGCCGTAGGTTTCGGTCTTCGTCCGGTCGGAAATGCGGCCTTTCGCGTCGAGCGTGAGCACATTGACGGGGCGCTCGCGGCCTTCGTTTTCGCCTTTGGCCACGTATTCGCGCTGCTGTATGGTGGAAATGACGGTGGCATAGGTCGACGGGCGGCCGATGCCGAGTTCTTCGAGTTTCTTGACGAGTGAGGCTTCGGTGTAGCGCGGGGGTTGCTGCGTGTAGCGCAGACGGGCCGTGATTTCGCCCACGCCGAGCATTTCGCCGCCGGCCACGGCGGGCAGCAGGCCGCCGGCTTCGTTCTCGGGCTCGTCGTCTCGGCTCTCGCGATAGACGCGGAGGAAACCGTCGAACTTGACGACTTCGCCCGTGGCCGTGAAATGTCCGTCGAGTCCGGGCGTGGCGATTTCCACGGTGGTCTTTTCGAGCCGGGCGTCGGCCATCTGGCTGGCGATGGTGCGTTTCCAGACGAGCGAATAGAGTTTCTTTTCCTGTGCCGTGCCGGCGATTTCCTCACGGCTCATGTCTGTGGGGCGAATAGCCTCGTGGGCTTCCTGCGCTCCCTTGGCGTGCGTGTGGTATTGCCGGCGTTTGTGATACTGGCTGCCCATGCGGCTCTCGATAGCCGAGGCCGAGGCCGAGAGACACAGGCCGGAGAGGTTCATCGAGTCGGTTCGCATGTAGGTGATGAAGCCTTTTTCGTAGAGGGCCTGCGCCACGCGCATGGTCTGGGCCACGGGAAAGCCAAGTTTGCGGGCGGCTTCCTGCTGGAGGGTCGATGTGGTGAACGGGGGCGCGGGTTGTCGGGCGGCGGGCGTCTGCCGGATGTCGCGCACGGCAAACGCGGCGCCGCGACAGGCGGAGAGGAAGGCCGAGGCTTCGTCTTTCGTCTCGAAACGGCGGCTGTATTCGGCGCGCAGCTCTTCGCCGCCCGCCGTGGTGAAGACGGCCGTCACGCGGTAAGCGCATTCGGCGCTGAACGTCTCGATTTCGCGCTCGCGCTCCACGATGAGCCGCACGGCCACGCTCTGCACGCGGCCGGCCGACAGATTGGGCCGCACGCGGCGCCACAGCACGGGCGACACCTTGAAACCTACGAGGCGGTCGAGCACGCGCCGGGCCTGCTGGGCGTCGACCATCGAGAGGTCTATGGTGCGCGGGCTTTCGATAGCGGCCAGTATGGCGGGCTTCGTCACTTCGTGGAAGACGATGCGCCGCGCCGTGCGTTTGTCCAGCCCCAGCACTTCGGCCAGATGCCAAGCGATGGCTTCTCCCTCGCGGTCTTCATCGGAGGCGAGCCAGACGGTGTCGGCCTTTCGTGCGGCCGAACGCAATTCGCTGACCACACGCTTCTTGTCTTCGGGTATTTCGTATTGGGGAGCAAAGTTTTCGAGGTCGACGCCGAAATCTTTTTTCTTCAGGTCGCGGATGTGTCCGTAGCTGGACATCACCTTGTAGTCCGCCCCGAGGTAGCGTTCGATGGTCTTGGCCTTCGAGGGGGATTCGACTATGACTAAGTTCTTTGACATTCTTTCGTCCCGTTTTTGTTTTGGCTGCAAAGATAGGCAATTTTCTTAACGCGAGGTTTTTTCGCCTGCCGAAAGGCTGCGGATGCGGCGCTGCGGCGCATAATTAAGGAGATAGGAAAAACTAACGCCCTGTAAGTTTGAACTTAGTCTGAGTAAGTTCAAACTTACAGGGCGTTAGTTTCTCTGACTTGCGAAAGACGATTTCAGGGCCGCAGGATGGCGGCGTAGCGGCGGCGGTCGGCGAGAATGCGGAGGGCTTCGGCTACATCAGGGTCGGAGGCGAGGGCGTTCTCGACCATGCCGGCCTGATAGTAGTAGTATTGCGCCAACGTGTTTTCGACGAGACGCTTGATTTGGGGCTTCCAGTGTTCGAAGTCGTGGGCTTCATTGTGGCGCAGCCGGGCTTCGAGCGAGTCGATTTCGGCACGGGCCACTTCGCCGTAGCCTTCGAATTCGGCCATGCGCCGCAGGTCGGCGAGCATGGAGAGCGAAATGCGGTCGTAGTCGAAGCCCGAGCGGAGGACGAAGGCCGTGAAGTCGCTGTATTCGTCGTCACTGATGCGCAGCTGCGCGGCCGGCGGGACGTCGGCGTGCGTATTGCGGTAGCGGGCGCACCATTCGGCCAGCTCGTCCGAGGCTTCGAGGTAGTGGAGCAGGTTGGGCAGCGAATCGGCCTCGACTTCGACGTCGGGATGCACGCCGCCGGCGTCGTAGACGGTGCGGCCGCCGGCCGTGCGGAAGCGTCGGGCCAGCGAATCGGGCAATTGCTGCGGCCGGCCGTCCTTATACTTGTAAGCCTGGACGCAACGGCCCGAAGGAATGTAGTATTTTCCGGTAGTCAGCTTGAGCATCGCGCCGTAAGGCAGCTCGACAGGGCTCTGTACGAGGCCTTTGCCGTAAGTGTTGCGCCCGACGAGCACGGCACGGTCGTAGTCCTGCAAAGCGCCGCAGGCGATTTCGGCCGACGAGGCTGTGCCGTAGTCCGTAAGCACGACGATGGGCATGTCGAGATCGAAAGGCTCGGCCTCGGTGCGGTAGACGCGGGCAGCAGCCTTGACCTTTCCGCGCGTAGAGACCACTTCGCGGCCGCGGGGCACGAAGAGATTGACCAGCCGGACGGCTTCGTCGACGAGTCCGCCGCCGTTACTGCGCAAATCGAGCACAAGACTGCGGGCACCGCGGGCTTTGAGCGCGACGAGGGCGGCGCGCACCTGCCGGACGCAGTCTTCAGTGAAACCGTCCAGGCAGATATAGGCCACGGAGTCGGCAAGAAGCGTGGAAAGCGTGATGTTGGGAATGGCTACCGTGCGGCGCACGAGGCTGAACGTCAGCTCGCGGTCGACGGACGGACGGCTGACGCGCAGCGTCAGCGTTGTGCCCGGCTCGCCGCGCAGACGTGAGGAAATATCGGAGGTATAGTCGGCTACGGGCGTCGCGCCGCAGGGAGGCACAGCCTTGCCGTCGAGCTCGAGAATAATGTCGCCGGGACGCAATCCGGCCTCGGCAGCGGGCATATCGGCGTAGGGCTGGGCAATCTGACAGCGGTCGGCCTTCTTATTGTAGGAGATGACCGAACCGATACCGGCATATTTTCCCGTAGAGAGCTGGCGCAGGTTGTCGGTCTCGCTTTCGGCAAAATATTCAGTGTAGGGGTCGAGCCGCGAAAGCATGTAGCGCACGGCATCGCCCACCTGACGGTCGGCCGAAAGCGTATCGACGAAATTAAGATCGAGCTGACGATAAAGAGCATTGAATATCTCGAGATTTTTCTTCACCTCGAAGTTATGCGCGCTGTGTTGCGCTGCCACAGGCAGCGCCGTCCACAGAACAAACAGGAGAACAGACAAATTTTTCTTCATGCACAGGGGCTTTTGAGTTCGAAAGGGGCGGCTGCGGGCCGCGAGAGCGCTTCAGAGCTGCGCACGTATGGCCTGCCAACGGCTTTCGGGCAGAGAAGCGCCCACTTCCTGAATGACATGCGAAGCGAAAAGGGCGCCTGTCCCGGCACAATGTTCAAGCGACGCGCCGCGGGCGTGTTCGTAAAGAAAGCCTGCGGCATAATAGTCGCCGGCGCCAGTCGTGTCGACTACAGCATCGACCGGCAATGCCGGCACGGCGATCCGCTGACTGCCGGCTGCGGCCAACACGCCGCGTGCACCCACCTTGACCACGGCCGTCGGGCAGATGGCGGCCAGCGCTTCGAGCGCTTCCTCGGGCGTGGTGCCGGCAAAGGCAAGGGCTTCTTCTTCGTTGGCGAAAACAATGTCCGTCGTGCACAGCAACTGGCTGAAAAAGTCGTGTTCCGCCTCCACTATATTATAGGAAGCGAGGTCGATACACACCGTCATGCCGGCCTTACGGGCCAGTTCGACGGCGCGAAGCATGAGATCGTGATTCTGCACGAGATAGCCTTCGATATAGAGATAGCTGTATCCCTCGAACATGGCCGGCTGCAGGTCGCTGCTCTGCAAATTGGCCGCTGCGCCGAGATAAGTGGCGAGCGTACGCTGACCGTCGGGCGTAATGAGCGACGTACAGAGCCCCGTGGGCAGGGTGTCGGAAAGCAGACACGCGTCTATTCCGCTGGCCGCCGCACTTGCGCGAAAGAAACGGCCGGCCTCGTCGCCGCACACCTTGCCCACCAGCCCCGGAACGGCCCCGGCCGAAGCCAACGCCTTAATCGTGTTGCAGGCCGAGCCGCCCGTGGCGCGCTTCACGTCCGCGCCGGCAAAACGTGCCTCAAGCGCCATTCTGCGCTCCCTGTCGATAAGTTGCATGGAGCCTTTGGGCAGCCCCAGTTCGGCCAATACGCTGTCGTTTTCCACGCATACGAGCGCATCGACCAACGCATTTCCGAGACCCAGAATTCTTTTCATCATGCTTTTCCTCAAAATTTCGTGCAAAGATATTGCTTATTTCAGAATTATGCCTTACTTTTGCATCGCATTTCGCGCAAGAATCCTGCTTCAGTAGCTCAGTTGGTTAGAGCACCTGACTGTTAATCAGGGGGTCGTT
>JAFLUW010000060.1:10679-12235 GCA_022508615.1 Prevotellaceae bacterium | reverse complement strand
CTTGTTTTTAGCCCGCTACATGGGGCAATATGACTTTTCCATGACCGACCCTCGCAAGGCTGCGCGGGCTGTCGGCTTCGTGTTGCTGCCCGTCATCCTCATCATTTTGCAGAAAGAAACCGGTTCTGCGTTGGTTTATTTCTCGTTTTTTCTGATGTTCTACAGAGAAGGTATGCCCGGCGTGATACTTTTTACCGCTGCGGCAGCCGTTTTCTACTTCGTTGTCGGCATACGTTTCTCGGAAGACCTCTTTCCGCACACAGCATCTTCGGTCGGCGAAGTCGTAGTGTTGACCTGCATTTGGCTTTTCGTGTCGGCCATGACGCGTGTCTACAGCCGAACCGGCCGCCACGCCCGCCGCATATTCCTGAGCGGAGCCTTCGTGCTGACTGTTGCGTTGCTGCTGAGTCGTTACGTTGTCGAATTTGATGTCGCCTGGGCACTCATCGGCTATTTAGTCCTCGTTGCGCTCTATTTGGCTTGGGCGGGTATGTCCGAACTCCTCAGCCGCTACTATTTCATCGCCGTTTTCGCTCTGTGCAGCGTGGCTTTCCTCTATTCGGCCGATTTTGCACTTTCCAAACTCGAGCCCCATCAGCAGTTGCGCATCGAAGTGTTGCTCGGCATCAAGGACGATCCCACGGGAGCCGGCTACAACGTTTCGCAGAGCAAAATCGCTATCGGCTCGGGCGGACTTGCGGGCAAGGGATTCATGAAAGGTACGCAAACAAAGTTGAAATACGTTCCCGAACAAGACACCGACTTCATCTTCTGCACCGTGGGCGAGGAAGAAGGCTTCGCCGGTTCGGCCGGCCTGCTGTTGCTTTATCTGCTGCTCGTGCTGCGACTCGTCGTTATCGCCGAGCGTCAGGTCACCGACTTCGGTCGAATTTACGGCTACTGCGTGCTCTCCATCCTGCTGTTCCATTTGTTCGTCAATGTCGGCATGGTGCTCGGCCTCACGCCCGTCATCGGAATTCCCCTCCCGTTCTTCAGCTACGGCGGGTCCAACCTTTGGGGATTTACCATACTGCTATTCATCCTCTTGCGCATCGACGTGAGCAATAGATACAAACTAAAATGAAACGACTTCCCTTTTTCCTCTTCTTGCTGTTCGCTGCACTGGTCTTTTTCGGCATCGTCGCGCTCAAAATGGCTGCCGACCCGGCTTCGGGCGACGGCAACGATGCCGTATCTGCCGACAACCGGCTGCCTATGGCCCGTCCCGACACGACTATGGCGGCCGACGCGCCGGCGTTCGAGAGTGAAATATACGCAAGCCCTGCCGACTCGATTTCCGTAGACGCCCGTTCGGCCGACGACGCCGGATATGAGGACGGATACCTGCAAGGCATGGACGACGGCGCCCTTGGCAACGCGCGCGAAGCGGGCTATGACGACTCGAGCACCTTTCCCTCGCGCCGGCAACGGGAACAATATGCCGCAGCCTATCGCGAAGGCTACGCCAAAGGCTATGCCGACGGCTGCGACAAGCGGCAATTCAACATCGACTGAGACGAGATGAAAACTATCGGCCCGCTTCTTAAAACTTACTC
>JAFLUW010000060.1:0-10579 GCA_022508615.1 Prevotellaceae bacterium | reverse complement strand
AAACTTACTCTGAGTAAGTTTTTGCTTGTTGCATCTTTCTGTGTTTCAGCCCTCCGCAAAAGCCCTCCGTCGGCCTTTGCCGATGCAGTTTAGCCGCCCGGCAGCTTGTCCGCTCCCGGGAATTTCGTAAATTTGGCCTCGTAATGCTCCGCTGTCCGCTTGTCTGCACCCTTCTGTCGCTGTACGCAGTGCTTTCGTCAACTGCCGCGCAGGCCGTCGCTCCTGAAGTGGCGGTCGGCGACACGGTGCCGCACTTTTCCGTGCGATTGGCCGACGGAGGCATGCTGCAAAGCGTTGCGCTGCGCGGTCGAACTTTCGTTATCACCTTTTTCGACACCACTTGCGGCGACTGCCGGCGCGAATTGCCCGTGTTGCAGCGCCTTTATGCCGAGATGGGGGATAGTGTGCGCTTCCTTTGCATCGCTCGCGGGGAGAGTGCCGAGCACACGAGCCGTTATTGGGCGCAGAACGGCCTGACGCTGCCCGCAGCGGCCGACCCGACGCGCTGCGTCTACGAGCTGTTCGTCCGCCACATCGTGCCGCGCGTCTACGTCTGCGCATCCGACGGAACAATTACGGCGGCCTTTGCCCGGAAAGCCGGGCGGCGCAGCCTCGCGCGGGCCATACGAAAAGCTAACAAACACAAACGAAAATGAATAACCACCTCTCTTTGAAATGTCGCCTCGTGGCGATGAACTTCCTCGAATTTGCCGTCTGGGGAGCCTATCTTACGTCGATGGGAACGCTGCTTGTGAACGTCGGTCTGGCCGAACAAATCGGCTGGTTCTATGCCGTGCAGGGCTTGGTCTCGATTTTTATGCCCGGATTGGTGGGCATGGTGGCCGATCGCTGGATTCCGGCGCAGCGGCTCTTGGGTTTTTGCCACTTGGCGGCTGGTGCGTTCATGTGTGCCGCGGCCGTCTACGGCACGACGCACGCTTCGGTGGTCGCTATGGGCCCGCTGCTCGCACTCTACACGCTGTCCGTGGCTTTCTACATGCCGACGCTGGCGCTTTCCAACTCGGTAGCCTTCACTGCCCTCACGCGAGCCGGTCTCGACACGGTGAAAGCCTTTCCGCCGATACGTGTATTCGGCACTGTCGGCTTCCTCTGCACCATGAACGCCATCGACTATGCCGGCATGCAGGGCAATTTCGGCCAGTTTTTCGTGAGCGGCACGCTCAGCCTCGTGTTGGGCTTGTATAGCCAAACGCTGCCGGACTGTCCTACCGACAAAGGGCCGCGCAAAGGGGGCTTGGCCGAGGCTTTGTGCTTCGACGCGTTCAAATTGTTCAAGGTGCGTCACATGGCCGTCTTCTTCATTTTCGCCATGTTGTTAGGCGTTTCGCTGCAAATCACCAACGCGTTTGCCAATCCCTACATCACTTCGTTCCGACAGATACCCGAATTTGCGCAAACCTACGGTGCGCTCCACGCCAATACGCTTATTTCCATTTCGCAGGCTTCCGAGACGTGCTGTATCCTGCTTATACCGTTCTGCCTGAGCCGTTTCGGCATCAAGCGCGTCATGATGATTGCCATGGCCGCATGGGGGCTGCGCTTCGGGCTGTTCGGTGCGGGCGATCCGGGCGTCGGCGTATGGATGTTCGTGCTTTCGTGCCTCGTCTACGGCGTGGCTTTCGACTTTTTCAACATTTCGGGCGCGCTCTACGTAGACCGCAACACCGATGCCAAGATTCGTTCGTCGGCGCAGGGACTTTTCATGATTATGACCAATGGCCTGGGCGCCACGATCGGCACGCTTTCTGCCCAGCAGGTGCTCAATCATTTCGTCTTCAACGCGCCCGACGCGATGCAACTTGACGGTTGGCGCACATCCTGGTTCGTTTTCGCCGGCTACGCGCTGGTGGTGCTCTTGCTCTTTGCGTTGATTTTCCGCGAGCAGCGCAACGGACAAAAGGCTTGAGAAATGAACCGTCTGTTTTGTCTGCTGCTCGGTTGTGTCTTGGTTTTCCGGGCTGGTGCGCAGGTTGATTCGATTTGTGCGGACAGCCTTTTCCGGCAGAATGTCGTGAACGGAGCGACCGCTGCGGACAGCCTTGTGCAGGCGGCTGAAACATTGAAAAGAGACAATCCTTACCGCCTGCATCCTGTAGCCGTAGCTGTGCCGGCTGCAATGGTGGCGGTCGGTGCCGCAGGTGTGCGAAGTCCTTGGCTCAAAGCGCGAAACCAAGCCGTACGCCGCGGGTTTCAGAAAAACGGACATAGACAGTGCGTGGCAGATGATTACCTGCAATACACGCCTATGCTGGCTGCTTACGGGCTAAGGGCTTTCGGTATCAGAGGTCGCCATGACTGGGTGGACAAAACCATCATTTTAGGCATGAGCACCATATTGATGGCGGCCAGTGTGAACACTGTGAAAGCTGGTGTCAGCGAACCACGACCCAACGGGAGTGCCTTAAACAGTTTTCCGAGCGGCCATTCGGCTACGGCTTTTATGGGTGCGCATTTTCTGGCACGCGAATATTGGCAGATGTCGCCGTGGATCGGGATAGCCGGCTACGCTGTAGCCACAGGAACGGGTGTCATGCGGTTGTACAACGACCGACATTGGATGACCGACGTATTGGCCGGAGCGGGAATCGGCATACTCAGTGTCGAAGCGGCTTATTTGCTTTACCCATGGGTGATGAAAGTTTTCTGCAAACGGCGGGCGCGCTACAATGTCTATCTGGCGCCTTATATCAACGACCGTTCGCGGGGCCTGGGCGTGGCAATGGCTTTTTGATAAATACGAAAAATCCTTTGTTTCGACACAATGCGAAACAAAGGATTAATATATGCCGCGTTTTTGCTTTCAGCTTAATGCAAACGTGCGCAGGCTTCTTTAATGCGACGCAGGGCTTCGACGATATTCTCGTCGCTTGTGGCATAACTCATGCGGAAACATTCGGGCGAACCAAAGGCATCGCCACCCACTGTGGCCACATGGCCGACTTCGAGCAAGTACATGGCAAAATCCATCGAGTTGCCGATTGTACGTGTACCGTCGGTTTTTCCAAAGAATGAGGAGCATTTGGGAAAAACGTAGAATGCGCCGTCGGGATTGTTGACTTCGAGACCGGGAATTTCGGACGTGAGTTTAACGATGAGGTCTTTACGGCGTTCAAAGGCTTGACGCATACGCTCCACGCAGGCTTGGTCGCCGGCAAAGGCCTCGGCGGCGGCAATTTGGCTGACCGAGCAGGGCCCGCTGGTGTATTGACCTTGCAGTTTGTTGCAGGCTTTGGCGATTTCTTCTGGCGCAGCGATGAATCCGATGCGCCAACCGGTCATGGCGTAGGCTTTCGACACGCCGTTGATGATGACCGTGCGCTCTTTCATTCCTTCGCAGGCGGCGATGCTGGCGTGTCGGCCCACATAGTTGATGTGTTCGTAGATTTCGTCGCTGATGACGATTACGTTTTCGTGATGGCGGAGCACGGCAGCGAGGGCTTCGAGCTCGTCGGCGCTATATACAGAGCCGGTGGGGTTGCTCGGCGAGCAGAGTATCAAGGCTCGGGTACGCGGAGTGATGGCGGCTTCGAGTTGTTCGGGCGTAATCTTAAAGTCTTGCTCGATGCCAGCCTCGATGTGCACGGGTGTGCCGTCGGCCATCAGCACCATTTGCGGGTAACTCACCCAGTAGGGGGCGGGAATAATGACTTCGTCGCCTTCGCCGACGAGAGCCAAGAGCGTGTTGCAGACACTTTGCTTCGCGCCATTGGAGCAGACGATTTGAGCGGGCGTGTAGTCGAGACCGTTTTCGTTTTTGAGTTTATCGACAATTGCTTGCTTCAGCACAGGATAGCCGGGAACGGGACTATAACGCGAATAGTTGTCGTCGACAGCCTTTTTGGCTGCTTCTTTGATATGATCGGGCGTGTTGAAATCGGGTTCGCCGACACTAAGATTAATGATGTCGATGCCTTGAGCCTTGAGCTCATTGCTTTTTTGCGACATAGCAAGAGTGGCCGAAGGGGCCAGACGGTTGAGACGGTCTGATAGTTTCATTGCTTGGTGTTACGGAATTATAGGTTATTGTAATGTACGAATAAAGAAGGAAGTCTCATTTCGTAAAATGAAGTGTGTGGCCCATACGTTCTTTCTTGGTGCGCAGATAGCGCTCATTGAAAGGATTGGGTTGTATTTCTATGCCTACGTTCTCGCATATTTCGAGTCCATAAGCTTCGAGTCCAACCCGTTTGACGGGATTATTGGTGAGCAGCCGCATTTTATGTACGCCGAGCATGCCGAGAATCTGGGCTCCTACGCCATAGTCCCGTTCGTCGGGGGCATAACCGAGATGGATGTTCGCATCGACGGTATCAGTGCCTTTTTCTTGAAGTTTATATGCAGCTATCTTAGCCATCAACCCTATACCACGGCCCTCCTGATTAAGATAAAGTATGACTCCCTTGCCTTCTTTTTCGATCATGCGCATGGCTTCATGGAGTTGTTCTCCGCAATCGCAACGCATCGACCCAAAGATGTCGCCGGTGGCACACGAAGAATGCACACGTGTGAGAATGGTTTCGTCCTCTTTCCATTCACCTTTGATGAGAGCAATATGTTCTAGTCCATTATCTTTCTGACGAAAAGGTATCAGGCGAAAATGGCCGAAACAGGTTGGCATGTCGACTTCTTCCCCACGTTCGACGAGGCATTCCTTTTGCAACCGGTAAGCGATAAGGTCACGGATGGTGATAATATGAAGTCCTTCACGCTGGGCAAAAGCTTCGAGTTGTGGCATACGTGCCATAGTTCCGTCCTCATTGAGAATCTCGATGAGGCATGCAGCCGGATGGAGACCGGAGAGCCGGGCAAGATCAACGGCTGCTTCAGTATGTCCAGCCCGAGCTAATACACCGCGATCTTGTGCATAGAGTGGGTTGATATGACCGGGACGTCCGAATGTTCCAGACGTTGAAGCCGGATCGGCCAATGCACGGATAGTTGCACAGCGGTCGTGAACAGAAACCCCAGTGGTGCATCCTTCAAGTTTATCAATAGTGACGGTAAATGGGGTGCCGAGCATGGAGGTGTTTTGCTGAACCTGAGGCTCGAGATGCAGTTGACGGCAACGTTCATTGGTAATCGGTGCGCAGAGCACACCGCGCCCGTGTTGCAACATATAGTTAACGGCTTCTGGAGTGACCAACTCAGCAGCCATGATAAGATCGCCTTCGTTCTCGCGATCTTCATCATCGACGACTATGACGAATCGGCCAGCTTTGAAATCTTCGAGTGCCTGCTCGATACTTACGATATGGGTATTCATAAATGAGTATTTATTGCTGAAATCCGGTTGATTTCGAAAAATGTCGGGAGGATTGTTGTATATTACGGATCGCAACGTTTATTTGCTCCAATTGTTGAACGGTTTGTTGCAAATCGTGATTTAGTCTCAGGCGGAAACGCCAGATGCGTAGCAAGAAAATACAACCAATCGGGAAAAATATGCCTATGGCAAAATTCATCTTCTTGGAGGCAAATGGATTAGTATAAGACGAGTCTAATATGACAGGAAGTGTGTTGAGATAAGACAGAATTTTTGCATTTTTTGTATTTGAAAGTTCTTCGATAATAGCTTCAAGCTTTTCACTTATGGCTTGAAGGGCTTGATCCGTCCTGAAACGAAAGAACAAATCGATATAATTGGGAATAATCCGTAAATGGTTTTGTGATGCATATTTCTGACATTCAGCAATAAGCAATCCTATTCGTTCGGGTAGAACATCGTAGTCTGGATCATCTATAATCACTTCTTTGCGGAAGATGTGACGATGTTCACGGATATTGAATAGTCTGCGAAATAATTTAGAATAGGCTTCTATATTGAATACCGTACTATCTCTGTTGGCTTTCCAAGAAATCCATATACCGATTGGAAGAAGAATGCCACTTGAAATCCACATACCATAAATCATGTTCCACGAACCGTTTTTGGCCATATTCATGCCACTTGTATTGATAATATGATAGATTATAAAAATGGCGACGGAAATAACGGTTGGCATGCCCAATCCGCCTTTACGAATGATCGCTCCGAGTGGTGCACCAATGAAGAAAAACAACAAGCAAGCTAATGATAAAGTCAGTTTCTGATGCCATTCCACCCAATGTTTGCGTATATAGGAATAGCCGTCAGCACTGGTCATGCGTCTCCATTCTAATTCAGCACGCATCATTGTTGTTTTCGAAGTAGCAGTACGTTGAGCGGCATCGCGCTGAGTTGCCGTGGCTGATGACAGGAGTGAATCGAAATCTATCTGTTTGTTTCGGGCCCTCGCCAAAACTTTTCCTTTAAGCGGATGTAATGCATATGCCGTAGTTAGGCAATCTGCAAAATAACGTGCTCCGACCGAATCTAACATGTGTTCTATAGAGTCGATATCGTGTTCGATTTCGTTCATACTTTTTACAGAAGCCATATTCTCCAACATGGCCTGATCCATCATGTTGAAATTCGCATCAAAATCGATTAACAGACGTTTGTATAAAAAACTCTCACGATCGTAAGGCACATTAGCAGAGCGAAGCATTGAACCTCCGGTATTTTGTTGCAGATTTTCAAACTGCTCTCCGTGCCACAGATGGAGAATAAGATTCTCTTTGTCTTCCGTCATTTCCATGCGGCCGGAATCGGCCCGTACGATTTGCGCCCGTTCAAAGCCTTGATCTGTTTTATATATGATCATATCGTACAACATACCGCTTTGGGCATTCTTTCGCTTGACGTACAGATTGACATTCGGTACGCCGGAATAAAATACTCCTTCAGGTATTTCGACAGCTGGACTTTGCTGTTTCATGGAGAAAAGCAAAGTACGCATTTTTATTTGTGCATCGGGAGATATTGTATTTTGGAAATAGAAAGAGACACAAGTAACGGATATTACAAAAAAGATAAGAGGACGCATGATACGGAAAAGCGAAACTCCGGCAGCCTTCATGGCCAACAACTCAAGATTCTCCCCCATATTGCCAAATGTAATGAGAGATGCAAGCAATACAGCCATTGGAAGAGACATTGCGACGAGGGCGATACTCATGTACCAATAGAATTGCGCAAAAATATCCATGCTCAATCCCTTGCCGATAAGATCGTTTACGGATCGCCATGTAAATTGCATCATGAAGACAAATAGACAAACAAAAAACGCTCCGGCAAATATCAGAAGAAATTTACGGAGAATGTACAAGTCTAATTTTTTGATCAGCCTCATTAATGCCGCAAAGTTAGTCAAAAATCGGGAAAAGCCTTTGCTGTGCAGGTAATAATGAAATCTGACAGACTTACATGGAAGCAGAAAGATTCATGTTAAAAGTCGATAGAATCCGCCAGGAACAGGTTTAAGCCAACCTTTAATTTCCATTTCGAAAAGAAGTGCATTCAGCGCATGAACGGCAATACCAGTCTTTACAGCCAGTTGGTCGAGTTGTAAGCGCTCATTCTCCCGAAGTATATCAATTACACTGCGCTCCAAATCTGTCATATCAGGAAAGAATTGCGACTGATCAGCTTTTTTCTTCTTAGTTGGCGGAGTATACCACATCATTGCTTCTGCAAAATCTTCTGCCGAAGTAATTAAAGCGGCCTCCTGTCTGCGGATTATTCTGTTGCATCCTTCTGAATAAGTGTCATTTGCACGCCCGGGAAATGCAAAAACCTCCCGATTATACGATCCCGCCAAATTAGCCGTGATGAGTGAACCACCTTTCAGTGCACTTTCAACGACAATCGTTGCGTCGCTTATCCCTGCCACAATACGATTACGTCTTACAAAATGGCCTTTTTCAGGTGCCGTCTGAGAGATATATTCGGTAAGCAACCCGCCGCGCTGTACCATGTCTACTGCAACGGGCCTGTGTAACGCAGGATAAATCTGATCGATTCCGTGAGCCAGAATTCCAAGAGTAGCGAGTCCGCAAGCCAAAGATTGTCTGTGAATTTCGATGTCTACACCGTAAGCTAATCCACTAACAACAAGCGTGTCGGGCACTATTCTCTGAAGTTCTGCACAAAAATGCCGACAGATGTCCTGCCCGTACCCGGTAATACGCCTTGTGCCGACAACGCTGACAATATGTTTTGCATTAAGGTTGATATTTCCTCGATAAAACAATACGAGCGGAGCATCGGGACAATCTTGCAGGCGAGTAGGGTAGTTGCTGTCTCCAAGACCTATGCATTCAATGTTCTTTTGCTCACAGAAAACCAACTCCGCCTCGGCACGCCGGAAAGCTTCGACATTTGTTTGCAGCGCTTTACGGATGCGAAGCGTCTCAATGCTGCTGATATTTTCAAAAATGGCAGTTGCTGTGCCGAAATGACGCAACAGCGCATGACTCTGAGTCAAACTCACGCCACGCGTCAGTGCAAGTACCAGCAAATAAAACCTTTCAGGCATGCCAGAGACGCAGAAACAAATCTTATTTCATATACAATGACAAACCTGCCAACTGTTTTGCCGTCTCTTCACCGACCGGAACCAGCGGAAGGCGCAGTATATTCTCGCATTTCCCCTCAAAAGACAGAAGTTGCTTAATACCCGACGGATTCCCATCAGCAAAAAGCGGTTTGTAAAAGGGGCGCAGTTTGTTGGCACATTGTTCCACCTCTTCCCATTGTTCCGAAAGCGCGGCATGTATCATGCGTGAAAAAAATCTCGGATATGCATTGCTTATCACCGAAATAACGCCGCATGCTCCCTGTTTAATCAAGTTGACAGCCAGCGCGTCGTCACCAGAAAGTACACAAAAATCTGCAGGTGCGCCTTCTATGACTGCCGCAATCTGCGCAATGTCTCCCGAAGCCTCTTTGATGGCGACAACATTGTTGCATTCACGGGCTATACGCAACGTCGTCTCGGCTGTCATATTCACTCCGGTACGACCGGGAACATTGTAAAGGACGACAGGAACGGGGGAAGCGCCGGCAACAGCCTGAAAATGGCGGAACAATCCCTCTTGCGATGGTTTGTTATAGTACGGAACGACCGAGAGTACGCCATCAACGCCATCCGGCAAAGCCTTTACCGCCTCGCAGACAGCAGTCGTATCATTTCCTCCGGCTCCTATAAGTAAGGGCAAACGTCCGGATATGCCGTCGCGTATGATTTCCACAACACGCCGCCGTTCCGCATGCGTCAGCGTAGGCGTTTCTGCCGTCGTACCGAGCACACACAGAAAATCGACGCCGCTTTCCGCCTGTTCGTCTACAAGACGACACAAAGCTTGTTCGTCGACGGCTCCGTCTGTGCGAAACGGAGTAATCAGAGCAGTGCCGACACCGCTGAATATGTTTGTCTTCATCATGTACGCAGGCTTGATAAGCCGGACTTTGCCGAACCTCGTGCAAAGATACGAAACAAGCCTTATTTCCGCAACCCCTTGAGAAAGTTTTATGCCAACCGCCCCGCAGAGGCACAAAAAATATACAGTCTTGCGGATTCCCGTAACGTTTAACTATTGTTTCGCATGAATATCCTCAATCATCTTATCGCGTGTCCGTATCATCTGCTCGGCAATACGGTTCAACTCGTCGACAGATTTCGTTCTCAGATATTTTTCCGTGAGTTCCCTCATGTCGCGCTTGTAACGCTTCACTCGGTTGTGCCTTCTCATGTCTGTGGTCTTCCTTAACTCTCTCCGTCCATTGCGGTAGCCTTCGCGGTCTGTTTCCCAAAGTTTGTCGATTGCCTGCTTGCGCTTGCTCACCTCGTCATATTCTTTCAGGAGCATTCGTGTCTCGTCATTTGCAATCGACTTACCTATCTTCTCTTTCGCCACTTTAAGCGCGTATCTTTCCTTCTTGCTCTTTATAGAGTCCGTTTTCTCTTCCGGACGCATCCATCCGGTCAAGGGAGCCTCTCGTAAACTTTTGTATTCAGCATATCGTTCCGCAATCTCCGCAGGCGTCATCTTTCTTGCTTCCTTTCCGTCTGTGCCCAGCTCGTCGAAATAGATTTTGTCTATCTGACTTTGCGGGCAGTTGATGATGCGTGCTATCAGCAGCGCACATTCACGGCTGGTATCTGCATCGTCTCCGCAAGCATCCATGATAGCGACGATGGCATCTGTCAATGACTGCGGATTGACGCCGAGGCCTGACTGCACAAGCAGGTTAATGACATCGTTCATTGCGGCTGCTTCGTCTTTCGGAAATTTCTTTAAGATGTTCGACACATCACTTGCCAAAGGCATATCCTTGACAAGATACGACCAGTTGCCGTTCCCGTTCATCCACATTTGACCTGCTGAACTCATCACGTCACCGCCTGTCAATCCCTCAATGCTGCCGAACATAGAATGGTTCATAACATCATCCCACATCTTGTCTTTCTCGTCCTCATCTTCGCCTGACAGGAGGTAAGGAATGTATGCAGCCAAATTCCACGCAAGCTGCAAGGCATAGCCGAAGATGCCAATACGCGCGAGGTCGCGCAGAATTGAACGGCGGTATTCGCTCTTGGCATTGGCATCTGCCTTGTCTGGGTCTATACCGTCACGCCTCATCTGCTTTGCCATGAACTCCTCGCTGATATTCTTATATCCGGGTGTTGCAAAACGT
>JAFLUW010000006.1 GCA_022508615.1 Prevotellaceae bacterium | reverse complement strand
AAAAGGATATATAATACTTATGGACGCGCGCGCACGTGAAAGACAAAGAGAAAACGCCGGCACAGTCTTGTCGTTTAGGCCGGCAAGACGTATTTTTGCAGCCAGCGTCCGCACAAAAACATGGCTAATCCCTATTTCGATTTCAAAAACTTTCGCGTGTGGCACGACCGTTCGTCCATGAAAGTCGGCACAGACGGCGTGCTGCTCGGCGCGTGGGCGCCGGTGGAACACGCGACACGCATTCTCGACATAGGCTGCGGCTGCGGCCTCGTTGCGCTGATCGCCGCCCAACGCAACCGCGAGGCCCGCGTCACAGGCGTCGACATCGACGAAGCGTCCATCCGTCAGGCGCGTGAAAACGCCGACCATTCGCCCTTCGGGCTGCGCATCGAGCTTCTCACGGCCGACATCCGCACGCTGACCGCCGCGCCATTCGACTGCATTGTGAGCAATCCGCCCTTTTTCGACGAGAACCTGCTGCCGCCCGACGCCCGTCGCGCGCAAGCGCGCCACACACAAGGCCTCGCGCTCGACGAATTGCTCACGGCCGCCCGACGACTGCTCACGCCGCACGGCCTCTTTTCGCTGATTCTGCCCGCGCAACGCGCCGACACGCTTCTGTCGCAGGCCGCTGCGCAGGGTTTCGCCCTCGTGCGACGCACAGATGTCGTCACCAGAAGCCCCAAGCCGCCGCGCCGCACACTGCTCTGCCTCAGCCCGACGTCGCCCGACGCCGCCACGCGGCGCGACACGCTCGTACTGACCGATGCCGACGGCTCGCGCTCGGCCGAACACGCCGCACTAACCCGCGATCTTTATTTGTAGGGCCCGACAAATCAGTTTTCCCGTCGAACAGCCCGTTTTTGCAGACCTCTGCCGATTGCAAAGGTCTTTTTGCTGCCCGTAATCATCCATTTTTCAACTATTTAATTAAAAAGTCCGCAACTTTCTTGGAAGGGGGGGGGGAAATCCGTATTTTTGCGCAATCAACCACATAGAACACTCAAAAATAAGAAAAAACAACCAACTTAAAACCCAAAAACATGAGAAAAATCACTTTTCTTTTTTACGCCCTATTGCTCGGTTGCATAGGCGCAGTGGCGCAGACGTCAGTCGCGTCGCTCAGCGACTTATCCAATAGCAAAGTGTATGCTATCAAATCAGCTCGCGATAACGGGAACGAGAAGTACTTATTGTATGATGCCGCGTCGGCTCCCAACAATTTGGCTTCCAATTATAGTAACGCAGGTGTAAACAAAACGTTTTCTGAAGACGACACCGCTTTCCATTTTGCTATTTACCAATCTGCAAAAACTGGATTCTATTATTTATACAGTATTGCCGGCAATATGTTCGTGGGGCATTCCGACGGAGACAACGATCCAATACCCATGACCGAAACCATTACTAATACAACCGAAATCAGAGTCAAAGAGTCGGACGATCCTTTCCGCTTTCTGCTTTCCACCAATGGAACAGGTGCTTTGAATGTAGCCGATAAAGCAAATTGTCATGGTGTCCTCAATTGGAGGGGTGGTTATAACCAAACTAACGACGCCGGCAATGTGTTCAGCTTTATCGAGATCGGCGATCTCGAAGACCCAACTATCGCTGCTATCGAAGCGGCTGTGGTCAAATTCGAAGGACGCTCTCTCACTTCGATCGACGAAATCGACAACAACCACATCTACACATTGAAGACCAATCGGGGCAATTGGGGAGCAAACCAAGGTTTCTTGATCTACCATTCCGAATGCCCGGACAATGTTGCTTCGACCTACGGCAGCGGTTACCCCAATCTGAAATTTTCGCCTGCGAATTCTCAATTCCATTGGGCAATCTACAAATCTGAAAAAACCGGAAAATATTATTTCTACAGTGTGGCCGGCGAAAAGTTCATCGGAAGTTCCACCGATGGCGACTCAAAGCCTGTTGCCTTGGTTTCGGCGATTACCAACGATGTGGAAATCCGGATGTCCAACGCAGCCGATGCCGGCTATCCTTTCGTTTTGTCCACCAATAAGTGGGCTTTGAACACGGCCGGCACAGCCGGGGCACACGGTGTAGTAAGTTGGGAAGGTGGTTACAATAACCTAACCGACGGCGGCAATACTTATCAAATATCCGAAATCGCCGAAATTACGGAAGAAATGCAATCCACCATTGCTGCTGCTGTAGACAGATATGAAAATGCCGCAACCATTACGTTCATCTATTATATTGACGGACGCGAATATACCCGCGACATTGTGGAGCATGACAAAAACATATCGCTGTCTGTTCCCGAAAAGGATTATGTGACAATCCTTTCTCACGACTTTACAAATACCACTGTCACGGAAGATGCTACCGTAAACGTCATTTGTAAGGAGAACTTGCCTTTTACGGCTTCTACAAACTTTGCTAATGCCACGTGGTATGCTGTTGACATTCATAGCAACCAGAATAACTACTATTGGACATACGTATCCGATAACGAGAAAAACGTACAGACGCCAGTCTTAACTACCTCGTCGAAAAATATTATTGCAGACGAACATTTGTGGTGCTTTGTCGGAAATCTTATTGACGGTTTCAAAATTTACAACAAGGCTGCCGGCGAATCTATGACTCTACGCAAAGGGACTTCTGCTTTTGAATTAAGTACAACCGACGACAACAACATTCTCAAAATTCAGACCTCCTTGTATTTAGACGGGGCAACATGCTTCACGTTAGACGGCACAAACTTCATCAATCATCAGACCGAGAACGAGGGAAGTCTTCACTTATTGAAAACTTGGACTGCTCGCGACTACGGTTCCTCTTGCCGTTTCTTTGCTCCTTCGACATTCATGCTCAACTGCGCCGAGGCTTATTTATCACATTCTGAAGCACCTGCCGGAGCTGTAGGGACAAACACAAGCATTACTGCCATTTCCGCACAGCTGCAAACAGCAGTAGAAAACGTTACGGCCAATCCGCATAATGAAAGCGAGATGACTACGCTCTCCGCTTTATTAAATCAGATTGACGACAACAGCATTGTTGAAATGGTTGCCGGCCGCTACTATCGCATTCAGAACTATCTCCGCAAGGACAATGCCGGGAATGGAAAAATGATCGGCTTGAACAACAATGGTCAGCGCATTGCCTCGGATGCAGGAAAAACCGATGTTTCCTATATCTGGAAATTCGAAGATTGCACGGAAAACGGCGAAGTCGGCTACAAGATTTACTCTCCCAACCAGAAGGGTTACATGAAGCCTGCAAATGACAATTCTCTGTCCGATACATATCAAAACGGCGGTCGCTACCGTTTGGTCGATCTCGGCGGAGCGCAGTTCAACATTAAGGATGGGAACAATCAAAACCTTGTGATATACAGCAGCGGCAGCGTTGGCAGTTGGAACCCGAACCCCAAAGATTCGGACGGAGCATGGTACATTATCCCGGCTACCGACATCGAAATCGCTTTGAACGAGGGCGAAGGCAGCTATTGGGCCTCTACTTACCTGCCGTTCGGCGTCAGCGCACAAGACGGTAGCGACCTGCAAATCTTGACAGGCTCGGTTAGCGGCGAATATCTGAAACTGAACGAAATCGAAACGCTTCCTGCCGAGACCGGTGCTATCTTGAAAGGCACAGCCGACACCTACACACTCTACATTACAGAGGCTACCGAGTCTGCCAGCAGCGACCTGCAAGGCACGCTTACCGAACAGACCGACATCACACCTGAGGACTATCTCGTATTGGGCATGGCTGACGGAAAAGTTGGTCTCTACAAAACCAACGCAACTACATTGAAAGCCAACAAGGCCTATCTGCCTGCTTCGGTTGCCGGACAAAACGTGAACGTTCTGCGTTTCAGCTTCGGTGAGCCTACGGGCATTGACAGCACCGTTGCCGGACAGGACGAGAGCAAGGCTACGCTCTACGATTTGAGCGGCCGGCGCATTGCCGTTCCGACCCACGGAATCTATGTAAAAGACGGCAAGAAGGTTTTTGTTCGTTAAGACATAGTGTGTCACACCTAAAAACAACGAAAAAAAAATGAAAAAAACTTATATCATACCCCAGACGGAAGAAATCCGACTTAGCACGGAGTGTGCGTTGTTGGCTGCCAGTCTCAACATAGACACCGAGAAAGAAGCAGACCAATGGACGCACAAGAAGGGCGGTTGGTACAGCGAAAGCTGGACCGACACCGACACTGAGGAAGACTAATCCGCCTCTCCATGCGGCAGTCTTCGCATGACGACACCCGCATGGCAAACGAAAAATCCGGCAAACGAACGATGTTTGCCGGATTTTTTGTTTGCCATGCGGGGTGTGTACGCGCACCGAAAGGCACAGATTCCGGTAAGTCCGGGTAATGGAAAACTAACAGGGCGTTAGTTTGAACTTAGTCTGAGTTAGTTCAAACTTACTCAGACTAAGTTTCTCCCTGTTTTGCAGGGTGAACGCGGCCGGAGCCACAGCGGGAAACTGCACACCGCGCAGCGCAGCGCAAACGCCGGCAGGGAAGACGCAGGATGGAGATTTTCGCATTTCAAAGATTATTCGTAACTTTGCGGGCGAAACGTGTTCAACCTTAACGTGCATACATGAAAAAAATCGCCATAAAAAGCCTGCTGACCGGCCTGTTGCTCTGCGTTTCCGCAGGGAGCGCCTTCGGGCAGGACCTCATAGCGCGCCAAGCGCCCATAGATCGCAAACTCAAAGCCGTAGACAGCGTGGCCATACAGCGCTATCTGCGGCCGGCAGCGTCCTCGGCCGACGCCGGAGACGCGCTCTACGACTCGTGGGTCACGACTATGGCGCACCCTTACGCCAACGTGGAAGTTCCCGACAGCTTTGCCATCGACTTGCGCGGCTTCGCCATGCCGACGCCGAGCCGAAACGTGACGAGCAACTTCGGCTATCGCCCCCGCTTCCGCCGTCAGCACAAAGGATTGGACATTAAGGTCTACACGGGCGACACCATTGTGGCCGCCTTCGACGGCAAGACGCGCGTGGTGCGCTACGACGCGGGCGGCTACGGCTACTACGTCGTGCTGCGCCACCCCAACGGGCTCGAAACCATCTATGGCCACCTTTCGAAACAGCTTGTCAGCGTCGACGACGAGGTGAAAGCCGGCCAGCCCATCGGTCTGGGCGGCAATACGGGGCTTTCCTACGGTTCGCACCTGCACTTCGAGACGCGTTTTCTGGGCGAAGCCATCGATCCGGCCGAGATGTTCGACTTTGCCGCCCAGGACGTGACGGGCGACTTCTACATGTTCCGCAAAAAAGGCGGGGAAAGCGCCCGGACGCTGGCGCAAGACGACGGACAACCCGAAGCGGCCGACACCGGAAAAGCGACAAAAAACAAACGGACGCGGAGCAATCACTACCATAAGGTGAAGAAAGGCGAAACGCTCTATGCCATCGCCTCGCGTCTGGGCACGACCGTCGACCGGCTGCGCACCATGAACGGCCTGCGCCCGAATGCCAAACTACAGATCGGACAAATTCTCCGCTATTGACCGGATTGTCCGGCGAAAATCCCGTAGAAGCCACAAGGAATGAGAGAAACCCAGCGGCAACGAAACGCCGGCACGAGGTAGGTCTCATTCCTTTTTTCTTTTTCCTCAGACTGTCATGAGACACGCCCTCATATTTTCAGCCCTCGCCCTGCTGCTTCTGCACACACCGGCCGAAGCGGCGGCGGCATCGGCGGGAAACGCTGCCGTCGCCCTGTCGGACAACGCGCGCGCCCCGCAACGCGCGCGCCACAGCGCGCCGCGTGTACGCAAACAGCCGGCACGCAAGAAAATCAAAGTAGCCTGCATCGGCAACAGCATCACTTTCGGCAGCGGCATGGCACGGCCCGACAGCGACTCCTATCCCGCACAGCTCCAGCGCCTGCTGGGCGACGGCTATGAGGTGGGCCGTTTCGGCAAACCCGGCGCTACGCTGCTGCGCAAGGCTTTCCGCCCCTATTTCGACCAGGAAGAATACCGACAGGCCAAAGACTTTCAGGCCGACATCGCCATCATCCACCTCGGCGTCAACGATACCGACCCGCGGGCCTGGCCCAATTACGGCGACGACTTCGTCGGCGACTACCTGGCCCTTATCGACTCGCTGCGCGCAGCCAGTCCCGGCTGCCGGTTCTACGTAGCGCGCACCACTCCCCTTTCCCACCGCCACCAGCGCTTCGAGTCGGGCACGCGCGACTGGCAAAAGGCCGTGAACCGCGCCATCGACGTCGTCTGCGAAGTCTCCGGAGCCACGCTTATCGACTTCCACGAGCCGCTTTACGCGCATCCGCACCTCATTCCCGACGCCATCCATCCCAACGAGGCCGGCGCCGGAATCATGGCCCGCACGGCCTGCCGACTGCTGACCGGAAACTACGGCGGACTGGCCATGTCGCCGCTCTACAGCGACGACATGATTCTGCCCCACGGACGGACATTCCGCATCGAGGGCCGCGCCGACGCCGGCGAGCGCGTCACCGTCGGCATCGGCGGCCAGCAACGCGAAGCCGTGACCGACATTTATGGCCGCTGGTCCGTCTGTCTCGACCCGTTACGGGCCGGCGAGGGCTACACCCTGCACGTCAGTACGCCGAAACGCAGGCTCACTTACCGCAATGTGGCCGCCGGCGAAATATGGCTCTGTTCCGGGCAGTCGAACATGGCTTTCACGCTCAGCCAAAGCGCAACGGCGCAGCAAGACCAGGCCGAAGCCGGACGACCGGGCCTGCGGCTCTACGACATGAAGGCTCGCTGGGAGACCGACAACTGCGAATGGACGCCCGAAGCGCTCGACTCCGTCAACGCAGGCCTCTACTACGCGCCCGCAACGTGGACGCGCTGCACGCCGAAAAGCGCCGCGCGCTTTTCGGCTGTGGGCTATCACTTCGGCCGCGTGCTCAGCGACAGCCTCGGCGTGCCCGTCGGACTGATTTGCAACGCTATCGGCGGCTCGCCTACCGAGGCGTGGGTGTCGCGACGGCTGCTCGAAGCCGAGTTTCCCGCCATTCTCCGCGACTGGATGACAAACGATTTCGTACAGGACTGGGTGCGCGGCCGCGCGCAGCGCAACACGGCCCGGCGCAGCCTTTCCCTGCAACGACATCCCTACGAGCCGTGCTACCTCTACGAAACGGGCATACGCAGTCTCGAACGCTTTCCCATCGAAGGCGTCATCTGGTATCAGGGCGAGTCGAACGCTCATAACATCGAGGCCCACGAGCACCTTTTCGGCCTTATGGTCCGCAGCTTGCGCGACTACTGGGCGTGCGACACGCTTCCGGTCTACTTCGTACAGCTCTCCAGCCTCGGCCGCCCCTCCTGGCCGGCTTTCCGCGAGAGTCAGCGGCGGCTGGCCCTGAGCCTGCCGCACACGGGCATGGCCGTTTCTTCTGACGCGGGCCACCCGACCGACGTACATCCGCGCGACAAGGCGCCCGTGGGCCGCCGGCTGGCCCTGCTGGCCCTGCACGACCACTACGGCCGAAGCCAGACCGAAGCCCGCGGCCCTGAGCCGCTGGCGGCCGAGTGCTGCGACGGCGAGATACGCATCCGCTTCGCCCATGCCGCCGCGCTCCGCACCTCGGACGGGCAGCCGCCGCGCACGTTCGAGACGGCCGGGCACGAAGGCCTGTTTCGCACGGCAGACGCCCGCATCGAGGGCGACTGCGTCGTGCTCCGCAGCCCCGAGGGCCTGACCAACGTCCGCTTCGTGCGCTACGGCTGGCAGCCATATACCACGGCTAACCTCACGGGCGCCACGGGATTGCCTTGCAGCACGTTTCGCATCGACGTTTCGCCCGCCGGCGCGCCGGCACGACAAAAGCCGGAATAAATTAGTCTGAGTAAGTTTGAACTATCTCTGAGTAAGTTTGAACTTACTCAGACTTATTTCAGACAAACACAAGGAAAATCCCGGCACACGCCGATTCGGCCCTGACAGCAGCCGCTCCGGCGCAGCCTTTATGCAGTATATACGTCATCAAAAAACATATCTTCTATGAAAGAACTGGAACTCAAATACGGATGCAACCCCAACCAGAAACCGGCCCGCATCTATGCCGAAAACGGCGACCTGCCCTTCGAAGTGCTGAGCGGACGGCCGGGCTACATCAACTTTCTCGACGCGCTGAACGCGTGGCAGTTGGTGCGCGAACTGCGCGAAGCTACCGGCTTGCCCGCCGCCGCGTCGTTCAAACACGTTTCGCCAGCCGGAGCCGCCGTGGCCGAGCCGCTCGACGAGACTTTGGCGCGTGTATATTTCGTCGACGACCTCGCCGAGCCGCTCTCGCCCGTGGCTACGGCTTATGCCCGTGCCCGAGGCGCCGACCGCATGTCGAGTTACGGCGATTTCGTAGCCCTGAGCGACACTTGCGACCTCGCCACGGCCCTCATCTTGAAACGCGAAGTGAGCGACGGCATCATTGCGCCCGACTATACACCCGAAGCCCTCGAAGTGCTCCGCGCAAAGCGCAAAGGCACCTACGTCGTGCTGAAAATGGACACCGCATACCGCCCTGTGGCCACAGAGCGCAAGCAAGTTTTCGGACTGACCTTCGAACAGGGCCGAAATGAAATCGATCTCGCCTCCGATGCGCTCTTCGAAAACATCCCGACACAGACCAAAGACTTCCCGGCGGCCGCCCGCCGCGACCTTGTCGTGGCCCTCATCACGTTGAAGTACACTCAGTCGAACTCCGTGTGCTACGTCAAGGACGGACAAGCCATCGGCATCGGTGCAGGCCAGCAGAGCCGCATACACTGCACGCGTCTGGCGGGCGACAAGGCCGACACGTGGTGGCTGCGCCAGCATCCGAAGGTGCTCGGCCTGCCCTGGCGCGCAGACATACGGCGTGCCGACCGCGACAATAGCATCGACGTCTACCTCGGCGCCCATCCCGAGGACGTATTGGCCGACGGCGCGTGGCAGCAGTTCTTCTCCGAGCGCCCCGAAGCCCTCACGGCCGAAGAGCGCCGCGCATGGCTGGCCGCAAACACGGGCGTCGCGCTCGGCTCGGACGCCTTCTTCCCCTTCGGCGACAACATCGAGCGCGCCCACCGCAGCGGCGTGCGCTTTGTGGCCCAAGCCGGCGGCTCGGTGCGCGACGACCATGTCATAGCCACCTGCGACAAATACGGCATAGCCATGACATTCACCGGCATACGCCTGTTCCACCACTAAAACGCCGACCTACCGCTATGCGCAAGGCAGAAGAACAAGAAATCCACGCCGCCATCACCACGGGCATCGTCTTCAAGGGCGCGAAACTCAAACAAAAGCCCGCCGAGGCCAAAGTAAAAACGAAGGCCAAGAAGAAAACTTACATCACGGGGCTGCACGGCTCGGGTTCGGCCAAAATGAAGGCCGAGATACGCCGCAAGCGGGCCAACCGGCACAAATAGAGGCTACCGCAAGAGAGGCGCCGGACGGAAAGGGCGAGGCCTTGGTCCGGCTTGCTCAGCGCTGCGGGCTGCCGTCGCTCGACGAGAGCGGCGGCAGCCCGCGTCGTTTCTACCGTATGCAAATCATCGCCGGCTTTTTCCGGCGTCGGTCGGCGCGACTGCCCTCCGAGCTCGCCTTATCGCCCCCCGGCCGAGCGCGAGACACTGGCAAAACACGCCGCGGCCCAGCTTCGCACGCCGCGGCAGCACGACACGGACGAGCGTGTAGCAGTGCATGAAAGCGCCCGGGCCGATGTGTCTCACGCCGCGAGGCACATGCACCTCCCGGAGCCGGTAACAGTGCGAAAAGGCCCGGCTGCCGATGTGTTCGAGCGTCGAAGGGAGCACTATCTCGCCGAGACGGCTGCATCCGGCAAAAGCATTGTCGCCGATATGCGTCACGGCGTAGGTTTGCGTCCCGTGCGTCACGCTTTCGGGCACAACAATTTTCCCGACCCCGCGGTCGACGGGCGCCACCACGCTGCACACGGGCCGGCCGCCGGCCATTGCCGGGCGGAACACCAGCCCTCCGTCCGAAAAATCGCCGGCCGGCACCCGAAGCGCCGCACAAAGCAGCGCGGCGGCCAGACAAAGTCGTCCGGACCAGCGCGCCGGAGCCTTCACGCCATGCATTGCGCCGCCCTTGCAGCGCCGGGAGTGCCCGCAGGCCGCCCCGAGGAATTCATTTCGTTTCATTCCCGCAGATTTTTTCTGTCCGCGTTCCCGGCGGACTTGTCTTCAGAAAACAGCAAAAGGCGTGGGAACGATGGCTTATTACCTTACAGAGGCTCTGGACTGCCCGTCACAAATAATAAGCAAAGGCCCACACCCTTATGATATAAGAATGCCGCGGCGGGCCTGTTATATCACGCAGATGCGGGCGTTTCTGCCTGTTATCTTCGCAACGTGGAATTGTCCAGATTCCTGTAAGAGATAATCAGCTAAACGCCCTTTCGTCGTATGTCCGCCCGTCGTCCTGCGGACGGCGGGCAAGGCAAATATACGACAAAGCGGCTTTACGAACAAGAAGTTGGCGGAAATGTTGGCGGCCGGCGAGTCGGCCGAAGGGCAGACCCTCCGGCTGCGGACAAAGACATTGCGGCCTGACGGCGGCGCAAAACGGCGCGAAGGCGATGCGGACGAGCAGTTTGCACCTCGTGCGGAGGGGTTGCGCCGGCGACGGGAACGAGAAAGGCTGAGTTAGTCGAAAATTAGTCTGAGTAAGTTCAAACTTAGTCTGAGTAAGTTTCTCCCTGTAAGTTTGCAGCAGGAAAGAGGCCTGCCTGCGGCCGCGCAAAGGCGCTTCGAGACGAACACGACGCCGCAGGCGGAGAGACGGCGGCAGACAAAGGCCGGACGGAGGGGCCAGCACGGGGCGGAAGGCCACTTTTCGGGCGGATTGTTTGGCCGGGCGGAAAATATTGTCTACTTTTGCAGCCGAAACGGCGCGATAGCTCAGCTGGTCAGAGCGTCGGATTCATAATCCGAAGGTCGACAGTTCAAGCCTGTCTCGCGCTACGAAAGGAGAAAGCCCCGCGCTTTTTCCTTTTTTCATTTGCTTTACTCAACGCTCCTGAACAATGACCGACGAAGACTACATGCGCCGCGCGCTCGACGAGGCAAGACAGGCGGCACGCGAGGACGAAGTGCCCGTGGGGGCCGTCGTCGCCGCGCCCGACGGACACATCATCGCACAGGCCCACAACATGTGCGAACGGCTGGGCGACGTGACGGCCCATGCCGAGATGCAGGCTATTACGGCCGCGGCCGCAGCGCTCGGGGGCAAATATCTGGACGTCTGTACGCTCTACGTGACGGTGGAACCCTGCGTCATGTGCGCCGGAGCCCTCGGCTGGGCGCAGACGGGGCGCGTGGTCTACGGCGCAGCCGACCCTAAGCGCGGCTATACGCGCCTTGCGCCCGACGCACTCCATCCGCGCACCGAGGTGCGCAGCGGTGTGCTCGAAGAGGAGTGTGCCGCGCTGATGCAAGACTTTTTCCGCAAAAAGCGCTGACCATGGCCGGGCACAACGATTTGGGAAAACAGGGCGAAGAGGCCGCCGCGCGCTTTCTCTCGGCGCTCGAGTATCGCCTGCTGGCGCGCAACTGGCGCGCCGGACGGCTCGAGCTCGACCTTGTGGCCGAGGACTACGGCGAAGTGGTCTTCGTCGAAGTGAAAACCCGCACGCACGCTTCGCCCGGCGAGGCGCTCGAAGCCGTCGGCCGCGAGAAGCGCGAAAACATGCTGCGCGCGGCCGCCGCCTTCATGGCCTACTATCATTTGGACAAGCCTTTCCGCTTCGACATCGTGACGCTCACGGGAACCGGCGCCCGCAATTTCCGCATCGACCACCACAAACGGGCCTTCGACTGGCACACCGTGCGCGGCAAGGGCTGCGGCTATTTCCGATGAACCGCCTGCACGTCCGCCAAACGGCTTCGACCATGACGCTGCTCGCGGAAAATCCGCAGTTCGCGCTCGCCACGGCCGACTATCAGCACAGCGGCCGCGGACAAAGCGGCAACAGCTGGCTGAGCCGCCCGGCCGAGAACCTGCTGCTCTCGCTCAGGCTTCGCCCGGCGGCGCTCAGCGCGGCGCGGCGCTTCAGGCTGATGCAATATCTGGCGCTGGCCATCGGCGAAACGCTGGCAGACTTCGGACTGCGGGCCGAAATCAAATGGCCGAACGACATTTACGTGGACGGACGCAAGATTTGCGGCTTCATTATCGAGAACAAAATCGCGGGCGGCCGCATCGACGAGAGCATTGCCGGCATCGGGCTGAACGTCAACCAGACGGAGTGGGCCGCTGCACTGCCCTGCGCCGTGTCAATGCGCCAGGCGGCCGGCCGGAGTTTCGAGCGCGAGGCGGTGCTCCGCGCTTTGCTCCGACACATCGCCTTACAGCCCGAACTTGCCGAGGCTGACGACAAATGGTTGCACGCCGACTACATGAAAAGCCTCTATCGCCGCACGGGAATCCACGCTTACCTCGACGCAGGCGGCCGCTTCGAGGCCCGCATACACGACGTCGCGCCCGACGGGCGGCTGCTGCTCGCCCGCAGCGACGGGACACTGCGCGCCTACGGGCTGAAAGAAGTGAGCTTCGCCGTCAAATGAGCCGCCAAGGCCACATTTCCCGCCGGCACGGGCCGCAGTTCGCAGAAAATATGTAACTTCGCCCGCAGTTATGCAGACCCTCCTTCTCATCACGACCGAGTTTGCCGCCGTAGCGCACTTCATCTTCTCGCTTGTGCTCTTCCGGTTCGCCGTGCGAAGCGTGCGCTTTCTCTCGCAAGCCTGGATTATGCTTATTTTCAGCATATTCTACGGTGCAGCCACGGTGTTTCTGGCGCGCAACGGGGTGCCGCAGTTGGGCATACTCAATCCGATGCTGCTTATCTACCTGCTGGCCGCCTCTTATCTGCAAAGTATTTATCCGCTCGGCCTCTGCATGCCCGGTTATCTGCAGTGGGGACGCATGTGGCAGTATGCCACGCCGGCAATCGCCCTCATATTTATATATAGTATAGGAGCAAGCGTGGGCAGCGACCTTTCACACGTGTACGAGCTTGAAGATTTGCTGAGCAGCCTGCTGTCGGGCGACGTTTTGCTGCGGCTCGCGGCACTTTGTCTTTCGGGATATTACATTATCAACATCTTCCGCCTTCCCCACAAGCTGGTCCGGCAGTTCGAACTGCCGCGCGATCTCGTTTCCTACGGTCTTCTGCTCGGCGGAAGCTGCATTTTTTTCGTGACCGTCACGATATGGTTCAGCATAGAGCGGCTTATCGTCTACGAAATCCTTTTCACGGGCATCAATATCTTTCTTTCGTTCCGCATACTGCGGCCGGTCATCCTCTCGATGGACTATCCGCAGATCAAACCCGTCGAAGCGCCGCCCTCACCCGAAGCTATCGCCGTGGCCGACAACGCCGATTTCAATGCGGCCAACTTTCAGCGCTTCGAAGCCATCGAATATCTCATGCAGCACGAACGTCCCTACCTCGACTATCTGTTTAATCGCGAACGACTCTGCCGTATGGCCGGGTACAACCGGCATGTCGTGTTGCAAACCCTTCGTTCGCAGGGATATAACGACATTCACGAATACATTGCGCGCTACCGCGTGGCCGAACTCAGGCGGCAGACGCTCGACGGCCGGCTTGCCGACCTGAAAGACTGCGAACAAGTGGGCTTCCGCACACTCAAGACAGCCGCGGCCAGCTTCGAGCGCTACGAAGGCGGAAAGCTCGAAGAATGGTTCGCCCTTCACCGCGGCGAAGAGAGCAAAAAGAAGCGCAGCGCCCAGGAAACGGACCCGCAGCCGGGCGATGCGGCCAATTTGTAAAGACACATTTAATCGGAAACAATGAAAAATATCGTCATCTTCGGAGCTCCCGGCTCCGGCAAAGGAACTCAGAGCGACCTGCTCGTGCAGAAATACGGCTTCCGCCACATTTCGACCGGCGATGTGCTGCGCGCCGAAATCAAAGCCGGCACCGAGCTCGGCCGCACGGCCAGTTCGTACATCGACAAAGGCCAGCTGCTGCCCGACGCGCTGATCATCGACATCCTGGCCGCCACTTACGACGCCCTCGGCCCCTGCGAAGGCGTCATTTTCGACGGCTTCCCCCGCACTATTCCCCAAGCCGAGGCCCTCAAACAAATGTTAGCCGACCGCAACACGGGCGTCGGCGCCATGTTGGAGCTCGATGTGCCCGAAGAAATGCTCATGGAGCGCCTCGTCAATCGCGGAAAAACCAGCGGACGCGCCGACGACAACGCCGAAACCATTCGCAAGCGGCTCGACGTCTACCGCTCGCAGACGGCGCCGCTCGTCGAGTGGTACGAGAGCGAGGGATTGCACCACACCGTCAAGGGTTACGGCTCGCTCGAAGAAATCAACGCCGCCCTCTGCGCCGTCATCGACGCGCTCTGACGCGCCTTCGGACCCTTCAGCCCCGACAACCGCACGCCGAAGGGCCAAAAATCCCACTTTACAACGCACTGAATTTCAAACACCCGCAAGGGGCGAAAACTTACTCAGACTAAGTTTGAACTTACTCAGACTAAGTTTGAACTTAGTCTGAGTAAGTTTTTGCTTACACGGCGATAGTCCGTCGAACCAGCCGCACGAAGAAAACTTCGCGCGGCGCCGCGCGCACTATCCACCCCGCAATCCTATGGCAGAAAGCAATTTCGTAGACTACGTCAAAATCTATTGCCGCTCGGGCAAGGGCGGCCGCGGCTCGATGCACCTGCACCGCGCCAAATACCAGCCCAACGGCGGCCCCGACGGCGGCGACGGCGGCCGCGGCGGCCACGTCTACCTGCGCGGCAACCACAATTATTGGACTTTGCTGCACTTGCGCTACGAGCGCCACGTCTTCGCCGGACATGGCGGCAACGGCGGCAAATGTTGTTCGCACGGAAGCGACGGCGACGACCGCTACATCGATGTTCCCTGCGGCACGGTGGCCTACGACGCCGAGACGGGAAAATACATCTGCGATGTAACCGAAGACGGGCAAGTCGTCATGCTGCTTCGCGGCGGCCGCGGCGGGTTGGGCAACTACCAATTCCGCACCGCCACCAACCAAACGCCGCGCTACGCCCAGCCCGGCGAGCCGATGCAGGAGATGATGGTCATTCTCGAACTCAAACTGCTGGCCGACGTGGGCCTCGTGGGCTTTCCCAACGCCGGAAAGTCGACCTTGCTCTCGGCACTTTCGTCGGCCCGGCCCAAAATCGCCAACTATCCCTTCACGACGCTCGAACCGAGCCTCGGCATCGTGCCGTGGCGCGAGGGAAAGTCGTTCGTCATGGCCGACATCCCGGGCATCATCGAGGGAGCGAGCGAAGGACGCGGCCTCGGCTTGCGCTTTTTGCGGCACATCGAGCGCAACTCGCTGCTTCTGTTCATGGTACCGGGCGATACGGACAACATTCGCCGCGAATACGAAGTGCTGCTCGGCGAACTCGGGAAATTCAACCCCGGCATGCTCGGCAAACAGCGCCTGCTGGCCATCACCAAGAGCGACCTTTTAGACGAAGAGCTCGAAGAAATGCTCCGCGACGACCTGCCCGACGACCTGCCCGTCGTGTTTATTTCCAGCGTCACGGGCTACGGCATCGACAAGTTGAAGGATTTGCTCTGGCAAGAACTCAACAGCGAGAGCAATAAGTTGCAAGCCATTACCGAAGGCGGCGCCATTGTTCACCGCGACCGCGACGCGGCCGTCTTCTCGGGCGATTTTGCCGACTGGCAGGGCGACTACGACGAAGCCGACGGCGATACGCTCGACGAAGGCGAAGAAATCTACGACATCGAAGACCTTGAAGACGCCTGACACGCCTCCCTGCGGCGCGCCGCAGCTGCTCGAATATCCCTTGTGCCCCGGTTTCCGCGCTTTCTCTACGATGCGGCAGGGCGGCGCGAGCGTCGGCGCCTACGCTTCGCTGAACATTACGCACTATTGCGGCGACAGTGCGCAGGCCGTGGCCGAAAACCGCAAACGGCTCTGCGCTGCGCTCGGCTTGTCGGACGACAGGCTCATCTTGCCGCGCCAAACGCACGGCACGGCCCATGTTATTATCGACGAAGCCTTTCTCGCGCTTCCCCGAGCCGAACAAAGTGGGCGCTTGGAGGGCGTCGATGCCGTCGTTTGCCGCGTGCCGAACGTCTGCATCGGCGTTTCGACGGCCGACTGCATACCCATTTTGCTGGCCGACCCCGTCAGCGGCACATCGGCGGCCGTTCACGCCGGCTGGCGCGGCACGGTGGAGCGCATTGCGGCCCGTTGCATCGAAATGATGCAGGCCGAAGCGGGCTGCAAGCCCGAAAACTTGCACGCCGTAGTGGGGCCGGGCATAGGCATGGAGGCTTTCGAGGTGGGCGACGAGGTTTACGAGCGATTTGCGGCCGCCGGCTTTCCCATGCACGTCGTTGCCGCGCGACGAGGTGCGAAATGGCACATCGACCTGCCCGCCGCCAACTTTCTGCAACTCGAAGCGGCCGGACTTCCGCTCGACCATATCCGCATGAGCGGCATTTGCACGTTCAGCCACCCCGACCAGTTTTTCTCGGCCCGCCGTCTCGGCCTGCATTCCGGCCGCATATTCAACGGAATCCTGATGCAATGACGCGCGTCGCCCTTGCATCGCTCCTTTTTCTGCTCTCCGCGGCACTGCGGTCTCAGACGCGCGAACTTTATACCGACTGGGACACTTTTCTCTCTGAATTTCTTGACAGTGAAACCGCTTCAGGCGACGATGACGACACCGCTCTCGATGCGCTTTGTCAGCATCTCGAGCTGCTTGCCGCCGCTCCGCTCGACCTGAACGCCGCCACGCGCGAAGATTTGCTCGGTCTGCCTTTTCTCAACGAGACGCAGGCCGACTCGCTGCTGCGTTACCGCGAGCGGCGCGGTCGTTTCGTGACACTCGGCGAGCTGATGTTCGTCACGGGTCTCGATGCGCGCACGCGGCGCTGGCTTTCGCTTTTCGTCCGCCTGCTTCCCGAAACCGTTCCGCCGGCTCCGCTCCGACAAAGGCTGTTCGGCGGGCGCCACCGTTTGGAGACGCGGCTCGACATTCCGCTCTATACGCGCGCAGGCGACCCCCGCGGTCCTTCGGACTACCCTTCTTCGCATCCGCAAAACGCCTTTCTCGGCAATCGTCTGACCCATGTGCTGCGCTATCGCTACGATGAGCCCGCAGGCCTTGTGCGCTACGGACTGACGCTCGAAAAAGACGCCTTCGAGCCTTTCGGCACCGACGGCACGAGGCCTTACGACTACGTTTCGGCCTACGTCTCTCTCCGGCCGCCCTCCCGCCGCTGGCAGTTGCTGGCCGGCGATTTCGAAGTTCACTTCGGGCAGGGCCTGCTGCTCGGCAGCGGCTTTCTTCCTGTGCGCCGCGCGGCTGTCGTCCGCGGCGGAAACGGCGATACGCCTTTCCGGCCGCACACATCGACCGACGAAAACCGCTTTTTCCGCGGCGTGGCCAGCGAAGTGCGGGCCAGCCGGCTGCGCATGCAGTTGTTCGGCAGCCTGAGCCGGCGCGACGCCACCGCCCTCGGCGGAGACAGCGTGACCACGTGGCTCACGTCGGGCCTTCACCGCAGCCCGACGGAACGTGCGCGGCGACACAACGTGCAGGTCGTCGCCGGCGGCGCGCGAATAGGTTGGCATTCGCAGTTTTTCAGCCTCGCCGCGGGCGGATATGGCGCGAAGTTCGACAAAACCTTCGCTCCGCCCGCACGGACCTATAATAAATACTATCTCCGCGGCCGCAGGGCAGGCGGCATTCAGACCGACTACCGGCTGAGCCTGCGTCGGTTCAGCGCAACGGGCGAAGCGGCGTTCGACGGCCGGCTTCATCCGGCCACAGTCCACACGTTGCGCTTCACGCCGCGCGACGGCTTGTCGCTGACGGCCTCGGGGCGTATGTTTTCGCCGCGATATGTCGAGGTTTTCGGCAGTTATCCGGCCGAGAACAGCCGTTTGCAAAACGAGTACGGCCTGCTGCTCGGTTTTTCCTGCACCCGTTCGCGCCGGCTGGCCTTCGAGGCCTTTGCCGACGTCTTTCGCTTTCCGCGGGCGGCCTGGCGCGCCGCGCTTCCTTCGAACGGCTTCAGGGCATGGGCCGAAATACGTTACGAAACGAGGCGCAGCCTCGCGCTTAGCCTGCGCTACAAGGCCGGAGCACGGGCCTGCGACGTGCCGGCACACGACAACCTGCTGGCTTACGAGCAAACGCACCGCCTCCGGCTGCGTGCCGACGCCGGAGGCCGGCGCTTCCGCGTGTCGGCAGCCGCCGACGGCGTCGTCCACACGAGTCAGCTTTCGGCAGCCGTCTGGGGCTGGATGCTTTCGCTGCGCTGCTCCACGAAAGAGGCCCGACGGCTGCGCGCGACGCTCTACGGCGCGCTCTTTTCGGGCGACCGCTCGGACGCCGTGCTCTATGCGTTCGAGCCGGCGCTGCGCTATCAGTACGGCCTCGCGGCTTATCGCGGACGGGGCTTCGTCTCGGCCGCCGTCGCCGAGATTCGCCTCGCCCGAAAGCTCACGGGCGGGGTGCGCGTGGCCTGTCTGCGCTACTTCGACCGCGACACGCAGAGCAGCGGCGCGATGCAGATTTTCTCGCCCGCGAAGGCCGACCTCGCGCTGCAACTGCAATGGACGCTGTGAGCCGGCAACGGCCGGCTTCGTCCGCTTCGAAACAAGGAAACGTTGAGATAGGAAAAACTTAGTCTGAGTAAGTTCAAACTATCTCAGACTAAGTTCAAACTTACTCAGACTAATTTTTTCGTACACCTTGCGGCGTGGCTTTCAGCCGCCTGCAAGCGGGCTTCGGACGGGAAAGACCGAAGCGTTTTCAGTTCCAGAAATTCCACGAAATGCCCATGTGAACGACCAGACGGTTCAGCGGATAGTGCGGCACGAGGAAAGGCGCGCCCGCGCCCTTCTTAAAATTGACGTGCGAGCCCATCAGGTAGAAACGCGTGCGCTTCAGGTGGAAATTGACGTAGGCATTCACCACCGGATAATTGCCCAATTTGACGCGGGGCGCCTCGGTCGCCTGCACGGCAAAGAGCCCCACCACGGGAGCATAGGCCGGCGCATAATAACGCGTGAAGTAGCGCACGTCGGCGCCGATTTCAGTGTCGAGCACGCGGGCTATGCGGAATTTCAGATAGAGATTCGAGTAGACATTGAGCGCCGGAAGCGGCAATATGTCTTTGTCCGACGTGGCTTGCCACGTCACTTCGCTGTCCCAGTGCAGGATGCCGAAGCGGAAGTCCTGCCCCAGCGTGGCCGACACCACCTGAATGTTGCGTGCGCTTTGGCTCACGGCTACGCCGTAGCGCATACGGTCTTCCGACGCCTGAACCGTTTCGCGCAGGTAGGCGTAATTCTGTATCGTCTCGACATAAGCCGACAGTCGCGTCGAGCCGTAGCGCAGCATACCGCCGGCGCGCGTGCGGAACACTTTGCTCAGCCCCTCGTCGTCCCACCATGCGTTGCGTCCGTGGTAGTGCATGAAATAGAACGGCGGCGTTTCGTTGCGCACGAAGGCCGCAGCCTCGACGCGCAGCGTGTCGAGGCCCAGCGGCAGGTTGACGTCGGCCTTTCCCTCCACGTTGAATTCGCCCCAGTCCGTGCCGCTCGTGCGCAGCTCGCCCGTCACGTTGTAATGGAACACGCGGCCCTGTTCTTTCAGCAGGCTGGCGCCGACGAAAAAGTCGTTCGTCGTGTAAAGTTCCTCGCGGCCGCGCACCGGCGCCGGCAGACGGAAATTATTGAACTCGTGTCCGGCGAAAAGGCGTATGCCGGTTTTCATCCAGCGGTTGAAACCTTCGCGCAATTCAAGTGCAAGCGTGTTGACGAGACGGATGTTTTTCGTGAAGTCGTTGGCCGAATCGCCAGGCAGGTAGTAATCGGCGAAATAGTCGTCGGCAAGTTTGTTGCAGAGCAGACGCCGGCTGCTGTGCTCGAGCCTGAGGGTGTGCACGACGCTAGTCACGGGCACGAATTCGCAGGTCAGCTGCGGTTCTTCGGCAACAGCTTCGGCCGAACCGGCGACGGCCAGTGAGTCGGACTGACGAACGGCCGGGAGCGAGTCGGTTTCGGCCGAAAGGGTGTCGCGCGAGAGGCCCAGCAGCAGTTTTCCCAGGCCGCTCGTGCGGCGTGCGGACGACTCGGCCGCAGCCGGGCGGGCGGCGAGACGGCCTTCGGCGTCGCGATAGCGGTCGAAGCCGAGGTTGAAGCGTTGGGTGAGATAGAATGTGTTGACGTAAAGCCGGTTCCACGTTTTCGTGAGGCGCGTGGGCAGGTCGGCGGGACTGTATCCTTGGGCAAAGGCTTCGGGATGCGTGATGTAGCGGTCGTCTTCCACGCCTCCGTTCTCGGTGGTCTTCAAGTGGTTGGCGTTGTAGTAGGCATGCATTTCATAGTGGTCGCTGCGCCAAGAGCCGAAGAGCGTTCCGCCGAACTGCGAGGTCGACTGGCTGTCGTAATAGCCGCGGCCGTAGAGGTAGTCGATGCGAAAGCCCACGCCGAGCGGCTTTCCGGCGTTGACGGCGAAGAGTGCGGTGATGCGGTCCTCGCCGTTGGTCTTGTTGCCGCACGAATGGTAGGTGAGATTCGTAAACGGCGACTTGGTGTTCGTAAAGAGCAGGTTGCCGGGCTGAAAGAGGAAGAAGTCGTAGGGCGATTCGAAGACGAATTGCGAGCCGAAGGCTTCGACGTCGCGCATCATGTAGAGCCGCGGCTGACGCGGGGCGCCGTAGTTGCCCGTAAAGTTGTATTCTCCGCGCATGCCGTCGGTCAGCACCGTGTTCGGAAAGCCGTGGGCCAGCGTGTCGGCCTCGGCGGGCCGCACGCTGCCGAAGCGGGGCTCTATGCGCCAGAAGCGGATGTCCTGCGGCACGCCTTCTTTGCGCACGGAGTCGCTCTCCCAGCCTTGGTCGAAGTGTCCGCCGGGCGTCTGTCCGTCGGGGCGCAGCGTGAGGGCGCCGCCTTTCAGCGAGCGCTGGGCCGGCGCGGCCGTACAGATCAGCGCAAGGAGCAGGCCGAGGAGATGTTTCTTTTTCATGCGGCAGCAAATTTACGAAAATCCTTTTACCCGCACAAAGGGCGGCGCGGGGCTTGGGGCTGCCGGAGCGCAACGCTGCGCAGGCTGCTGACGGGGGCTTGCGGACGCCATGCGTGAGGGGCTTCGAGCCGCATGGCGCAGGGGGCGGAAGAGAAGGCGGGAGATAGGAAAAACTTAGTCAGCGTTAGTTTGAACTAACACTGACTAAGTTCAAACTAACGCTGACTAAGTTTCGCCGTGTTTTTTGCCGCGCTTTGCGCACCCGGCAAAAGGCCCGGAGGACGGGCGGAAAGAGGCGTTTACTGATAGAGCGCTTCGTAGAGCTGCTTGCCTACGGAGTGGTCGGGGTTGACTTCGTGGAGAATGCCGACGTATTTCTTGGCGTTCTCCATGTCTTCGTTCATGTAATAGTAGATGGCCAGACGCAGCGAGACGTCTTGCATGAAGGAGTACTCGGGGTTTTCGGCGGCCTGCATGATTTCCATGGCTTTGGCGTAGTCTTCGGCCGACTCGGCGTCGAGGTTGTTGTCGCCGCGCTTGAGGCAGTTGAAGCGGCCGCGGTAGATGTAGGCCTGATAGGCCTTGGGCTCTTTCTCGAGCGTGGCCAGACAGATGGCGTCGCCCTCGGCGATGTATTTTTCCTTGAGTTCGGGGGCGATGTCGTCCTGCTGGGCGGCGAAGAAGAGGTTCTGCGCCAGCGTCATGCGGTCGCCGAGGTTCAGGTTGTCCTCGCCTTTCTTCGACATGTAGAGTTCGTAGGTGGAGATGGCTTCGTCGTACTGGTTGTTGCGGCGGTAGAGCGTGGAGAGTTCGCGATAGTTGTCCACTTTCGCGGGATCGCGCTCGATGGCCTTCTTCATGTAGTTGATGGCTTCGGGTATTTCGTTCTCGAACTTGCAAAAGTTGGAGGCGTTTAGGTAGTCGAGGTTGATGTAGACGGAGTCGGCATACTGTTGCTCAGTGATGTACTTCATGGCGGCGCGGACTTCGGCCGTTGCCTGCTCGATGTCGGTGCGTGCGCTGTAGGTAGGCACGAGTCCGAAGAAGAGCATGCGCTTGAAGATGACGTCTTTTTCGTCGAGTTTGGCGAATTCGGACGAAAGCTGGGCGACGCGGTCGAACTGGGCCAGCGCAAAGAGCGCCATCACGTAGTTTTCGCACGAGCGCACGTCGAGTTCTGCCTTGGGCGTCTTGGCGTAGTAGATGTCGTAGTTGGCCACGGCCTTTTCGTTCTCGTCGGTTTTGAAATAGATGTCGCCGAGATTGCGGTAAGCGTCGATGTCGGCGGGGTCGAGGCGCAGAATGTGCTCGTAGTCCTCGACGGCTACGAAAGGATTGACGTTCTTATAGATGAAAGCGCGGCGCTTGAGTGCGGGCACGTAGGTGGAGTCGATGGAGAGCACGATGTCATACTTCTGTCCGGCCTCGCCGTAGGATTTGCGCAGCATGTTGACCTCAGCCGAAAACATCAGGCCGTCGATATCCTCGGGAGCGATTTCGTAGAGGGTGCGGGCGCACTGATTGGCGCAGGGGAGCACTTTGTTCTCGACGAAGAAATGCCCCACAGCTAGCAGGTCGTTCCGCTTGTTGCGGATTTTGCGCATGAGGCGGGCGAACTGGTTGTTGGCTTTTTCGGGATCATCGAGCTGCAGGTCGATAATGCTCTGGCAGGCGGCGGCCAAATCGGGCGAGAGCTCGGGCACTTCGTAATTGGTCTGCGCCATAGCGCCGAGTGTGCCGAAAAGCGCTACGGCAAGGCTGAGGAATAACTTTTTCATATTTCGTTTTTTATGGTTTTCGTCTTGTCTAATCAAATGATAGCGGGACAAAAGTAAATAAAATTTTCTACATTGGGCGTCATCTTAGCTCCAAAACGCCCCGAAAAGCGTCTTTTTGACATTTCGCAACACGAACACGGCCGCCACCTGCACGCATGAAACAAAAAAGCCGCCCGCATTGCATTTTTGCAAAGCGAGCGGCTCGAGAAAGCCTGAAAACTTTTTGGCGAAACGTTTCTTCCGCGACTCAGCGTGATTTTCTTTTCCCGGAAGTTCTTGCCGCAGGGGCATAAAGCGGTTTGAGCGCCTCATATAGCTTTTCGACAGACGCGTTGGTCGAGTCTATCTTATGATACCATTCGGCATACTTCCATGTTTCGGCCCAGATTTCTTTCTCCGAACGGCTGCTGTCGTTTGCGTCCGAAGCGGCTGCCGCCACGCCCTGGTGATAAATCAGCAAGGGCAGGATGTAACTTTTCATCGCATCCGGATCTGCATCCTTTTCCTGCATAATATCGAGGGCTTTTGCATAGTAAACGGCCGCTTCCTCGTCCAATTCTCCGTTAAGCGGGTTGATACCGACCTTTATGCCATGGAACCACGCTTTATATATATAGGCCATATAGAAATCCGGATACTTGTTTATCACGCTCTGGCATATCTCATCGCCGTCAGCTATGTATTTGTCCTTTACATCAGAAGACAGTTCTGCATCGCGGGCAGCAAAGAAATACAATTGCATGAGTCTGTAATCGTCGGACGTATCCAGTTTGTCCTCTCCTTTCCCTTTTGCGTACGTTTTATAAGCTGCGATGGCCTCATCATACTGGTTGTTGCGCCGATAAAGGGTGGACAGATTCAAATAAAGGCCGATTTGAGTAGAATCGCAGGCGATAGCCTGCTGCATATAAGCGATAGCCTTCGGATAGTCTCTCTCATTTCCGTAAAAGGTTGAAACATTGATGTAATCGAAAGGCTTGTAGATCGAATCATTGTATGCTTTATCCTCTACATATTTTATGGCATCCTTTACTTCCGCCACGGCTTGCTCTGCGTCCAAACGGTCTCTGTATGTCTGCAACAAAGAGAGCATTCTCACGCGCTTCAAGTATATGTTGTCCTTGCCCAGCACGGAGGACAACTCATCCGCCAAATGGCCCAGCGCTTCAAATTTTGCGGACATCTCGGCTTCTTCAGCATTAGCGGCGTCGATAAACGTCAAATCGAGCAACTTGGCGCAGGCATAGGCTTTAAGCGAATCTTTCGGACAACGCTTGTAGTATTCCGTATAGCTGTTTATTGCTTTTTCATCGTCCTGAAGCGAGGGTTTGCCGGCATAAAGATCGCCCAGGTTGCGCCATGCTTCATAATGTTGGGGATCGAGCTCAACGACATGCAGAAAGTCGGCCTCAGCAACAAATTCGTTGCTGTTTTTATTGAGAAAGCCCCGCTTATACAGCAAATCCACGTTCAAAGAGTCTTCCCCGAGGAGTATTTCGTACATCTGAGCTGCGACAGGCAAATTACCTCCACCCTCGACCATTGCAGCACGGAATTTAAGCGCGTCGATATCATTCGCAGCAATAGCATAAGCCCTCTCGGCGCAGAGCGAATCGCAGGGATATACCTTATTGCGGCGGAAATAGTCGCCGACGGCAATGAGATCGTCTTTCCGGTTCTGTATGAGCATGGCGATTTTGGCAAATTTTAAATAAGCCTTTTGCGGATTGCTCACACGAAGATCCACCACCTCGCGGCACATGGAGTCGAGTTGGGGCGAAAGAGCCGGAACTTCATAAGTAATCTGTGCAGAAGAGGGAGCTAAACCAATCCATAACAGACAAAAGGCAATGAATAACTTTTTCATTTCTCTCGTTTAATTTAGTTTTTTCGTCAAATCGCCGCAAAGATAACAAAAAAACGTGCAAGCACGCGAAAGAACCCAAAAAGATTGAAAGAAACCGGCCGAAACAGACGGATTTACGTAACTTTGCATTCTCCATGTGCTAAATAGACTCATGAGCAGAAAGAAAAAACCGCTTCCCCTGCTGGAACGTATCGAAATAGAGGCTGTAGCAGCCGAAGGAAAGGCCGTAGCCCATGTCGACGGGCTTGCCGTTTTCGTACCCTACGCTGTTCCGGGCGACATAGTCGACCTTCAGGTGATCCGCAAAAAACATTCGTTCGCCGAAGCCGTAATCGTGCGTTTCCACAAGCGTTCCGAGCAGCGCGCCAAGCCCTTTTGCCGCCACTACGGCGTTTGCGGCGGCTGCAAATGGCAGTGTCTGCCCTACGGCGAGCAACTCCGGTGGAAACAACAGCAGGTAAGCGACGCATTAAGGCGTATAGCCAAAGTCGAACTCCCCGAAATCAGCCCGATTCTGGGTTCTGCGCTCGACCGCGCCTACCGTAACAAGCTGGAATTCGGTTTTTCCAACAAACGTTGGCTCACGACTGAAGAAGTACGCTCAGGCATCGCGTTCGAGTCGATGAATGCGCTCGGTTTTCACATTTCCGGCGCATTCGACAAGATTCTCGACATCGACGAATGTCACCTTATGCTGCCCGTAAACAATCATATTCGCAACGGGTTGCGTGCATTTGCCCTCCAGCACAAACTTGCTTTTTACGATTTGCGCCGCGGCGAAGGACTTTTACGCAACATCATGCTGCGTTCGAGCCAGACGGGCGAACTAATGCTCGTCATTCAGTTCTGCATCCGTTCGGACGAAGAACAGCGTCAGGCTTTCGAGGTACTCGATTTTTTGAAAACAGAATTTCCCGAGATTACCTCGCTCTTATGGGTGAACAACACGAAATGCAACGACACTATCGGCGACCTCGACATCGTCTGCCACAGCGGAACGCCCTATGTTTACGAAACGATGGAGGGCCTGCGTTTCAAGGTCGGCCCGAAAAGTTTCTATCAGACCAACACGCAACAAGCCTATGAGCTGTATAAAGTAGCGCGCGACTTTGCCGGGCTCACGGGCGAGGAGCTGGTCTACGATCTCTACACCGGAACGGGCACTATCGCAAACTTCGTGGCCGCCAGCGCCCGTCGGGTAATCGGCATCGAGTATGTACCCGAAGCCATCGAAGACGCCCGCGAAAACGCCCGCCTCAACCGGCTCGACGACAAAACCCTGTTTTTTGCCGGCGACATGAAAGACGTGCTCTCCGACGCCTTCATCGCCACCCACGGCCGCCCCGACGTCATTATTACAGACCCTCCCCGTGCCGGCATGCATCCCGACGTCGTCTCCACCATCCTTCGCGCCGCGCCGCGCCGCATCGTCTATGTTTCCTGCAATCCGGCAACGCAGGCCCGCGACCTCGCGCTGCTCGACGCAGACTATTTCGTCGACCGCGTACAGCCCGTCGACATGTTCCCGCAGACCCACCACGTCGAAAACGTCGTACTGCTCGTTCGCCGAGATCCACTCCCCATAATATAAATATGACCACCGTCCGCAAGCACAATCCTGCCCTGCAGCAGCGCCTTGCGCTGCTCGTCGAGGCCGGAGAGACCGACCGGCTGGCCGATACGCTCGACTCGCTAAGCCATGCCGACCGGCGCACGGCCAGCTATCTGCTGGCCGAAAAGCTCTTGCCTGCCATGACCGAGGCTTCGCGCTTTTGGACGCTGTTCAAGTCGCTCGTGAGCCGCAACGCGCGAGCCTATCTCGGCACCATGCTCAAAGCCGCAGCCGCCCTCTACGACGCAGGCCGCATCGAGCTCGCCCTTCCTCCGCTCGACTACACCGATGTCGACGCCCGTAAAATTGCCGACGCCTTCCTGCCCGTACTGCGCACACCTGCCGAAATCGCATCGCTGCATCCCTCGAAAATAGCTTTGGTGCGCGGCGGCACAGTACCCTGCTATTACGTCCTTTTTCAGGAACTCAAACAACTCGACGGCAAACCGCAGATACAAACGCGCTTCTGCCTCGAGCTCATCCGCCGCGGCGACAGCCTCAGCTTCAACATGGCGGCCCTTGTTCAGGCCTATTTCGGCCTGCCGCCCGTGAACGCCACATTCTCCCTGCGCGTCGAGCCCTTTCAGCTGAGCCGGCTCGACGAAACCTACGAATCGTTCGCAAAAACCCTGACCTATATATAATTAAGGTGTCTGCAAGCCTCCCGGCCTGCACCGCCATTTTCCTTGTATATCCACCAAAATCCCACTTACTTATGAAAAAACCGCTCCTTCTCCTGCTCACGCTGCTGCTCGTCCTTTCCCAGGGCGCCGAAGCCCGCAAGAAAAAGCCGACACCGCCGCCTGCCGCCGCTCCCAAGGCCGAACAGCCCCAGAGCGTCCGTCAGTCCGGCCTTTTCGGCGTAGAAAAACAGACGAAAAAAGACGCTACCGACTATTTCCTCACCATTCCCGATTCGATTGTCGGCCGTCAGATTCTCGCCACCGTGCGCTACATCGCCACGCCCGGCGGCACCGACCAATACGGCGGCGAACAGTTCGACCAACAAGTGGTCTACTTCGAGCGCGCCGCCGACAATCGCCTGCTGATGCGTGCCAGCGTGCTCATCAACCACGCCGATTCGGCCGATAACATCAGCCAGGCCGTGCGCATCTCGAACGCAAACCCCATTATCGGCGCATTCAAGGTCGAGGGACGCGAAGGAAAGGCCTCGAAAATCAAGGTAACGCAGTTTTTCAACGAAGAAAATTCCGCTTTCGGCACCAATGCGCTGAAACGCCAGTTCAGTTTGTCGCGCCAACAGGCCGGGGCTTCGTATATCGATACGATCAAAACATTCCCGATGAACACCGAGGTACACTTGGTCAAGACCTTCGACAGCGCGGCGGGCGCTTCGCAGACCACAGCCGGCTGGAAAACGGGAAGAGTGACGTTCGACATCAACATTTCGTTCGTCCTGCTGCCCGAAACGCCCATGCTGCGCCGCACGTTCGACCCTCGCGTGGGCTATTTCGCCGATTCGTTCAACGAATATAGCGACAACCAGCAGCGTGTGTCGCGCGAGCGCTTCATCACCCGCTGGCGCCTCGAACCCCAAACGCCCGAAGCCGCCGATTCGCTGGCCCGCGGTTTCGCCGTCGAGCCCAAGAAGCCCATCGTCTACTACATCGACCCGGCTACGCCCGCCCAGTGGGTGCCCTATCTCATCAAAGGCGTAGAAGACTGGCAGGAAGCCTTTGAAGGCGCCGGCTTCAAAAACGCCATACTGGCCCGGGAATGGCCTAAGGACAGCACGATGTCCATGGAAGACGCCCGATTCAGCGTTATCCGCTACTTGGCCAGCCCCATCGCCAACGCCTACGGCCCCAACGTCCACGACCCGCGCTCGGGCGAAATCATCGAGAGCCACATCTGCTGGTACCACAACGTTATGAAGCTCGTACACGACTGGTACATGATTCAAGCCGGCACTATCGACGAGGCCGCGCGCAAAATGAACTACGACACCGAGCTTATGGGCCAGTTAATCCGCTTCGTCAGCAGCCACGAAGTGGGCCACACGCTCGGACTGCGCCACAACTTCGGCTCGTCGAGCACCGTGCCCGTCGATTCGCTGCGCAACAAGGCGTGGGTCGAAGCCCACGGCCACACGCCTTCCATTATGGACTACGCCCGCTTCAACTATGTGGCCCAACCCGAAGACAACATTGCGCACGAAGGCATATTCCCCCGCATCGGCGACTACGACAAGTGGGCCATTCGCTGGGGCTACCGTCCCATGGCCGGCGCGACCGACGCTGCGAGCGACCATCGCCTGCTCGAACCCATGACGCGCGAGGCTATGGCTTCGAGCCGCCGTCTCTGGTTCGGCGACGGCGAGACCTATCGCTTCGACCCCCGCTGCCAGACCGAAGACCTCGGCGACGATGCCGTCAAAGCCTCGCATTATGGCATTCTCAACCTCAAACGCGAGATGAAACGCCTGCCCGAGTGGACCTTCCGCGCCGACGACATCTACTCGGCCGACCTTACGGACATGTATAGCGAGATTGTCGGTCAGTTCCTTCGCTACACGGGTCACGTCATGGCATGGATCGGCGGCGTGGAGAAGAATTATCGCACCGTCGACGAGTCGCCTGCCGACTGTTACACGGTCGTGCCGCGCGCACGTCAGTTGGAGTGTCTCGACTTCATCGACAGTCATGTGTTCGACGAGCCCGTGTGGCTGCGCGACGAGCCTTTCGTCATGCGTCTCGGCGTCGACCCCATGCGCCAGACCGCTCGCGTGGGCCAATATGTGGTCAATGCGCTCACCGGCAGCGCCCGGCTCGCGCGCCTTACGGGCGACTTCACGGCAGCCGACCTGCTCGGCGAGCTCACCGCACGCCTTTTCCGCGAAACCCGCACGGGCAGCGCCGTCGTCCGCTACCGCCGCACGCTGCAAACGGCCTACGTGCAATCGCTCTGCAACCAATTCGGCGAACTCGGCCTCGGCGAGGTGCGCAGCGCCCTGTTGCAAAATCTGCGTCAACTCAAAACGCGGCTCTCCTCGGCCCGCAGCGCCGATGCCGCCACTTCGGCCCACTATGCCGCCCTCGCCGATCAAATAGAGCGCACGCTCGCCGTCAAATAAAGCCCGCAGCTCCGCCCCACTCCGCGTCGCCGCCCTCCGGACCCCTTCCGGCGGGCGGCGACGCTGCATTTTTCCGGCCCGGCAAGCCGCAGAAAGTCAACCAAAAAAACATACGGAAAACTTAGTCTGAGATAGTTCGAACTTAGTCTGAGATAGTTCAAACTTACTCAGACTAAGTTTTCCGTATCTCAGCACAACGTCCGCCCGACACGCGCCGGCCCGAAATTTTCGGCGAAAAAAGCCGTCGCATGTAGTTTTCTGCCGGCCGAAGGCGTCTAATGTCACGAAACGACGCCTTTCGCGACGGCTGCACGGCCGCTTTTGCGTAACTTTGCCGGAGCGACGGCCGCCCCGACCGGCCCGAAACGAAAAACGAACCCAACCGATATATGACAGAAAACTTTCTCTCCGTGCGCAGCGTGACGAAACGTTACGCCGGGCACACGGCACTCGACAACGTCTCCCTCGAAGTGCCCCGCGGCAAAGTGTTCGGCCTGCTCGGCCCCAACGGAGCAGGCAAGACCACGCTGATACGCATACTCAACCGCATCACGGCGCCCGACACAGGGCAGGTCATCTTCGACGGACACCCGCTTCGGTCCGCCGATCTGGCCGCCATCGGCTACCTGCCCGAAGAACGCGGCCTCTACAAGAAGATGAAAGTCGGCGAACAGGCCGTCTATCTGGCCCGGCTCAAAGGCCTCTCGCGCCAGGAAGCCGTGAGCCGGCTGAAAGTCTGGTTCGAAAAGCTCGAAATCACCTCGTGGTGGGACAAGAAGCTCGAAGAACTCTCGAAGGGCATGGCCCAGAAAGTGCAATTCGTCATCACCGTGCTCCACGAGCCCGAACTGCTCATCTTCGACGAGCCCTTTTCGGGTTTCGACCCCGTCAACGCCGAACTGCTCAAACGCGAGATTCTCGAACTGCGCGACCAGGGCCGCACCATCATCTTCTCGACGCACAACATGGCCTCGGTCGAAGACATCTGCGACGAAATCGCGCTCATCGACCGCTCGCGCGTGGCGCTTTCAGGCCGAGTGTCCGACATTAAGCAACGCTTCCGCACCGGACGCTTCGAAGTCTGCGGACAAGGCCGGCTCGCGGCCGTGCCCGGCCTGTTCGACATCGTCGGGCAGACCGAAGCCGGCGGCTTGCAGCGCTATCTGCTCGCAAAAGCCCCCTCGACCTCCAACTCGGCGCTGGCCTCGGCCGTAGCCCGAAGCATGGAGCTGCAACTGTTCAGCGAACAACTGCCCACGATGCACGAAATCTTCCTCAAAACCGTAGCGCAATGAACAAAACACTCATCATCATCGAGCGCGAATTCACGACACGCGTACACAAAAAGTCGTTCATCCTCCTGACCGTGCTGATGCCTTTCGTCTTTGCCGCCCTCATTTTCGTTCCCGTCGCGCTGGCGCAAATCAAAGACGACGGACAGAAATCCGTAGCCCTCATCGACCACACGGGACGCTACGCCCGCGAGTTCACCGACGACGCTTCGTGGCGTTTCGTTCCCGAGACACAGCTCGAACCCGGCGCCGACTACGAAGCGACCATCGTCATTTCGGCCGATTTGGCCGCCAACCCCTCGGCCGTACAGATATATTCGGAAAAAGAAGTGTCGCCCGACCTGCTCCGCCTCGTCTCCTCGCGTCTCGACGAACGTCTGCGCCAGGATCGTCTCGCCGCCTCGGGCATAGCCGGCCTCGAAGACATCGTGGCCGAACTGGAAAAGGGCGTAAACGTGCGCACCGTGAAATGGAACGCCGACGGCGGAGAAACATCGTCGAACACCTACGTCGCCATGGGCGCCGGCTTCCTCTTTACGTTCCTCATCTACATGTTTGTCATGGCCTACGGCGCAATGGTCATGCAGAGCGTGCTCGAAGAAAAGACAGGGCGCATCGTCGAGCTGATGGTGTCGAGCGTGAAGCCCTTCCAGCTGATGTTAGGCAAGGTTGTCGGCGTGGCACTGGTGGGTTTCGTGCAACTTATCGTGTGGGGCGTGATGCTGGCCGCCATCATTGCAGCCGCAAGCATCTTCTTCGGCGCCTCGCCCGAGCTTTCGTCGCCCGCAGCCGGCGTTCCGGCTCCGCAAGCCGAGGCAGCGCAGGCCGTAGCCGCGGGTGAGGGCGCCGAAGTGCTCGAAGCGCTGCTCAACTTGCCCTATCTCGAAATGGGCATAATGTTTGTCTGCTGCTTTGCAGGCGGATATTTGCTCTATGCCTCGTTCTACGCCGCCGTAGGCGCCAGTGTCAGCTCGCAGGAAGACTCTTCGCAGTTCGTCACGCCCATGGTTCTGATCATGGTCTTTGGCCTCTACGCCGCGATGTACAGCATCGAGAACACCGACGGCCCGCTGGCTTTCTGGGCGTCGCTGTTTCCGCTGACCAGCCCCATCGTGATGATGGTGCGCGTGCCGTTCGGCGTGCCTTTGTGGCAGGAAGTGCTGTCTGTCGCCCTGCTTTTCGGCTCGGCCTTGGGCATGATTTGGATTGCGGGCCGAATCTATCGCGTCGGCATCCTGATGTACGGCAAGAAGCCCACGCTCCGCGAAATGATTCGTTGGATCCGCTACAAATAGGCGCCGCCAACCGCCGGGATATCCGCGTTGGAAATGAAAACTGCGGCAGTCTTTCGAGACTGTCGCAGCTTTCGTTTCTTTATGAAAAGGCATGATTACCAGCAGAAGCCGAATTTCAATGCAAAATTGTTAAACTTGATGTCTTTGCCGTCAAAATAATCGCCGCCCGTGCTGTATTCTTTTACGTTCAGCGTCTGATGTGTCAGACCGAAACCTACATGCAGCTTCTTCCACTGTATGCCAAAGTCGAACGTACCATAGAATCCGTGCTGATATTCGGGATGATAGTACCCACTCCAATAATTATATGCAGAGTTGCCGACTTCCGTAGTGAAAGAATAGCCGAGGCTTGTTCCGACATAGGCTTTCAAATCGTCGTTGATCGGATAAAACCCTTTCAGATTGACAAATAACGGGAAAGCCACCATATGCTGCATATCGAGGCTACAGTCGAAAGTCCTGGTTTCATCAGATTCCGGATATTGGTACTCATATTCGAAGTCTTGGCTATCCTTGTAGTACCAATGGGCACCAAAGCCGAGACCGACGAAAGCGTATTTTGTCAGGCGCACACCATGGATCGTTTCGAGAAAGACGCTGTTGGTGTTCACGTTGTAGGTGTTTCCGTCGAACTTAAACTTGGTGCCGAAGCCGAAACCGATATTGAGATCGCCCGAATAGAGTTTTCCGATTTCGCTTTCGCTGCTCGTCACGGTGTAAATCTGGGCCTGCGAGGCGGTAAAGGCCAAACAGGACACAACGATGAAAGTAAAAATCTTTTTCATGAGATAAAATGTTTTAAACGAATCTTAATTCGGCGTTTTAGTGTTTGAGCAAACCTTTGAAGCCTTTTTTCTGCTTGACGATCACTTGCGAAGAGTTGCTTGTCTTGCGCATTTCGCTGTAGAGATCTTCGTCGCTGAGCTGAGCTTTCTGCCATTGCGTGTAGTAGGCGGGATAGCCGGTCATCGTAATGGTCACGCCTTTCTTCAGATTCTTGGACTGGATGCTGTAAATCGGGCCTATCATGACGTCGCAGCCTGTTTCTTGGCAGGCACGGGCGCATACGTCGCGGCGCATGGCGGACATGCTCTTGCCAAAGGCTTTCATCTGCTTCTGATCGTAGGTGTAGGTGAAGCTTTTACGCATTTTCGAGGTGGCATCGGGGCTGAGGGCGAGATCGGCTGCGGAAAGATGCGTCAGCACGCGGGCTTCCTGCGGTTGAACGGAGCGGAACTCCTTAAGATCAAGCGCAGTTTTGCACGAGGAAGTCATTCCCGAGAGGACGAGTGCGCACATAGCGACAACGCCCGTGAATTTGAAGTTTTGGCCTAATATGCAAAAAGTAGGCTGGAAGGTGTGTCAATGTTGTCT
>JAFLUW010000059.1 GCA_022508615.1 Prevotellaceae bacterium | reverse complement strand
GCTGAGTAAGTTTGAACTATCTCAGACTAAGTTCGAACTTACTCAGCGTTAGTTTGGCTTATCTCAACATTTGTTGCGCCTGAGGCGCTTTCAGCCGCCGTTCAGGCGGTGTCGCCGGCCGCTGGCGGCCTGTTCCGGTTGCGTGACGCAGAGCCGTCGGACGCAGAGCCGCATCAGAGAACGACTTCGACGGTCTGTTTCGGCTGTTTCGGGTCGTTCGTGATGAGCAGCACGCGGTGGCTGCCCTTGAAGTCCCTGACATTGGAGCGCACCGCAGAGATTTTCAAAACAGCTTGCTGTCCCGGTTCCAGCTTGCGGCGCGAGAGCGAAACGGAAAGGCCGGGGTTGTAGACCTGGAGGGTCTGCACTTCGAGCGTAGCGTCGCCTTTGTTGGTCAAAATGATTTCCGTTTTCGCCTTTTTGTTTTCCGTTCCGGACGAAAGGTCTGCACGCGTGTCGGAAAGCGCGGCTACCGGCGCGCGACCGTCGGCCGAAGCCTGGATTTCGGGGAGCAGGGTCGCCGAAAAGCCGATTTCGTTCTCCTTGCGGACGCGGTCGCCGGGGAAACGACTGAGATAGATGCTCGTTTGCGTCAGTCCCATGGTGGGAAGTTCCTCCGAGTTCAGCGTAAGTTCGATGCGGCCCACGCGTCCGGGGCGTATGTTTTCGGGGATGGACTGTTGCCGGAGATAGCGCGGCAGATGCATCAGACTCGGGCTGTAGGACTGTTTCGTTCCGTTGTAGACGAGGATGCTTAGCGTCTGCTGCGCGCCGAGACTCACGTCGTCGAACTCCACATTGTTCGTGGAGAGACGGATGTCGCCGATTTCGACGGGAAAATCGGCCGACGGTTCGGCCTTTTCCCTGACAACGTCGCCGCTGAAGCGCAGATAGACGGGCTCGTCTGCGGCGTTGGTCCAAACGGCGGCCGCCTTGTCGAAATGTCCCAGCATTTCGGCATCATAGAGGAGCGTGATTATTCCCTCTTCCCCGGGCGCAATGGCGCTTCGGGGCCAGTCGGCCGCCATGCAGCCGCAGTCCGGCTCCACGCGCCCGACGGTCAGCGGCCCGTCGCCGGCGTTTTTTATTTTGAACACGGCCTTGCCCGGCATCTTCCAGAGCAATGTGCCCGTCTGTACGGCGGTTTCGGGATAAACAGCCCGCGGTTGGGCCTGAATGCAGAGGGAGAGTATGGAAAAACTGAAAAACAGGATTTTTTTCATAAGTCTGATCGAGTTTTCCGGCGAAGATACGAAATAAATATGAATATGAGCGGAATGCAGAAATGAGAAGTTTTGCAGGCCGGGTGCGGCTTATACGCGATTTTTGCTTAATTTTGTGCGAAAGTAACCGATGAATTAACGGGCCCGGGCCCATAATCTGTAGACGAATGCGTTTGATCAGCTGGAATGTGAACGGCCTGAGGGCTTGTTTGGGGCATGGTTTCGCCGATGCCTTTCGTGCGCTCGACGCCGACTGCTTCTGCCTGCAGGAGACGAAACTGCAGGCTGGCCAGACGGACGTGGCTTTCGAGGGATACGAGAGTTATTGGAACTATGCGGAGAAAAAAGGCTACTCGGGCACGTGCATCTTCACGCGTATCGAACCGCTCGATGTGCGCTACGGCATAGGCGTGGACGAACACGACCGCGAGGGACGCGTCACGACGCTTGAGTTCGAGCGATACTTTGTTGTTTGCGTGTATACGCCTAATTCTCAGGATGGTCTGCGGAGACTTGACTATCGCATGCGCTGGGAGGACGCGTTTCGTGCATATTTGCTTTCGCTCGAGGCTGTCAAGCCGGTCGTGGTTTGCGGCGATCTGAATGTGGCTCATGCTGAGATCGACCTGAAGAACCCGAAAAACAACCGGCGCAACCCAGGTTTCACCGATGAGGAGAGAGAAAAGATGACATGCCTGCTCGAATCCGGTTTCGTCGACACGTTCCGTCACTTTTATCCCGACGCAGAGGGTGCATATTCCTGGTGGAGCTATCGTTTTCACGCCCGCGAGAAAAATGTGGGTTGGCGTATAGACTATTTCCTGGCCAGCAGACAGTTGATGCCTGCTTTGCGCGCGGCTGGAATCTGTTCCGAAATTTTCGGCTCCGACCATTGCCCCGTGATGCTGGAACTGGACTGAATGTCCGAACGCAAGAAAATAAAACAAACGATATGAAACAGTTTTTCAAAATGATGCTGGCCGCGATGGCTGGTATGGGGTGTCTCTCCGTCTTCGGTTTCGTAATGATGCTGATGATGTTCGGCGCCATGGTGGCTGCCGGAGGCGATACGTCTGAGGTGAAAGACGGTTCGGTGCTGCATCTGAAACTCAGTGGCGGATTGTCCGAACGCGTGTCTGAGAATCCTTTTTCCGACTTTCTCGGTGACAATGTGGAGACGACACAGGGACTTGACGATATGCTGGACGCGCTGAAAGAAGCCGCAGAAAACGACGCTGTTTCGGGTGTATATCTCGACTGCGGCACGTTTTCGGCCGATTTCGCCCAACTCGAAGAACTCCGCAAGGCTCTGACGGCATTCAAAAAAGCGGCACCTAAAAAATTCGTGGTGGCCTATGCCGACAATTATGCGCAAGGCTCCTATTATGTGGCCAGTATGGCCGACAAGGTGATGCTTAATCCTTCGGGCATGCTCGACTGGCATGGCATAGCTTCTACACCGATATTCTACAAAGACCTGCTCGACAAGGTGGGCGTGAAAATTCGCGTGTTCCGTGTGGGTACGTACAAAAGTGCGGTGGAACCTTTCATTGGAACGTCGATGTCCGAGGCTAACCGCGAGCAAATCAGTTCGTTCGTTAACGATATATGGGCCGGTGTTTGCAAAAGTGTATCGGCTTCGCGCAAAGTTTCAACATCGAGGCTCAATATGTTGGCTGATAGTTATGTATCGCTGGCCGAAGGGTCGGCATATGTCAAATCGGGCTTGGTTGATACACTGACCTATATAGACGGTGTGCGCGATGTACTTCGCCGGCTTTCGAAGAGCAATAAAGTGAATTTTGTAACGCCGGCTCGCCTGGCTGCACTGCGCAAGGCGGATTCTTCCAACCAAATTGCTGTTTACTATGCAACGGGAGACATTGTCGATGCGCCCAGTGGATCTGCTCTTGGCGGCGAACAAGAGATTGTGGGCAGTAAAGTTGTGGCCGATCTTGCCCGTTTGGCTGATGACGATGCAGTGAAAGCTGTTGTACTGCGCATCAACTCGGGAGGCGGGTCGGCTTATGCCAGCGAACAAATGTGGCGTGCGGTACAGTTGCTGAAAAAGAAAAAACCGGTAGTCGTCTCGATGAGCGGTTTGGCTGCATCGGGAGGATATTATATGGCCTGTAGCGCTGATAAAATATTTGCCGAACCCACTACGCTCACCGGTTCGATCGGTATCTTTGGCATGATGCCCGAAGCAACAGGACTTGTGACGGAAAAACTCGGTCTGCATTTCGATGTAGTCAAGACAAATGTCGCCGGTGATTTCGGTGGAATGAGTATGTTGGCTCGTCCGATGACAGCAGCCGAAAGCGGAGCAATGCAAGCTTACGTGGAACGAGGTTATAACTTGTTCCTCAGGCGCGTGGCTGCGGGCCGTAAGATGAAAACGGCTGATGTCGACAAAATTGCTCAGGGACGTGTGTGGACCGGACGTCAGGCGCTCGGCATAGGTCTTGTGGATAAATTGGGAACGCTTGACGATGCCGTGGCATGCGCAGCCCGTCTGGCGAAAGTGGATGATTATTATATAATGGGTTCGCCTGTGAAAGTCTCGATGTTCGAACAGTTGCGGCAAAGTGTGAAGAGCGATTATCTTGAAGATCATATGCGTTCGGCACTTGGGGCTTTCTATGCGCCATTGCGTTTTGCCGCTACGCTCGAGGGACGCAATTGTCTGCAGGCCCGTATACCTTTCGAACCGAATCTGAACTAACAGCTGCTCGCGCATAGTATCGAAACATAAAGCAGAGAAATTGTGAAAGAAGCGGTAACTTTTTCTTGTGTATATGCTTGAGATGAATTGTTCTTGGCTGTTTGCTCCGGCTGCGATGCTTTATGGGGTAGCCGCAGTCTTGCGCAATACACTTTTTGATTGTGGCATATTGTGCAGTCGGAGTTTCCCGTTACCCGTGATTTGCGTAGGCAATTTGGCAGTGGGAGGAACAGGAAAAACACCACACGTGGAATATATCCTGCAGCTGCTTCATACCCACGGATATAAAGTTGCAATGCTTTCCCGTGGTTATGGCAGAAAGACACGAGGCTTTCGAGTTTGTTCGGGAGACGATACTGCGCACGAAGTCGGTGATGAACCTTTGCAAATCAGCAGGAATTGTTCTTTTGCAACCGTAGCGGTATGCGAAGACCGCTGTGCAGGAATCGAACGATTGCTTACCGATTCGGAAGGCCCTAATGTTATTGTACTGGATGATGCTATGCAGCATCGTTATGTGAAACCCGGACTGACGATACTGCTTACTGATAGCCATAGTCCTTATACGTCTGATCATATGTTGCCATGGGGACGTCTGCGGGAACCGAGAAGTGGAGCGAAGCGGGCCGACGTAGTGGTAGTGACCAAATGTGAAGCAGGAACATTGCCTCAAATTCCCGTTTTGCAGCGTCAGGCACTCTGCCATACAGGATTAGTTTACGGAGAGCCTTATCTTTTTCCAGTTCAACAGAATGTTTCGGAAAACAACGAAGAAAAACTGCAAATAGAGGGTGCTGTTGTGTTGGTAATTACGGGAATAGCATCGCCCGAGGCACTGTATACGCATGTTCGAGCCAGCAAGCCACGTAAGATGGTAGGTCTACGTTTCCCTGATCATCATGAATTTACGTCGGTTGATGTGGAAAAGATAAATAACGCTTATTCTTGTCTCCTAAACGCCTTCCCAAGCAATACGCAGCGGCTGGCATTGACCACGGAGAAAGACGCAGTTCGCCTCAGCATGTGTGACGGATTGAGCGAAGATTTACGTACTTCGCTATGGGTGCAACCTATACGAATCGAACAGTTGGATAATAATCAGAATAAACCAACATTAAACCAAATCATATTGAATTATGTTAGAGAAAATCAAAGAAACAGCTTGTTGGATTGAAAGTCGTACGGATTTGCGCCCGTCGACGGCTATTATATTGGGTACAGGGCTTGGTAAACTGGCTGCCGAAATCGAAGTAGTCAAGGCAATACCGTATAAAGATATTCCGAATTTTCCTGTTTCGACGGTAGAGGGGCATAACGGTCGCCTGCTTTTCGGACGACTGGGCGGGAAAGAAGTATTGGCCATGGAAGGACGCTTTCACTATTACGAAGGATACACAATGCAACAGGTAACTTTTCCTATACGCGTGATGTACGAACTCGGGATCAAGAATCTTTTCGTGAGTAACGCTTCCGGTGGTGTGAATCCCGAATTTGAGATCGGCGATCTGATGTTAATTACAGATCATATCAATTTTATGCCCGAACATCCGCTCCATGGCCCTAATTTTCCGACCGGTCCGCGTTTTCCGGATATGCATGCAGCTTACGATCAGGTTTTCCTCAATCAGGCACGCACCATTGCAAAAGAAAAAGGTATTCGTATAGTCGAAGGTGTCTACCTTGGAACACAGGGACCGACGTTCGAAACACCTGCTGAATATAAGATGTATCGTATTTTCGGGGCAGATGCCGTCGGTATGTCCACCGTGCCCGAAGTTATTGTGGCGCACCATTGCGGTATCCGGGTTTTCGGCATATCCATTATTACTGATCTCGGTGTAGAAGGCAAGATTGTGGAAGTCAGCCATGAGGAAGTGCAGCGTGCTGCCAATGCTGTGCAACCATTGATGGCAGAACTTTTTCGTGCCATGGTGCAGGAACTTTGACGGGTTGAGAAAGTAGATCCTTGTTTAGCAATTTTGCGCCAGAGAAAAGATCAATATTGCATAAACTCTCTTTGCATATGACGCAAGGAAGTCGCAAAATAAAATAAAAGAATATATGGTCTCATTTTTTCTTTGTCTGCTGGCATTAGTGGCCGGTTATTTTTTCTACGGACGATATGTAGAGCGCTTGTTTGGTCCGGACAACCGGCCTACACCAGTCAGCCAGTACGCAGACGGTATCGACTATATCCGATTGCCACGTTGGAAAATGTTCATGATTCAGTTCTTGAACATAGCAGGTGTGGGGCCGATATTCGGAGCGATTATGGGAATAAAGTTCGGTGCCTCATGTTTTCTTTGGATTGTACTCGGCTCAGTTTTCGCCGGTGCTGTGCATGACTATCTGGCTGCCATGATGTCTTTGCGTCGTGGCGGCATTTCTCTACCCGAAACAATCGGTCACTATCTCGGTCATCCAGCCATGCATTTTGTGCGTGTTTTTACGATTCTGCTTTTAATTCTTGTTGGTGCCGTGTTCGTTTCATCTCCTGCCGGTCTGCTTGACACGCTGACTGGAGGACAATTTGGCATTAATTTGTGGATTGCGCTGATTTTTGTGTACTATATGCTTGCCGCAGTGCTTCCGGTTGACAAAATTATCGGCCGTATTTATCCGCTTTTCGCTGTCGCGTTGCTCTTTATGGCCGGAGGTATTCTTGCTTACCTTGTTATACAGCGGCCGGCGGGCATTCCCGAATTGTGGGATGGCCTCGGTAATACGCATCCTCAGGCTGCAATCACCCCGATCGTCCCCATTCTTTTCGTAAGTGTGGCCTGCGGAGCAATTTCGGGCTTTCATGCCACGCAGAGTCCGATGATGGCGCGCTGTATGGGGAGTGAGTTCCAAGGACGTCCCGTGTTTTATGGTGCCATGATTGTTGAAGGCATCGTAGCCTTGATCTGGGCTGCTGCAGCTGCTGTCTTTTTTCATCAATCGCCTGAAAACATGGCCGAAACCAATGCTGCCGGCATTGTTTTCGGTGTGACGCGCGAATGGCTTGGTCCGTTGGGGGGGCTACTTGCTGTTCTGGGTGTTGTGGCCGCCCCGATTACGACCGGCGACACGGCTTTGCGTTCTGCCCGACTTATTGTAGCTGACATACTGGGGATAGAACAGGCCGCTTTGTCCCGGCGGCTTGCCGTCAGTCTTGTAATATTTGCCGCAACGTTTGTCACACTCTATTTCAGCCTCGCAAACAAAGACGGTTTCAATATTATTTGGCGCTATTTTGCATGGGCCAATCAAACCTTATCCGTTTTCACGCTTTGGGCCATTACAGTATATCTCGCCCGGGAAAGAAAAAATTATTTCGTAACGCTCATACCGGCTGTCTTTATGTCGGGCGTGGTATCGACTTACATATTTGTCGCCCGTGAATGCCTCGGATTTTCCCTCACAATCGGATATACGGCAGGTGCAGCCATCATGCTTGCTTCGGCAGCAGCCTTTTTCAGATGGAAACGCAGATCAGATGCGCGTGTAGGCTGAGATAAGGCCCGGCTGCACCGGTATTGGAAAGCTTTGTGCAGCACACCGTAATTTTTGCAGACCAAAAGATTATAGAATATTATGACAGAATACGATTCCGAACGGACAAATCCTTCACTCGAATTGGAATGGAAATGCGGTACCGACTGCCATTTCTCGGCCCGCGGGTGCGGAAAAAGCGATCGTCAGTTCAATACCTACGATTATCTGGCTTCCGTGCCGGGTAACGAGCACACAACGGACTGGGTCGAGGTGCAGTTCAAAAATACGCGGAAAGGTTATTATCGAAACGATAACCGGTTGAAACTGAAAAAGGGGGATATGGTCTCTGTCGAGGCGTCGCCCGGACACGACGTGGGCGTAGTAACGCTGACCGGGCAGTTAGTGCTGTTGCAACTGGCCAAAATTTCGCCGAAAGAGACGGGTGAAATCAAAAGAGTCTATCGTATTGCCCGTGAAACCGACCTTGCGAAATACGAAGAGGCGAAATCGCGCGAGCACGATACGATGATTCGCTCCCGAAAGATAGCCAAAGATATGGGGTTGGACATGAAAATCGGCGATGTAGAGTATCAGGGCGACGGAGCCAAAGCCATCTTTTACTATATCGCCGATCAGCGCGTAGACTTCCGCCAGCTCATCAAAGTGCTGGCCGAGGAGTTCCGCGTACGCATCGAAATGCGCCAAATCGGTGCGCGTCAGGAGGCCGGACGCATTGGCGGAATAGGTCCTTGCGGCCGTGAATTATGCTGTGCCACATGGATGAAAAATTTCAAGAGCGTAGGAACGGCTGCCGTTCGCTATCAAGACATTTCGCCCAACCCGCAAAAACTGGCCGGCCAGTGCGCAAAGCTCAAATGCTGCCTCAACTATGAAGTCGATGCCTACATGGAGGCCTTCCGTCAGCTTCCTGCGCGCGAAGTATCCCTCGAAACGGCCGATTCCACTTATTATTATTTCAAGGCCGACATACTTTCGGGCAAAGTGACCTATTCCACCGACCGCCGGCTTGCGGCCAATCTTGCCGTAATCACGGCTGAGCGCGCCAAAGAGGTGATTCGCCTGAACCGACAGGGAGAAAAGCCCGCTTTGCTCGACGATCGTGCTCCGCTCGAGGCGCCGAAACGTTTCGATTTGGCCGAACAGGATGACCTGACGCGTTTCGACAAAGTGAAACGCAAGAAGAAAAAGAACAAACACAAGAAGCCGGCCGACATGGCCGCTGCAACTGGATCCGCGGCGGGAGAACCGCGGCAGGGACGTTCCCGAAGGAACGCCAAAGGCCAGCACGACAAGCGCGACGACAAACCCTCCGGTGCTGCTGTGCCGCCAGCTTCGTCCGAACAGTGACCATACGTATGCCGACGCCCCTTCGATTCGGACTTTTCTGTACGGCCGCCGTCGTTTTCGGCGCGTTGCTGTCCTCTTGCCGTGCCGACGGGACAAAAATGCGCTTTCATCTTTTCGCCGGAGAGAGTTGGGGGCGCGCAGACTGCCTCTCGTTGCCGGTAGATACCGTTGCGGCGTCGGGCGAATACGATTTGACGCTGCTGCTGCGGACTTCGGCCGCCGGGTTGTCGGTTTGCAAAACAATTTATCTGAATGTCCGCGAAGAAGGACTGCAACTCTCGCCGCCGCTCAACGATACGCTCGCCGTTTCGCTCGACAACGAGCAGATGCGCAAGGGACGTAACGGCGTGGCCTACCACGAAATCGCCATACCCGTCCGTCGCGTCAGGCTCAAAAGGGGTATGTGCGGAAATCTGCTCATCTCCCACGCCATGGCTGCCGATTCGCTGACCGGAATCAGCGAGTTGGGATACCGTCTGGAGCCGGCAGCGCCCTTTCCGGCTGATGCAGGCGGCCTTTGAAAGGCAAGTGGCGCCCCGTGCCGGGACAGGCGCTTCGAAACGATGGTTAAACACCCATATTCATGAGAAACAATCCAGGCCGGATGTGGCCGAATTTGTCAAATAATTTTACAAAAAACGCCTCCGTGGTTGGCGCCGCAGCTCGCGTCGCCGCTGCCGGGTCGTTGCGCGCGATTTTTGCCCGCTTTCGCCCTGTGTGGGTCGACCGGCTGGCTTTTCAGCGTCTTACAATCCGTACATGCAGCGAAAAAAACAGCTCCGGACGTTGCGCAGGCGGCCGCCGGGTGCGAAAAATGCCTTTTTCGCGTTTTTTCGCCGCGAAAAGGCGCGCGCAACGTTGCGTAAGTTGCAACTATCCCAAAGAAAGTTCCGACTAACGTCCTGTAAGTTCCGACAGACCGGCCGTCAATCCGAAATAACCGCCCGTTTCGTCCGCGTTTCGGCGTAGAATGAAAAAACGGATTGTCAAAATTTTTACAATTTCCCAACCGCAAAATCCACATCCTTATGTACAACGGAAAAATTGTAGTGTACACCTCCGGAACTTTCGATATGTTCCACTCGAATCACTTGAAAATGATTCGATATGCCCGCGGGCTCGGCGATACGCTCATTGTGGGCGTGTCGACCGACGAGTTAGTCTGCTCCTACAAGCAACCGCCGACGATTCCCTTCGAGGAACGCCTCGCCATAGTCGAGGCATTGCGCTATCCCGACGTAGTCATTCCGCAACACTCCCTCGACCATTCGGAGTTGGTGCGCAAGCTGAACATAGACGTCTTCGTCGTGGGAGACGACTGGACCGGCAAGTACGACTACCTCAGGGAACTCGGCGTCGCGGTCTTCTATTTCCCCTACGGCGACGGCGCGAGCTCGACGAAAATCAAAGAACGCATTCTGGCAGACTATAAAGAAATGAAAAGTCGCGTGGAACACCGCGTAAACCCCGACGTGAAAGTGAAATGAACGAACGACAACAGCAGCCTTTCGCTATCGTGACAGGCGGAACCAAAGGTATAGGACTCGGCGTGAGCCGTATGCTGGCCGGTCGCGGCTTCCGTGTGCTGGCTACCTTTGCCGACGATGCGCTCGCGGCGCGTGAAGCCGAAGCATTCCCGGGCCCGGGGCAGATTGAAACTTGCCGTTGCGACCAGTCGGCGGGCGAAAACGTGCGGGCTTTCATAGAAAAAGTCCGCAAAACGACCGCACGTGTGGACTGTCTGGTGTGCAACGCCGGAATGACCGTGCGCAAGCCCATGGAAGAAACCACCGACGACGACTGGAGCCGCATGATGCAGGTAGCCGTCGGCGCACATTTCTCCATGATACGCGATTTGAAGCCGCTTTTCTCTGCCAAAGCCCGTATTATCTTCACCGGCAGCGCCATGGGCCTGCATCCCCATGCTATGCAGCTTGGCTATGGCGTGACGAAAGCTGCCGTACACGCCATGGTGCGCAATCTCGTGAAAGAATTCGAAGGTTCGGAAATCACGGTGAACGGCGTAGCTCCCGGTTTCGTTGAGACAGCTTGGCAAAAGTCGAAACCAACGGAAATACGGGCGAACATCTGCCGCAAAGTCGCGGCCGGAAGATTCGCCCGGGTCGACGAAATCGTTTCTGCCTACGCCTTCTGTCTCGACAACGCCTATCTGAACGGCGCTATATTGGAAATAGACGGCGGCTACTCCTATAAATAAACGAACGATGAAAGAACAGCCGCTCATATCGCCGCAAGAAGCCGCCGGACTGAAAGCGCGCTTCAATCCCGAAGGATCGCCGCTGCGCCGCATGCAGCAGCGCATGAAAGAAATGGCCGCCGAATTCGACCGAATCTGCCGTCGGCACGATATTCCCTACTGGTTGTCGAGCGGAACGCTGCTGGGCTGTGTGCGCCACAGCGGTTTCATCCCTTGGGACGACGACTTCGACGTCGAAATGCTGCGTTCTGACTACGAACGCCTGCTGGAAATCCTCCCTCGCGAGCTGCCGGACTGGCTCACGTTGCAGACACCGGACACGGACGCAGGCTATTTCTTCTGTTTCGCCAAGTTGCGCGACCGCCGAAGCTGCATGACTGAGATCAACCGCTACGATCGCATTTTCGAACAAAAAGGAATCTTCATCGACATCTTTCCTTTCGAGCCGTCCCCCGGCTGGCTGCACTGGATAACCTGTCGGACAATGGGTTTCTGCTACCGCGTGATGAACAATCCCCGCAACAGCGACGCGCTGGCCCGGCGAAAAGTCCGTCGCATCTTGTGGTGGAACCGCTATGTGCTGTTTCCGTTCTGCCGGACGGCGGGCCGTCTGCTCCCGCGTCGCTATGTTCGCTATGGCTACGGCATTCCTTTCGCCGACAGGCGAGATATGAAAGAAATATTCCCGCTGACGCGTGCCCGTTTCGAAGAACTCGAACTGCCGGTCCCTGCCGATTCCGAGGCTTACTTGCGCCGCAAATACGGAGATTGGCAGCGGCTGCCGGATCTGAAGGCACTTGCCCCGCATGTCGACAGAGTCGACTTTTCGGCCTGACTGTCTGGCGTTTCTCTGCCAGCAAATTTCGCAAAGGTCTTCGTTCTCTCATTTTTCACGGCACGAGAAGGGAAAAGAATCAAAAATAATCGTAAATTTGCCTCGCTTAAATACAGAAAAAGAATGAAAAATACCCTTTACTTCGTTTTGATGATTCTCGCACTTGCTTCCTGTCGCTCGCAGGAGCAGGTCGTCTATTTCCAAGATTTTCCTGCGGGCAGCGTGGTGAAGACAATTCCCGTACAGAACTATCGTCTGAAAGTCGGTGACCGTTTCAATGCCACGGTGACCAGCAGTGCTTCCTCTGACCACGTGGCCCATTACAATTATTGGTACTCTCAGGGCGGGACGGGCAGTACCAGTAGCCAAAACAATCATTTTCCTTATACGATAGAGTCGGATGGAGCGTGCGAACTTCCCGGTATCGGCCGGATTCAACTGGCCGGACTCACGCGCGTGGAGGCACAGGACAAACTGCAGGCTCTTTTC
>JAFLUW010000058.1:6027-12527 GCA_022508615.1 Prevotellaceae bacterium | reverse complement strand
GTCTGAGTAAGTTTGAACTTAGTCTGAGATAGTTCAAACTTACTCAGACTAAGTTCAAACAAGCAGGGCGTAAGTTTCGAAAGCCTTTGCGCTGGCGAACGCTCCGCTCACGCAACCTAAGAGAATGAGGCTGATGCACATGATTTTCTGTCCCTGATACGTGTCGGGCGCAACTGTTAGAGATACGACGAGGGCGTGCAACCATTCGATGCCTGCCACTTTCCCGGTTACCGCCAAGCAACCGTCACAACCGACAAGCACGGAACAGTCCACGCCCCGACGGCGTGAACTTCCGGCTGACTTGTTCTTCGGTTGGCGAATGATTGGCGGTATTCGGAAAGTGCAGAACAAGAGCTGAAAGCCCGATGTATGATTTAAGTGTGTGAAAGGAAACGCTTGCTCGTTGCGATGAATGATTTTTTCTGTTCACCTGCGGAATGCCGCCCTGCGGGCCGAAGGCATCCCTCCTGCGTTTCGCTGTTGGGTCTGTCTGTTTCTTTCGGAAAGGGGATTAGGGGTTAGTATACGAGTGGTTACGGCCCTCAGGCCGCTTGCAAAGGTACGCAAATTTCGGCTGACGTCCGGCGCCGCGCGCCTTTTTGTCGGCTGCGGCCCGACGGGCGGCCCGGGGCGGGGCTAATCGCCGGCCCACGCGAAGTTGTCCGTCCCGGCGCCTATTTCGAAGTGGAGTTTGGCGATGCCGAGGTCGATGTGCGTGTAGCCGGCGAGCGAAAAGAGCCGTCGAACCTCGACGCGGGGCCGTCCCGCGGCGTCGGGAGCGAGCAGACGGAAGCGGAAACGCTGTTGATTGACGGCCGTAGGGGCCAGCAGGGCGGCTTCGACGCCGCGGCGGTACCACTCGGGGGCCGCCGGCGTCCAGTCGCTCACGTCTTCCGGCCGCTTGCTGCGGCGCGGACGCCCGCTTTCCTGGCCGTAGCCCAAGGCGATGAGGCAGTAGACGCGCTCGCCGGGCGCGAGCGAAAAGGCAGGCTTCACGCTGCGATACGTGAGACCTGCCCAGCAGCTGTTCAGGCCTGTCTGCTGGGCCAGCAGCACGAGCTTTTCGCCGTTGCGGCCTATGGCTTCGCCGGCATAGGGCGTGCGCGGCCCGGCCATGACGAGATAGTTGCGCACACCGCGGAACACGCCGTAGGAGGCGAGGCCGCGAAAGGCGCGGGGCTCGCCCGTGACGAGCTGAATGTGGAGCCCGCTTTCGGCGTTGAGGCTTTCGATGCGCCGGCGCAGGGCCTCTTCGGCCTCGGGCGCGAGATCGCGGGGCTGATAGCGGCGCACGCTGTGGCGGGCGGCTATGGCTTCTTCGAGGGTGAGCATAACGGAGAATTTGTGGGGAAAATTTTGTCCGTCGGCGCCTGTCCGTCGGCGCCGGGCGTTTGTTGCGGCGCCCGGACGGCATAAAAGGAGCGCCGGACAGGGCGGAACGAACGGGTTTCGCGGTCTGTCCGGCGCACATGGCTGTGGCGGGGCGGCCTTGCGCCTTGTCGGGAGCGCGCGGGCGGCCCGTTGCGGCTCTTTATTCGGGCCGCAGGTCGAGTCGAAGCTCGTCGAGCTGGCTTTGGTCGACGATGCTCGGCGCGTCGAGCATGACGTCGCGCCCGCTGTTGTTCTTCGGGAAGGCGATGCAGTCGCGAATGGAGTCGAGGCCGGCGAAAAGGCTCACCCAGCGGTCGAGACCGTAGGCCAAGCCGCCGTGGGGCGGAGCGCCGTACTTGAATGCGTTCATCAGGAAGCCGAACTGCTCTTGTGCACGTTCGGGAGTGAAGCCGAGGATGTCGAAAATTTTGGCTTGCAGCACGGCGTCGTGGATTCGGATGGAGCCACCGCCCACTTCGACGCCGTTGCACACCATGTCGTAGGCGTCGGCCAGCACCGATGCGGGGTCGGTGTCGAGTTTGCCGATGTCGGCGGGCTTGGGCGAGGTGAAGGGGTGGTGCATGGCCATGAGGCGGCCTTCTTCGTCGCTCCATTCGAACATCGGGAAGTCGACAACCCAGAGCAAGGCGAACTTGTTCTTGTCGCGCAGGCCGAGACGCGCGCCCATTTCGAGCCGAAGTTCGCAAAGCTGGCGGCGCGTCTTCATGGCGTCGGCACCCGAGAGGATTAAGATGAGGTCGCCGGGCTGCGCCTGCATGGTTTCTTTCAACTTGTCGAGGACTTCGGGCGCGTAGAACTTGTCGACGGACGACTTCACGCTGCCGTCTTCCTGCACACGGGCGTAGATGAGGCCGCCGGCGCCGATTTGCGGGCTGCGGACGAAGTCGGTGAGCTGGTCTATCTGCTTTCGCGTGTACGAAGCGCAGCCCGGGGCGCAGATGCCGCCGATATAGGCCGCGTCGTTGAGCACGCCGAACGTGCCCGAGCCTTTCAGTACGTCGCAAAGCTCGACAAACTCCATGCCGAAGCGCATGTCGGGCTTGTCGCTGCCGAATCGGCGCATCGCTTCGCTCCATGGCAGGCGCAGGAAGGGCGCGTCGCCCAAGTCGACGCCGCGAAGGGTCTTGAAAAGGTGTTTGGCCATGCCCTCGAAGGTCGTGATGATGTCGTCTTGGCTGACAAAGCTCATTTCGCAGTCGATTTGCGTGAACTCGGGCTGACGGTCGGCGCGCAAATCCTCGTCGCGGAAGCATTTCACGATTTGAAAGTAGCGGTCCATGCCGGCTACCATCAAGAGTTGTTTGAGCGTTTGCGGGCTTTGGGGCAGGGCGTAGAACTGACCGGGATTCATGCGCGAGGGAACGATGAAATCGCGGGCGCCTTCGGGCGTCGAGCCGACCAAGACGGGCGTTTCTACCTCGATGAAGCCTTGTTCGTCTAAGTAGCGGCGCACTTCGAGGCAGAATTTGTGGCGCAGTTCGAGATTGCGGCGCACGGGTTCGCGGCGAATGTCCAAATAGCGGTATTTCATGCGCAGGTCGTCGCCGCCGTCGGTGTTTTCTTCGATGGTGAAGGGCGGTGTTTGGCTCTGATTGAGCACTTCGAGCCGTTCGACCACGATTTCGATGTCGCCGGTGGGCATTTTGTCGTTTTTGGCGTAGCGTTCGCGCACTTTTCCCGTGGCTTGTACGACGTATTCGCGGCCCAAGTGCGAGGCGCGGGCGCAAAGTTCGGCGTCGGTCTCTTCGTCGAAGACGAGTTGCGTGATGCCGTAGCGGTCGCGCAGGTCTACGAACGTCATGCCGCCCATGCGGCGCACGCGCTGCACCCATCCGGCCAGCGTAACCTCCTGTCCGGCGTGCTCCAAGCGGAGTTCGCCGCAAGTGTTGCTTCTATACATATATTTATATGGGGTGTTCTTTGGTTTTTGTTCGGGATAGTCGCCCTTTTTACTTGGCATAGGCTACGGAACGCGTCTCGCGGATGACGGTAATCTTGACTTGTCCGGGATAAGTCATTTCGTCTTGTATGCGGCGGGCGATGTCGGTCGAGAGGGTCTCGATTTGCGTGTCGTCTATCTTGTCAGCGCCGACGATGACGCGCAGTTCGCGGCCGGCCTGTATGGCATAGGTTTTCACGACGCCGGGATAGGACATGGCGATGTTCTCCAAGTTGTTCAGACGCTTGATGTAGGCTTCGACAATCTCGCGCCGGGCGCCGGGACGTGCGCCGCTGATGGCGTCGCAGACCTGTACGATGGGCGCAAGCAGCGAAGTCATCTCCATTTCGTCGTGATGCGCGCCGATAGCGTTGCATATTTCGGGCTTTTCCTTGTATTTCTCGGCCAGTTTGGCGCCGTAGAGGGCGTGCGGCAGTTCGTTTTCTTCGTCGGGCACCTTGCCGATGTCGTGCAGCAGGCCGGCGCGTTTGGCTTTCTTGGGGTTAAGTCCGAGTTCGGCGGCCATGACGGAGCAGAGATTGGCCGTTTCGCGGGCGTGTTGCAGGAGGTTTTGTCCGTAGCTCGAGCGGTATTTCATTTTGCCGACGATGCGTACGAGTTCGGGGTGCAGTCCGTGGATGCCGAGGTCGATTGTGGTGCGTTTGCCGGTCTCGACGATTTCTTCTTCGACTTGTTTTTTGACTTTGGCCACGACTTCTTCGATGCGGGCCGGGTGTATGCGGCCGTCGGCGATGAGCTGGTGGAGCGCAAGGCGGCATATTTCGCGACGAACGGGGTCGAAGGCCGAAATGACGATGGCTTCGGGCGTGTCGTCGACGACGATTTCGACGCCTGTGGCGGCTTCGAGGGCGCGTATGTTGCGGCCTTCGCGGCCGATGATGCGGCCTTTCATCTCGTCGTTCTCGATGTGGAAGACGGTGACGCTGTTTTCGATGGCCGTTTCGGTGGCTACGCGCTGTATGCTTTGGATGACGATGCGCTTGGCTTCTTTGCTGGCCGTGAGTTTCGCGTCGTCCATGATTTCGTTGATGTACGATTGTGCGCCGCTGCGGGCTTCGTCTTTGAGGGTCTCTATGAGTCGCTGTTTGGCCTCTTCGGCGTTCAGGCCGCTGAGTTCTTCGAGTTTTTCGCGCTCGCGCTGTTGCATTTGTTCGAGGCGCTGTTCCTGTTCTTTGAGGTTGGCGCGCTGTGCGTCGATGTGTTGTTGCGTTTGCTCGAGTTCTCCGCGGCGGCGGTCGAGTTCGCTTTGGCGCTGATTGAGGGCAAGTTCGCGCTGACGGCTTTTGTTTTCGGCGCTGAGCAGCTTTTGGTTGCGTTGCTGGACTTCTTTTTCGAGTTCGGCTTTTTTGTTGAGGAAGGTTTCTTTGACTTCGAGCAGTTTTTTCTCTTTAATGGCTTTGGCTTCGGTGCGTGCCAGCTCGAGTGTCTGGTTGTACTGTTTCTTGATGACGTGCCGGAAAAGGCCGTAGCCGGCTGCTCCTCCGACGATGAGGGCTGCTATCGTGCAGATGATAGTAATCATAGTGTTTACGGGATTTTATGTGGTTTGTGTTGTGTTTGTGCCGGTGTTTTCGGCGAGTGCTTCTTCGACTTCGGCCGTGAGTTGTCCGATGCTGGCGGCATAGGGCTCACAGCTGGCGTCTTCGAGGGCTCGGAGCATGCGCACGGTGAAGTCGAGCGTGGTGGCGATGAGGCATCTCTCGGTGTCCTGACCGATCCACTGGGTCTGATAGCTGGCCAGCCGCTCGTTGATTTGCCGGGCGGCTTCGCGAAAGAGTCCTTCTTGTTCGGGCCGCACGTTGATGGGGTAGATTTGGCGGCCGATGAGGAGCTTGATGACCATTTTGTCGTTTGCCATGGGTCGTGTCGCGGGTTGTGTGGGTGTTTTCGGGCGGGGTCAGACGCTGAGCAGGGCGATGCATTTGTCGACTTCGCGAATCAGCCGCGCCAGCCGGGCGCGTGTGGCTTCGACGTCGCTGTCGGTGAGCTCGATGGTGCGTGCGTCGCGCAGTTTGCGCATGTCGTTTTCGAGCCGGCGGATTTCGGCGCGGGCTTGTTCGAGGTTTTCTCCGCCGCGTTCCAGCTCGGCGCGCAACCGGGCGTTTTCCCGGCGGAGCTGGCCGTAGGAGAGTATGAGACTGCGCACGCGCGTCTCGAACGTCTGAAGCTGTTTTTCCTCTTCTCGTGTCATGTCGTCTCCGCTTTGCGGGCTGTTTTCGGAATGCGGGCTTGCGTCGGCCGTTGACCGGGCTGTGCGCGCCGCGGGGTCAGTCTTTCTTGCCGTCGTCGGCGGGCTGCGGTTCTTTCTTGGCCAGCAGCAGGATGCTGTAGACGTATTCGCTCATCCAGGCTTCGGAGTAGCCGAGCGCATGGCTGTAGCGGCGCACGGAGGCGGCGGCTTTGGCCACGCCGGCGTCGTTCCACGCGGTTTTTGTCATGATTTGCCGCACGGTCTGCTCGGTGAGCGCGCGCAGCATCTTGCGCATGAACGAGGGCAGGCGGAACTTCCATTTCATAAGGTTGCCCATGAGCATCATCAGCTCTTGCGAGAAACCCTGGAACTGGTAGAGATACGTGCGCATGTCGTTGACGTTGCGCACTCCGCGGCGCACGGAGGCGTCGATTTCGGCGAAGAAGCTGTCGCTCAGGCCGTAGATTTCGCCGAGCATGCGTCGGCAGTGCTTCTTTTCGCCGAGCCCGAGGCGGTTGTTCTGCGTGGGGATGTGCAGCGTCTGCTTGAACACGCGCAGGTCGGGCATGGCGGCCAGGTTGCTGATGCCGAGATTGGCGGCCATCGTGGCTTGGTAATATACGCGGATGAGTGTCATGAAGTCTTCCATGCCTCCTACGCGCCATCCGGCTTCTTTGGCCGTGGGTTTGCGTCTGAATAGATTGAAGATTCCCATTGTGCTGTCGTTTATAGGGCGGATTACGGCTGCGAATTTACAAAAAATCGCGCAACGGGCCAAGTCCGTCGGCCTCTGCGCCGTTGTGTACTGCTTTTGCGGGCTGCGTGCGGCCGTGTGCGATGTCGGCCGGCCGTTGTCGCGACTTGCGGCGCGGCGGGCCCGGAGCCGGGGTGCGCGCGTTTTTTACAGGGGTTTGCAGCAGGCTTTCGCTCAGCTGTTTGCGCCGCTTCTGCGGCAAG
>JAFLUW010000058.1:0-5927 GCA_022508615.1 Prevotellaceae bacterium | reverse complement strand
TACAGGGGTTTGCAGCAGGCTTTCGCTCAGCTGTTTGCGCCGCTTCTGCGGCAAGGCGGAACTTAGTCTGAGTAAGTTTGAACTTACTCAGACTAAGTTCCGTTTTATGCGGCGTTTGTTTTCCGCGGGTCGGCTTTACGGTTTTTGCGAATTGGGCTTTTCGGGGTATTAAATGGTGCAAAAACACAAAAAGTCCGGCCTTCGCGTTTGTCGAAGACCGGACTTTTTGTGCGTATACGGGGTGTGTCGGGCGAAAGTCCGTCCGAAGGGCGGCTTCGCGCGGCTTACTCCTCCCAGCCGAGGGCCGAAGCGCCGAGCACGGCGGCTTCGCTGCCGTTGAGCGCGGAGACGAGGAGCTTGGCCTTGCCCTTGTAGATGCTCAGCACGTGTTCGTCGTAAGCCTTGCGCAGGGGGTTCATCAGAAAGTCGCCGGCTTTGGTCAGTCCGCCGAAGAAGACGAAGGCTTCGGGCGTGTTGAACGTGCAGAAGTCGGCGCACGAGCGGCCCAACAGGCGGCCCGTGTATTCGAATATCCCGATGGCCGTGGCGTCGCCCTGCTCTGCGGCCTTGAAGACGTCGTATGAGGTGATTTCCTCGGGCTTAATCTCGCGCAAAGGCGAAGGTTCCGTGCTCGAAGCCAGCATTTCGCGCGCCGTGCGGGCCACGCCGGTGGCCGAACAGTAGGTTTCGAGACAGCCCGATCGGCCGCAGCCGCACTTTCGTCCGTTGCTCGTGTGATCGATGACCAGATGGCCCAGCTCGCCTGCGAAGCCGTCGCTGCCGTAGACAATCTTGCCGTCGACTACGATGCCGCTGCCCACGCCTGTGCCGAGGGTTATCATGATGAAGTTCTTCATGCCGCGGGCCACGCCGTAGGTCATTTCGCCCATGGCGGCCGCATTGGCGTCGTTCGTCACGCGGACGGGCACGCCGAGGGCTTCTTCGAAGAGGCGGGCGATGGGTACGACGCCTTCCCACACGAGGTTGGCGGCGTATTCGATGTTGCCCGTGTAGTAGTTGCCGTTGGGGGCGCCGATGCCCATGCCTTTGATGTGCTCGATGCCGCCCACGACGTCAATGGCCGGGCCGAGGGCTTCGACGGCGGCCTTCACGTAGTCTTTTACGTCGGGATAGGCGGTAGTTTTAATGGCCGTCTGCGCCTTTATCGTGCCGCGGGCGTCGACAATGCCGAAGATGGAGTTGGTTCCGCCCATGTCGAGGCCGATGACGTAGTCTTTCAGTGTGGTGTTTTCCATGGTATTTTGATTCGGTTAGAGTTGGTTTGTCTGAGGAGCTGCGCTATTTGCCTATGGTCGTGCTTCCCGAGCCGGTCATTTGGCCGTCGATGAAGATGTAGGCGCCGTATTGTCCGTTTTCGAGATATTCGTTCACGGGAACGTAGAGCGTGAGGCTTTGTTCCTGTCCGGTGTATTCGATTTTCTTCGATGCGGAGTATTCGATGCTGCGGTTTTCGTAGTTGAAGGTGCCTGCGGCCGAGCAGACGCGTTGGTTGGGCTTGAGCAGGCGGACGTAGGCCGTGCGCATGCCGGTTTCGGCCGTGACGTTGCGGCTTATGGTGAAGCTGACGGCGAAGCTGGCGATTTCTTTCGGTCTTCGGGCCTCTTTGCCGTTTTTCTTGAGCGGCGTAATGCGCACGCCGGTCGTGTTGAGCTGCGAGGCGATGGCCACTTTCTGGCTGAGTGCTTCTTTTTCGTGTTGTATGTTGGTTTTTTCCTCGCGTGTTCGTGCGGCTTCGGCGCGTGCTTCGCCGAGTTCGGAGGTAAGGGCTAAGTTGATCTGTTGCAGGGAGTCGACCTGGCGGATATAGTCTTTGAGCACCTCGCGGACGGTGGCGAGTTCCTTTTTGAGTCGCAGGATTTCGGCCGTCGAGCTGCTTTTGACGCTGCGCAGTTCGGCCAGCAGGGCTTCGGCGCGCTGCCGTTCGGCTTCTATGCGGGCCACGAGCGAATCGTCTTTCACGGCGAGCTTCATTTCGTCGTACTGGGCGGCAAATTCGGCGTACTGATGCTCCATTTCGCGCTTGTCGATCTCGGCAAGCTGGCGGAGTTCCTCGAGTTCTTTTTCCTTGTCGGCGAGTTTGTCGGCATCGCCCTTGCATCCGGCGAGGCTTGTCAGCAGAACGAGCGGGAGCAGTGCGGTAAGAGTTGCTATTCTCATGGAAAGATTCTTTTCAGTAGGGTTTCGGTGCAATTAGGCCGCATTCAGGCTGCTCGATGTGCCCAATCGGCTTTCACGTCTTCGTAGAAAACGGCCAACGAAGCCCCGATATACGGGACGAGCCACAAGAAACAGAGACCAATCGCGCAGTAATAAACGATCAAGCAGTAATAATAAAAGGTCAATAATTCGTTTGTAAATATAAAGAGGTGGTAAATAGAATATAAAGTATAAATAATGAGAGAACATACCGCAAAGGCGAGTATTATCCAGCCGATAAAACTCAAAAACAGCAGAAAAAGGCGTTTTTTGTGGCCGTCCATCATCTGCATGCTGCGCTCGATGGCTGTATTTCGCGAAAGTTCGGGCTCGTCGAGCAGAATATACGGAGTCAGCGCATACGACAAGCTCTTGATAATACCGGGAATGAGAAAGAGCAGGCTCCACAATGAGGTGTAAAGCAGCACGAGTATCTGCGTTGTCCAAATGCGGCCGTATTGTTTGAAACCATCGAAGAGATTGCCCGCGCGGGTTTGCTCTCCCCGCTGATTACGCAGGCAGATAATCTCATATCCCCATCTTAAAACGGGAATAATGGCTATACTGATCCACAATTTGGGCCCATAACGCAGAAATTGACCTTCGAAATTGTTTTGTTGCATGGCGCTGCACCAAATTCCGGAAGTTTCGATGAGGGCTATGATTGTCCAGTACGCGACGGAGAGTAACAAAAAGTAGCCCCACTTGCCGCGTAAGGCTGCAAGGGCTTCGTTTTTGATTTCCGAGTTGGTTTTCATAGGGAGAGAAGTTGGAGTGTGCGGGCGTCAGTCGAGCACGGTGACCCAGCCGTGCGCATCGGGCTCGATGCCGTATTGTATGTTGCGCAGTTTCGTGTAAAGTTTGCGGCTCACGGGGCCGGGTTCGCCGTTTTGGGAGAAAATATACGAGTGTCCGGTTTCGGGATCGTCGATGCGGCGGATGGGACTGATGACGGCCGCCGTGCCGCAGGCCCCTGCTTCGTCGAAGGTGGCGAGTTCCTCTTCGGGAATGGGGCGGCACTCGACGGCGAGTCCCATGTCGAGGGCCAGTTGCTGGAGGCTGCGGTTCGTAATCGAGGGCAGGATGCTCGAAGACTTGGGCGTGACGTAGGTGTTGTTCTTGATGCCGAAGAAGTTGGCCGCGCCGCACTCGTCGATGTATTTCTTTTCGCGCGCATCGAGGTAGAATTCGCAGGAATATCCCGCTTCGTGCGCTTCGTGGTTGGCGCGCAGCGAGGCAGCGTAGTTTCCGCCTACCTTATATCGGCCTGTGCCGAGCGGGGCGCTGCGGTCGTAGGCGCGGGTGATGACGTAGTCGGTCGTGGCGAAGCCTCCCTTGAAATAGGGGCCCACGGGCGTGACGAAAATCAGGAACAAGTATTCGTCGGCAGGGTGTACGCCGACCTGTGCGCTCGTGCCGATGAGCAGCGGACGGATGTAGAGCGAGGCTCCGCTTTCGTAAGGGGGCACGAAGCGTTCGTTCAGGCGCACGGCGCGCGCCGTCATTTCCAGAAATGTCTCTGTGGGCAGCTCGGGCATCATGATGCCGCGGCAGGTGGCTTGCAGCCGCTCAGCGTTGGCCTCGGGGCGGAAGATGCGTATCTTGCCGTCGGGGCAGCGAAAGGCTTTCAGGCCTTCGAAGGCCTCTTGTCCGTAGTGCAGGCAGGTGGCTGCCATGTGCAGGGGGATGGTTTCTTCGCTGTACACTTCGATTTCGCCCCACACACCGTTCCGGTAGCGGCAGCGCACGTTGTAGTCGGTTCGCTGATAGCCGAAGCTGAGGTTGTTCCAGTCGATATGGTCTGTGTTCATTTGCGTTTTCTTTACCTTTGTTGCTGATACCGTTGGCAAATGTAAGCATTTCTTGCCGAATGGCGCATGGTTGCGGCCAAACTTGGGCGTCGCGCGGCCGTCGTGCGGGGCTTTTTCTGTCGCGGCGCCCGGTTTGGCGGGCTTCGGCGGGCGTCTGTTGCGACTTATGCAGGGAAAGCGAAAACTAACGCCTTGATAGTTTCAACTTACTCAGACTTAGTTCAAACTATCAGGGCGTTAGTTTTCGCTTTCTGCGGGCTGTTGGCTTTCAGCGGGTTGCAAGCCGGCCCGAAAGGCTCAGACGAGGTGGGCGATGTGCTCTTCGCGGTCGCCGGGCAGGAGGTCGACGACGGGTATCTCGATCATCGTGTAAGCGCCGGGCTGCTGGCGCATCGAGGCGCGGGCCACGCAGACGAGAACCTGCGCCGTGAGGGCCGGATTGTTGATTTTCATGTCGAACGAAAAGAGCTGGTTGTGCGTGCGTCCCGATACGCCTTTGCGCACGAGGTTCACGCCGTGGCCTACGTCGTTGAGCGCATCGACCGAAGCCACTTGGGCGACGTGTGTCTCGTCGTTAACGAAATACGGGTCGGACTTAATGGCGGCTTCGACGGTCTTGAAGTCGGCGCCGTCTTCGAGTTCGACGTACACCATGCGGCGATGCAGGCCCGTGCCCACGGGAATGGTCATCGACAGGGCGTCGCGCACGCCTTCGATGGCGCGAACGGCTACGGAGTGGCCCATCGAGCGGCCGGGGCCGAAGTTCGTGTACGTCACGCCTTTCGGAGCGATGGCTTCGACGAGCGTGCGCACCACGCTGTCCGAGCCCGGATCCCAGCCGGCCGAGATGACGCTCACGGCGCCGGCCTTGCGCGCGGCTTCGCCCAGCGAACGGCGCAGTTGGGGGATTTGCGAGTGAATGTCGAACGAGTCGACCGTGTTGATGCCCAGGGCAAGGATTTCGCGGGCGATGCTTTCCACTTGTCGCGTGGGCGTTGCGAGCACGGCTACGTCTACTGCTTCCAGCTCGCGGATGTCGGCCACGACTTTGTAGGGCGCAAGTTCGGCCGGCTGGCTGCCGCCGGGATTGCGGCGCACGATGCCGGCGATTTCGAAGTCGGGGGCTTCTTCGAGTGCTTCGAGCGTGTAGCGCCCGATGTTGCCATAACCTACGATGGCGGTTCTGATTTTTTTCATAGGGCTTGGGGTTTTAGTTTTGTGTCTGTTTGTCGTCCTTGCGGCACTGTGTGCGCCACTGCAAGCCGAGCGCGGCGAGCAGCCCGGCCAGAATGAGTGCGAGCGCGGCGTAGCCTGCGGCTTCGGTGCGGGCCACGCTGGCGGGGCGGAAAGTCATGCGCAGCGTGTGGTGGCCGGCCGGCACGCGCACGGCGCGCAGCACATAGTTCACGCGGCCCGTCTCGGCCGGCTTGCCGTCGATGGTGGCCGTCCAGCCGGGATAGTAGATTTCCGAAAGCACGACGACGCCGCCTTTTCGGCTCGTCACGCTGTACACCTGCTCGTTGGGTTCGTAGAAAGTAAGGCGCACGCTGCCGCTGTCGAGCGCCGAGCCGTCGAGGGCGGCGCGGAAGCGCTCGTCGGCCACGGCTTCGCGCTTCGTGTCGAGCGTGCCGAGCGCTTTCATCTCGGCGTCGGCGTCGGGAGCGAAGGTCAGTCGGTCGACAAACCAGCCTGCGCCGTTGGCACGCGGGTTTTCGACGTACACGTCGGGACGGAAGATGACGTATTTCGCGTTGAGCATGTTCAGACAGGGTGTCAGGCTGTCCAACGGCAGCGATGCCATGTCGAGCGAGTCGCTTTGGGCGGCCAAAGCGCCCACCGCCGAGTCGAAACGCGCGGGTTCGGCCGAGAGATATCGGTCGATGAGGGATTGATATCGGT
>JAFLUW010000057.1:3494-12622 GCA_022508615.1 Prevotellaceae bacterium | reverse complement strand
ATTTTGCATATTAGAGGATTTTACATAGGATTTTATCCTCCCATTTGCATATTAGGCCAAAAATTACCCCCCCGAAAAGAGATTAGCGCGACTTCGCAGAAAACTGCGCCGCGCCAATCGAACATCGAAGCGTTGCGCATGCTCTCGATGTTTTTTGTATTGTTGGTTCATGCCATGTATTTATCCCTCGGCAGACCCAGCATTGAAGATACAGTTGCTGCACCCGCAGACATGGGCCTGCGCATGCTGTTCGAGTCGCTTGCTATCGTTTGTGTCAACGTTTTCGTGCTGATTTCCGGTTGGTTCGGCATTCGACCCAAGTGGAAAAGTGTCACGAATTTCCTTTTTCAAGTATTTTTTTCATAATCAGCACTTATATTGCGGCGTTGATTCTCGGTTTCGATACGTTTAGCGTAAAGAGATTCGGCATAATCTGCTTAGCAAAGAACAGTGCTTATTGGTTTATTAAGGCCTATCTTATTCTCTACCTCATTTCCCCTGCACTCAACGCTTTTGTTGAAAATGCCAGTCGTAAAGAATTAGGATTAACCCTCATTCTTTTTTATCTTTATCAAACATCTTACGGATTTATTATCCCCGGAGGAGAAACATTCTTTTCCTCCGGCTATTCGCCCGTTTCTTTCATCGGACTTTATTTGTTGGCGCGTTACGTTCGCCGCTACCGCCCGCATTGGAGCACCTTTTTGCCGCACACAGACCTCGCCATCTATTTGCTTCCCGCCCTTCTTTATACGGCAATCGGACTGCTAATACCTTATTTCGCTCACGATTCGATCATTTATGAACTGGTATTCCGCTTTTGGAAACATTATATATACTACGCAAACCCGTTGGTCGTTATCGGCGCGCTCTATCTGCTGCTGTTCTTCTCGAAACTCAACTTTACAAGCCGCTTCGTCAATCTTTGCGGGGCAAGTTGTTTTGCCGTTTATCTCTTGCACACCCACGACAGCATATGCGGACAATATTATCTTCCCGCATGCCGCTATCTCCACGACCATTTCCCATTTCCCACTTCCCGCCTACCTTGCGCTGACTATTGCCTTCCTCGCGGCCGTTTTCTTTGCGGCTATCGCCATCGACCAGGTACGCATCGCCGCGTGGAGGCCCCTTTGGCGGCGGATTGAGCCGCGCATTCCGAAAAGTTTGCGTTGCTAAGGCCGGATGGAAAGAAAAAAATTAAGGAAACTTTAACATTTCCGAGGCTTCTACAATCGCGTATTTTCGTTCGACCGAAAGGTTGGACGAAAATATGCGATTTTTTCGGCATCAGGCCGAAACGGCGTTAAGCTACTGAGTACAAACAGCTTATGCGCCGCATACAGGAAGAAACACACGCGATTTCAGCTGAAGAATGACGCTTAAAGGGCGTTTTTTCGCCGAAAATGGCGAAGAAAAATGCCGAAACAGGCGAAACTTACAGGGCGTAAGTTCGAAATTAGTCTGACTAAGTTCGAAATAAGTCAGACAAAGCTGGCGCGACCTCGCAGCGACGTGACGCTTAACGGCTATTTCATGAGAAAACCCGGTCGGAAAAAGTTCAGATTTCGGGCCTCGGGCAGGGCGGCGAGCGTGTTTATTTCGTAAATTTGCGGCAAACAATTTTTCAAGCCCTTATGATTCGCTTTTTTCAGACACCGTCGCAAACGTTTATAGCCGTCGCCATCGACCACCTGCCCGCGCAGGAGGAAGTCGGCAAGCTCGAATGGCTCTTCGGCGGCGCCCGCTGCCTCGAAGCCGGGAAGGTGGAGGGACACTTCGTGGGCCCGCGCCGCGAAATGCTCACGCCGTGGAGCACGAATGCCGTCGAGATTGCGCAAAACATGAACCTCGGCGGCATTTCGCGTATCGAGGAATACTTTCCCGTCGAGTCGGCCGACGCCGAACACGACCCGATGCTGCAAAGGCTCTACGAAGGGCTCGACCAAGGGATTTTCGACACCGACATCGAGCCGGCCGAAATACGAACGGTGGATAACCTCGAAGCGTTCAACGAAGAAGAGGGCCTTGCGCTCTCGCCCGAAGAAATCGTCTATCTCCATACGGTAGAAAGCGAACTCGGACGGCCGCTGACGGACTCCGAAGTGTTCGGCTTCGCGCAAATCAACTCCGAACACTGCCGGCACAAAATCTTCGGCGGCACGTTCGTCATCGACGGAAAAGAGATGCCGTCGAGTCTCTTTCAGATGATAAAAAACACCACGAAGGCCAATCCGCACAAGATACTCTCGGCCTATAAGGACAACGTGGCTTTCAGCCAAGGGCCCGTGGTAGAACAGTTCGCCCCCGCGCGCCACGACACGAGCGACTACTTCGTGATTCGCGACATCGAGAGCGTCATCTCGCTGAAAGCCGAAACGCACAACTTTCCCACGACCGTCGAGCCCTTCAACGGCGCTTCGACTGGCACGGGCGGCGAAATTCGCGACCGCATGGGCGGAGGCATCGGCTCGTGGCCCATTGCCGGCACGGCCGTCTACATGACGTCCTATCCGCGCCTCGGCGAGCGCCGCCGGTGGGAGGAAGTGCTGCCCGTGCGCGAGTGGCTTTACCAGCGGCCCGACCAAATTCTCGTGAAAGCCTCGAACGGCGCGAGCGACTTCGGCAACAAGTTCGGCCAACCCCTCGTCTGCGGCTCGGTGCTCACGTTCGAACATCAGGAAAACGGCGAGCGCTACGGCTACGACAAAGTCATCATGCTGGCCGGCGGCGTGGGATACGGCACAAAGCGCGACTGCCTGAAAGGCGAACCGCGGAAAGGAAACAAAATCGTCGTCGTCGGCGGCGACAACTACCGCATCGGGCTCGGCGGCGGCTCGGTGTCGAGCGTCGATACGGGCCGATACAGTTCGGGCATCGAGCTTAACGCCGTGCAACGCGCCAACCCTGAAATGCAAAAGCGCGCCGCCAACCTCGTGCGCGCCCTTTGCGAAGAAGAAATCAACCCCGTCGTCTCCATACACGACCACGGCTCGGCCGGACACGTCAATTGTCTTTCCGAACTGGTCGAAACGTGCGGCGGTCTCATCGAAATGAACAAACTTCCCGTGGGCGACCCCACACTTTCGGCCAAGGAAATCATCGCCAACGAAAGTCAGGAGCGCATGGGCCTGCTCATCGAAGAAGAACACATCGAACACGTGCGCCGGATAGCCGAACGCGAGCGCGCACCGCTCTATGTCGTGGGCGAAACCACGGGCGACGCCCGCTTTGCCTTCCGGCAGGCCGACGGCCGTCGGCCCTTCGACCTCGGCGTGGCCCAAATGTTCGGCCATTCGCCCAAAACCGTGATGCGCGACGAGACCGTCGAGCGCCGATACGCCGATGTCTGCTGCGAAGCGGGCCGTCTGGCCGAATATCTCGACGGCGTGTTGCGTCTCGAAGCCGTGGCCTGCAAAGATTGGCTCACCAACAAGGTAGACCGCAGCGTGACGGGAAAAGTGGCCCACCAGCAAACGCAGGGCGAGTTGCAGTTGCCGCTGGCCGACTGCGGCGTAGTGGCCCTCGACTACCGCGGCCGCGCCGGCATCGCCACGGCCATCGGCCACGCCCCGCAGGCAGGACTGGCCGACCCCGCGGCAGGCAGCGTGCTCGCCGTGGCCGAAAGCCTTACGAACCTCGTATGGGCCAATCTCGCCGACGGACTCGACAGCGTCAGCCTCTCGGCCAACTGGATGTGGCCCTGCCGCTCGCAGAAGGGCGAAGATGCGCGCCTCTATCGCGGCGTCGAGGCCCTGAGCCGCTTCTGTATGGAAATCGGAGTCAATGTTCCTACGGGCAAAGACTCGCTATCCATGTCGCAACAGTATCCCGGCGGCGAGAAAGTCATTTCCCCGGGCACGGTCATCGTCAGTGCGGGCGGCGAAGTGGCCGATGTGCGCAAAACGGTGGGCCCCGTGCTCGACCCATGCGCCGAAAGCGGCCTCTATCTCCTCGATTTTTCCGCCTGCACGCCGCGGCTCGGCGGCTCGGCGCTGGCCCAGAGCCTCGGATATGTGGGCAGCGACGTGCCCACCGTGGCTTCGGCCGACCATTTCCGCCGCGCCTTCGCCGCCGTGCAAAGTCTCGTGGCGCAAGGCCTCGTGCGCGCCGGCCACGATGTGAGCGCCGGCGGACTTATCGTGTGTCTGCTCGAAATGTGCTTCGCCAACACGCGCGGCGGCCTCGCTCTCGCGGCCGAGGCATCGGGCGAAGACAGCATAAAGGCCTTGTTCGCCGAAAATCCCGCCGTCGTGCTGCAAATTGCCGACGCCGACCGCGAAAAATTCGAGGCTACGCTCACGACACACGGCGTCGAAGCCCGCCTCATCGCCCGTCCCGTCGCGGCGCGCACGCTGACATCGGCCGACGGCACGCTCTGTCTCGACATCGACGCCCTGCGCGACGTCTGGTATGCCACGAGCCATCAGCTCGACCGCCTGCAAAGTTTCCACGGAAAGGCCGACGAGCGCGCCTGCAACTACAAAAAGCAACCGCTGGCCCCGATGTTGGGCGAAAATTTCAAGGGAACGTTCGAAAGTCTCGGCGTCCGGCCCGACCGCCGCATGAAAAGCGGCGTGCGCGCCGCCATCATTCGCGAGAAAGGCACCAACGGCGAGCGCGAAATGGCCTATGCGCTCTACTTGGCGGGCTTCGACGTGAAAGATGTCACGATGACCGACCTCGTCAGCGGCCGCGAGCGCTTGGAAGACATACAAATGATTGTCTTCTGCGGCGGTTTTTCGAACAGCGACGTGCTCGGTTCGGCCAAAGGCTGGGCCGGCGCCTTCCTCTACAACCCCGAGGCGAAAGCCACGCTCGATGCTTTCTACGCGCGGCCCGACACGCTCTCCTTGGGCGTATGCAACGGCTGCCAACTCATGGTCGAGTTGGGCTTGGTGGGCGGCGAGGGCGCCCGCATGCTGCACAACGACTCGCACAAGTTCGAAAGCCAGTTCCTCACGGTCGACGTGCCCGCAAATCCCAGCGTCATGCTCTCTTCGCTGGCCGGCCGACGGCTCGGCATCTGGGTGGCGCACGGCGAAGGCAAGTTCGCGCTGCCCGAAAGCGGCTTTGCGCTGGCCTTACGCTATACTTACGACGCCTATCCGGGCAATCCCAACGGCTCCGACCTTTCGGCCGCCGGCATTTGCTCGCCCGACGGGCGCCATCTGGCCATGATGCCCCACTTGGAGCGCGCCTTCCTGCCGTGGCAGAATCCTTATTATCCCTGCGACCGCAAGGCCGACGACGCTACGCCTTGGCTCGAAGCCTTCGTCAACGCCCGCCGCTGGTGCGAGGCCCGAAAGGACTGAACGCCGGCCGGCGGCGACGCCTTTCCGGCCGAAAGGAAAGGCTTATGCCGAGAAAGGCAAAACTTACGCCCTGTTAGTTTCAACTTAGTCTGAGTAAGTTTGAACTAACAGGGCGTAAGTTTTGCCTTTCCGCAGGAAAGTCGGAATCAGCGCCTTATGCCAACGCTCCGGCAATGAATTCCTGCATCGCAGGCGTGGCTTCCTCCACGCTTTGCAGGAGTTTGAACTGCGCTTTCGAGCGCACGAGGTTGTGTTCGGCGTATTGCGTCTTGTAATACGTGTCGCCGTTGAGATAATCGGCCAAGAAGCGCACCGTTTGCATGTAGGGGAAGAGCGCAGCGGCGTAGGGAAGATTTTCTATCTCGACGGGCGTGAGGAACGTGCGGGCGCTTTTCAGGTATCCCTCGGCGAAAGCCTTGAATATGTCCATGTTGAAGCTGACGTTGTCGAGGTTCGGGTCGTCTTCCCGGCCCGTATTGGCGGCCGAACGCAGGAAATCGCCGAAATCGGAGAAGACGAAGTTCGGCATGACCGTGTCGAGGTCGATTACGCAGAGCACGTTGCCCGCTTTGTCGAAGAGAATGTTGTCTACCTTCGTGTCGCAGTGGCAGATGCGCTTCGGAAGTTTTCCCTCGCGGTGCAGGCGTTCGCCGCGACACATGTCTTCGGCGCGCTTTTCGAGTTCGTCTACGAGCCATTGCACTTCTGCCAGACGGCCGGCCCGATTTTCGCTCACGGCCTCGCGCAGCTGCGACAAGCGGAACTCCATGTTGTGGAAATCCTTGATGGTCTCGCCCAACTGCGAGGGAATATCGGCGAGCATGGCCTGAAATTTGCCGAACGTTTCGCCCACGATGCGGCTCGATTCGGGCGTCACGGCGCTCTGCGACACGGTGTCGGGAATGTAAACCATGACGCGCCAATACTTCTCGCCGTCGAAATAATAGTATTTCCCCGTAGCCTTGCACGGCACGAATTCAAGCACGCGGCGACCCACGTCTTCGACGCCCTCGGCCTCGTATTTTGCGCGCAGATGGCTGCATACGGCCGTGATGTTGCCCATGAGCATGTCCACGTCGGGGAAAATGGCGTTGTTGATGTGTTGCAGCACATAGTCGGGGGCCTCGCCCTCGGTCGTTACCTTGTAAGTGGTGTTGATAAGTCCGTTGCCCAGCGGCTTGATGTCGGCCACCTGGCCGCGAATGTCGAATTGTGCGACAATGTTTTTCATAGTAATAAGAGGTTTTAGGGATTTATTTTTCAGCAGTGTGGGAGCAAATTTAGCAAAAAGCGGCATGTAAGGCCATTCTTCCCTCCTGTTTTTTAGCGTCCCGGCCTTTCGGCCAGCAGGCGGGGCAGCAGGACGGCCTGCACGAGACCACGCAGGAAAAGATAGCCGAGAAATGCGGCCCAGAGGGCGCTGTCGCTCTGCGGACCGAGACGAACGAGAGCGAAAAAGGCGGCTGCGGCCACACTCATCGAGAGCAGCATGGCCCGGACGGCCGTAAGGCCCACGAAGATGCCGTCGAGCAGAAAAGCGGCCAGCGATGCGGCCGGCAGCAAGGCCACGAGGGGCAAAAGGCGGGCGCAGCGCTGACGCACACCGGGCACGTCGGTCAGACAGTCGACCATTGCGGGCCCGAAGGCAAGATAAGCTGCCGTGAAGACGGCGGCCAGCAGCGCGCCCCACAGGAAAAGCCGCCCGACGGTCTGTCTCAGCGCTGCCGTGTCGCCGGCTCCGCGGAAACGGCCGCAGAGTGCTTCGCCGGCATAGGCCAGTCCGTCCATAATATAAGAGAGGAGCATGAAAAACTGCATGAGCACCATGTTGGCGGCCAGCACTTCTTCGCCGCGACGGGCGCCGGCGGCCGTGAAGCCCACCGTCACGGCCACTAAACAGAGCGTGCGCAGCAAAAGGTCGCGTCCGACGCCGAGGAAACGGCCGTCGAAGAGCGCTTTGCGGCTCACGGCGCGGCGGCAGAGGGCCGGAAGCGCCGAGCGGGCGGCGCCTGCGGCATGGCGGCGCCAGAAGACGAGGCCGAGGCCCAGTGCGGCATACTGGGCGCCGAGCGTGCCGGCGGCCACGCCGCCAAGACCGAGGCCGAGGCCGTAGACGAAGAAGAGGGACAGGGCTATGTTGGCGGTGTTCTGCACGAAGCTCATCCACATGGGCGAGCGTGTGTCCTGCATGCCTACCATCCAGCCGCCAAGGGCGTAGAGGCCGAGCATGGCGGGCGCTCCCCAGACGAGTATGCGGAAATAGTGCGCCACGGCGGCATGCAGTCCGGCGGGGGCGCCCGTAAGGGTCAGCGCCACGCCGAGCAGGGGCGATTGCAGCAGGATAATGGCGGCGCCGAGGCCTGCTGCCCAGACCAGTGCGCGCAGGAGCAGCAGCTGAGCGCCTTCAGCGTCGGCGCGTCCGCAGGCTTGCGCCGTGAGGCCGCAGGTTCCCATGCGCAGGAACGAGAATAGCCAGTAGAGCATGTTGAAAACGGTGGTGCCCACGGCTATTGCGGCCAGATGGCGGGCCGAGCCGAGGTGGCCGACCAGCGTTGTGTCGACCAGTCCGAGCAACGGGACGGTGACATTCGAGACTATACTGGGAAGGGCCAGACGGAAGATGGCGCGATCGGCTGTTTTCATGCCGCTCTTTCAGCTTTTTTCGGCTGCCGTGCGGATTTTTTCATGTTCCGTGCGAGTTGTTTCAGCTGCCGTGCGGGCGGCGCCGGCGGGACGCTGATGTTTCCAGCGGTTGTGGCTCCACAGCCACAGATGGGGCTCGCGGCGTATCATTTTTTCGAGCCGCGCCATGTAGTCGCGGGTCAGTTCGTGCTCGGGCACGGCCGATGCGTCGGCGGCCATAGGCACGAAGCGCAAATGATAGCGGCCGCGCGCCGGGCGGCTCACGTCGGCGAAGAAGACGGCCGCGCCCACTTTGCGGCCGATGCGTTCGGTGCCGGTGAAGGCGGCCGTGTCGTGGTGCAGGAAGTCTACCCAGAGATGCGTGCTCTCGCTTTTGGGGCTCTGGTCGCTGATGAAGCCCACGAGAACCGGACGTCCCTCGCGGCGCAGGGCCACGATGCGGCGCAGGGCGTCGCTTTTGGCGATGTTTTCGCTGCCGAAGCGCGTGCGCAGCTCCTGAAAAAAGTCGTCGAAGAGCTTTCCGCGCAGCGGTTTGTAGAGCTGGGCGCAGCGGGCGCCCGTATGCAGCGGCAGCGACGAGATCCACTCCCAGTTGCAATAGTGTCCGAGATAAATGAACACGAACGGGCGGATGCGCAGGGCCGCTTCGACGGCCTCGAGCCCCTCCACCGTAAGCCGGCGGCGCATTTCGGCTTCGGACATCGAGCACAGACGCAGCGTTTCGACCGCATAGTCGCAAAACCACGCATAGAAGCGCCGCTCCACCCTGCGTCGCTCCCGGCGCGTCAGCTCGGGCAGCGCGCTGTCGATGTTGCGGCGCACGACGCCGCGGCGGTAGCCGGCCACATGGCGCACCACGGGGCAGGCCAGCGTGCTCAGCGCGTAGAGCACGCCCAACGGCAGGCGCGAAACGAGGCGCGCCAGCGCAATGGCGGCCTTTTGCAAAACGAACGTCGTCATAGCAATGCAAATGTAGGGAAAATCCGCCGAAGCCGCCGGCCAGACAGCGCAAAAAACGGCCGGACAGCCGCAGCGCCGGCGGCGCAAAGCCCGGCGGACGCGGCTTCAGGGCGGCCGTGCGCGGCGTTTCGGTCCGCTCCTCAGGCGTTGAGGGCGAGAGCCTTAGCAAAAGTCAAAACTAACGCTGAGTAAGTTTCAACTTAGTCTGAG
>JAFLUW010000057.1:0-3394 GCA_022508615.1 Prevotellaceae bacterium | reverse complement strand
GGCCCGCACACACGGGCAGAAGCGGCCCCCGGCGGCGCAAAGCCCCGCAAAAACAGCCTCGCATGCGCAAAAAGCCCTGCAAGCAGCGGAAATCTCGGCGGAAATGCCTACTTTTGCGGCCGAAACCATTCTCCCACCAACCTATGGACGACTATCACGCGGGAAACACCGCCTGACGCCCGCGCGGAGCACGAAGTATCCGGCCCTGCGGGCGGCAGCGCCAACTTCTGCGAGCACAAACCCCGACCGACATGCGAACTTTCTGGAACATCGACAACTCGCTCCGCACTCTCGACGAATGGGAACCCGGCTGCTGGATGCAAGTGACCTGCCCCAGCGCCGAGGACGAGGACTTTCTCCTCGGCAAGCTCCACATCCCCGACTACTTTCTCGACGACATCCGCGACAAGGACGAACGCGCCCGCTACGACTACGACGAAGGCTGGACGCTCATCATCCTCCGCATACCCTATGTCAAGGAAGTGCGCTCGCACACGCCCCACACGACCATCCCGCTGGGCATCATTCTCAACAAGGGCGTGTGCGTGACAGTCTGCTACTACGAAACGAACATGATGATCGACTTCGTTTCCTATCAGCAGAAGCGCAACCGCGGCTTCACGGACAGCGTCGACCTCGTCTTCAGGCTTTTCTTCTCGAGCGCCGTGTGGTATCTCAAACGGCTCAAACAAATCAACGTGCTCATCGAAGAAGCCAAACGCAATCTCGACCGCAGCATCGACAATGAAGACCTCATCGGCCTGTCGCGCCTGCAAGACAGCCTCACCTACTTCATCACGTCCATCCGCGGCAACGAAAACCTGCTCTCGAAGCTCAAATTCAAACTCCCGGTCGACGAACTCGACGCCGATCTCATCGAAGACGTCAACATCGAGATGACCCAGGCCCGCGAAATCACCAACATCTACTCGCACATCCTCGATTCGACGATGGACACCTACGCCTCGATCATCAACAACAACATGGGACGGCTCATGAAGCGCCTGACGAGCGTGTCGATCATCCTCATGTTCCCCACGCTGCTGGCCAGCATCTTCGGCATGAACCTCATCAACGGCATGGAGCACGCCACATGGGGCTTTCCGCTCGTCATCGTGGCCAGCATCGCCGTCACAGCCCTGTTCTACGTCATGTTCCGGCGAAAATCATGGCTATAATTTGGCCGTTCTGCCAAAAATAACTTAATTTGCGGGCAAAACCCTCACAACATGGACGAAATCATCAAGACCGAAGCGCCGGAACTTCCTGCAAGCGAAGCCGCAGCGGAAATCGCAACGCAACCCGCGGAAAACGACACAGCCCAAACGCACGACACGCCGCAAAGCCAGCAGTCCGACGCCCACCTCATGCAGAGCAAGGCCGAAGTCATCGCACGCCTCGAAGCCATTGCCGCCGACGGAGGCCGTGCCGAGCGCGCCGAACTCGACAGTCTTAAACAAGCATACTACCGTCTGCACCAAAAAGAAGCCGCCCGGGAGCGCGCCGCCTACGTCGAAGCCCACGGAAGCGACGAAGGCTTCCTGCCATCGCCCGACACCGAGGAAAAAGCCTTCAAGGACAACCTTTCCAGAGTGCGCGAACTGCGCGCAGCCGCGGCCGCCGAAGAAGAAACCCTGAAACAGCGCAACCTCGAACGCAAACTGCAAATCATAGAAGAGGTCAAGGCCATGACCGAAAGCGCCGAAAAAGCCGACAAAAGCTACGACGCCTTCAAAGCCCTGCAAACAGAGTGGAAAACGCTCACACCCGTGCCCGCCGAACGCGCCACCGAGCTGTGGAAAACCTATCAGGCCATCGCCGACCAATTCTACGACCTGCTGAGCCTCTGCCACGAGTTGCGCGACTACGACTATCGCAAAAATCTCGAGACCAAAACGCGACTTTGCGAGCAAGCCGAGCGACTTGCCGGCGAAAACGACGTCGTAAGCGCCTTCCACGCGCTGCAACAACTCCATCAGGAATTCCGCGAGACCGGTCCCGTGGCCAAAGAACACCGCGAAGAAATCTGGAACCGCTTCAAGGCAGCCTCCACCCTCGTGAACAAGGCCCACCAAGCCCACTTCGAGCGACTGAAAGCCGAAGAAGAACAAAATCTCGAACGTAAAACCGCCCTTTGCGAGCAAGCCGAAGCCATTGCCGCCGCTACGCCCGAAAATTCCGCCGGTTGGGAACAAGGCACACAAGCCGTCATCGCCCTGCAAGCCGAATGGAAGACCATAGGCTTCACGCCGAAAAAAGTCAATACGCAGATATTCGAGCGTTTCCGCTCGGCCTGCGACGCCTTCTTCACGGCAAAGAGCGAACATTTCCGTGCTACGCGCGAAAGTCTGGCCCAAAACCTCGCCGCCAAGACCGCTTTGGCCGAAAAGGCCGACGAAATCATCGCCGCAGCCGAGGCTTTCGCCGCCCAAAACGAGTGGGAGTCGGCCGCAGCCCGCATCATCGACCTGCAACGCAAGTGGAAACAAATCGGCACCGTGCCCCGCAAGGTCAGCACCGCCCTTTGGGAACGCTTCAACGGCACCTGCAACCGCTTCTTCGAGCTCAAGAGCGCCGCAGGCCCCAGCCGCCGGCAAGAGGAAGAGGCTAACTTCGACACCAAGCGCGGCATTATCGAACGACTCGAAGCCCTCGCCGCCGAAATGGGCGACGACGCGCTGCAAAAGGTGCGCGAGTTGCAAAAAGCGTGGAACGAAACGGGCCATGTGCCCTTCCGCAAAAAAGACAAGCTCTACGAAGCCTATCGCAGCGTGTGCGACAAAATCTACGACGCGCTCCACGAGAGCGCCGGCCGCCGTTCGGTGGAAAACTTCAAGCGTCGCGTGGCCGAAACGGCCGGCAACGACCTGCAACGCGAGTATCAGCGCATGGTGCAGGCCCTCGAACAGAAACGCGCCGAGATTAAGACCTACGAGACGAACCTTTCGTTCTTCTCGGGCAAGTCGAAAGCAGCCGCAAGCCTCGTGGGCGACATCGAAAAGAAGATTTCCCGCCTGCGCGAAGACGCCGAGCAGATAGCCGAAAAGGTGAAAGCCGCGGCAGCCGCTTTACGCGAAGAAAAGAAGGCCGAATAATCACTCTTTTGCCGCGTCCGAAAGGCCGTCGGGCAACGAAAAACCGAGCCCGCCATGTATAAAAACGTACATGGCGGGCTTTTTGCGAGGATATTGTCCGGGCAAGTCGGAACTCTACCTGAACGGAGCTGAACTTACACGGAGAGAGTTGAAACTTAGTCTGAGTAAGTTGAAACTTACTCAGACTAAGTTTTAAGTAACAAGACCGAACTTTCTCATACCAACAAAAAAACGGCGGCAGCCTCTTTCAGACCGCCGCCGCACACACTCTCCTTTTTTATTTACGCTGCGTGGAGAAA
>JAFLUW010000056.1 GCA_022508615.1 Prevotellaceae bacterium | reverse complement strand
CCGAAGGGCTGCCGCAAGGCACCTACATCGTGCGGCAGGGAGGTAAGTCGAAAAAAATCAGCATGAAATAAGCGCAAACAGCGGGTTTATCTCCTGTTTGCGGCGTTGGCGGACCGGTTTCATCCCGCCAACGCCGCTTTTCGTGTTGAGACTTGACCGAAAGTATGGTCTGCGGGGACGGGAACGGAGAGTTTTTTTGCACAAGACGGTCGTGTTTGGCATAAAAATGCTAATTTTGTGGCCTATGAATGAAATTTTCGCCGAATTCAACAGTACTATATTGCTGGTAATTAAAGGACTTGCCGTGGGTATCCTGGCCTCTGCGCCTATGGGGCCGGTGGGTATTCTGTGTATACAGCGCACTATTCAGAAAGGGCGCATCTACGGCCTTGCGACCGGCGCTGGCGCAGCGTTGTCAGACTTTATCTACGCCCTGCTGACGGGACTTGGCATGGGTGCGGTGATGACGTTCGTGGAGAGCGAGCGCAATTTGTTTTGGCTCAAGCTGGTGGGCAGCGTCATGCTGTTCGCTTTCGGGCTTTACATGTTCGTCAGCGACCCGCGCAAGGGCTTTCGCCCGGCGAGCGGCGGAAAAGGGACGCTTGTGAGCAACTTTTCCACAGCGTTTCTCATCACGCTGTCGAATCCGCTGATTGTTTTTCTGTTCATCGCTGTGTTCAACATGCTGACGTTCGTAGTACCGAGTAACCCGGTGGGCATGTTGGCCGGATATGCCAGCATCATTGGTGGAGCCATGCTTTGGTGGTTCGGGCTGACGTATGTGCTCAACCACGCACGCAACAACTTCGGCCCGCGCGGCGTGCGCAAACTCAACCGCACGATCGGCACTATCGTGCTCGTCGTCTCAGTGGCTTATGCGCTGTCTACGCTGTTGCACCTTAACATCACGTTCTACTGATCATGATTATCGCTGAAAAACTGAGAACGGAAAATCGGGCCGAATACCTGCTCTACATGTGGCAGGTGGAAGACTTGTTGCGCGTGTGGGATTGCGACTTCTTTCGTATCAAGGCGGAGTATCTGAACCGCTTTCAAGACTTAACGCCCGAAGTGCGTGAACGCATGGAGACGTGGTATGCGGAGTTGTGCGAAATGATGCGGGCTGAAGGAAAAATGCAGCACGGACATTTGCAAATATGCCTGAACACGCAAAACGCGCTCGAAGAATTTCACGCCAAATTGCTACAATCGAAGGATTTTCCTTACTACGCGCAGATGTACCGCAAAGTGTTGCCCGAAATCGTTGAATTGCGCAGCCGTGGCGATGAGCGGACGAAACAGCTGTCGGAAATCGGCCTGATGCTCGAATTTCTCTATGGCATCATGCTGCTCCGGCTCAGGAAACAGCCCGTCGGCAATGCTACTTCCGCGGCCGTGAAAGACATCAGCGCGCTATTGGGCACGCTGTCGGACTACGTGAAACGCGATGACATCGCTGCAACACTAGCCTGCGAGGGTCTGAATTGAATATTTGTTTAACCGATACTGACTGATGAAACGCATTTTGATAACCGGCAGCAACGGCCAGTTGGGCAGCGAACTTAGGGCACTGTCCGGCGAACACGACGAATGGACGTTCTATTTCACGGACGTGGCTGAACTCGACATCACGGACCGCGAAGGCACTCGCGATTTTATGGAACACAACGGAATCGAAGTCGTCGTGAATTGTGCAGCCTACACGGCTGTGGACAAAGCCGAGAGTGAGCCAGAGAAATGCGATCTGTTGAACCATATCGCTCCCGGCTATTTGGCCGAAGCGGCTGAGGCTGTAGGAGCCACGATGATACACATTTCAACGGACTATGTGTTTGACGGGTGCAGCCACCGGCCCTATACGGAGGACTGCCCGACCAATCCGGTTACCGTCTACGGTAAAACAAAATTGGCCGGTGAAGAAGCTGTCATTCGTTCGTGTGCCGGAGCTATGGTAATTCGCACGGCTTGGCTCTACTCCACCTACGGAAACAATTTTGTCAAGACGATGTTGCGGTTAGGCCGTGAACGCGAAGAACTCGGCGTGGTGTTTGACCAAATGGGTTCGCCGACCTATGCCCGCCATCTGGCCCAAGCCATACTACATATTATCGACAAAGGCACCGTCCCCGGTGTCTATCACTATACGAACGAGGGCGTGACTTCGTGGTACGATTTCACGCGTACCATTCACTTGCTGGCAGGTATCGACACCTGCCGTGTTCGGCCGCTGCACACCTACGAATATCCCGTAGCAGCGGCACGTCCACACTATTCCGTGCTCGACAAGGAGAAAATCCGCACGACATTCGACCTCGACATTCCCTGGTGGGAGGACGCATTGCACGAATGCCTCAAAAATATGGACTGAACTCTTTTTCAGATTTTCTTATGAATCCCGAAATAGAAAGAAGAAGAACTTTTGCCATCATATCGCATCCCGATGCCGGGAAAACCACGCTGACTGAAAAACTTTTACTTTTCGGCGGACAGATACAAGTAGCCGGTGCCGTGAAAAGCAACAAAATCAAGAAGACGGCGACCAGCGACTGGATGGAAATCGAGAAACAGCGCGGCATCTCGGTCACCACGTCGGTCATGGAATTCGACTATGCCGGCTATAAAGTGAACATTCTCGACACGCCCGGCCATCAGGATTTTGCCGAAGACACGTTTCGCACGTTGACGGCCGTAGATTCGGCCATCATCGTCGTGGACAGCGCCAAAGGCGTGGAAAGTCAGACCAGAAAGTTGATGAATGTCTGCCGCATGCGCAAGACGCCAGTCATCGTTTTCATCAACAAAATGGATCGAGAAGGGCGCGACCCGTTCGACTTGTTGGACGAACTGGAAAGCGAACTGCAAATCAAGGTGCGGCCGCTTTCGTGGCCTATCAGTCAAGGGGCGCGATTCAAAGGAGTCTACAACATCTACGAAGGCGGACTCAACCTTTTCGAGGCCGACAAGCAGAAAGTCACGGATACTATTGCCGTAGACGTCGACAGTACGGAACTTGAAGCTAATGTCGGGGAAACGAATGCAGCAAAACTGCGCGAAGACCTCGAATTGGTGAACGGCGTTTATCCTGAATTTCAGGTAGAAGACTATCTGAACGCCGAAGTGGCTCCCGTCTTCTTCGGCAGCGCACTCAACAATTTCGGCGTAAGAGAACTATTGGACTGTTTCGTAAAAATAGCACCGAACCCGCGCCCCACAATGGCCGAGGAACGACTCGTGAAACCAGAGGAAAACAAATTTACGGGCTTTATTTTCAAAATCACAGCCAACATCGACCCCAATCACCGTTCCTGTATCGCCTTTTGCAAGGTGTGCTCCGGGCGCTTCGAGCGCAACGCGCCTTATTTGCACGTCCGACAGGGAAAGACGCTCCGTTTCTCCAGCCCCACGCAATTCATGGCACAACGGAAAAGCACCATCGACGAAGCTTGGCCAGGAGACATCGTCGGACTGCCGGACAACGGCGTTTTCAAAATAGGCGACACGCTCACAGAAGGCGAGACTTTACACTTTCGCGGCCTGCCGAGTTTCTCACCCGAGATGTTCAAATACATTGAAAACGCCGATCCGATGAAAACCAAACAGTTGAACAAAGGTATCGAGCAGCTAATGGACGAAGGCGTGGCCCAACTCTTTGTCAATCAGTTCAACGGACGAAAAATTATCGGCACCGTCGGACAATTGCAATTCGAAGTCATTCAGTACCGACTCGAAAACGAATACAACGCCAAATGCCGTTGGGAACCGCTCTCGCTTTACAAAGCATGCTGGATTGAAAGCGAAGACGAAGCCGAACTCGATGCTTTCAAGAAACGAAAATACCAGTATATGGCAAAAGACCGCGAAGGGCGAGACGTTTTCTTGGCCGATTCGGGTTATGTGTTGCAAATGGCTCAACACGATTTCGAACATATCCGGTTTCACTTTTCGTCAGAGTTCTGAACATGACACGGCTGACCGAAGAAGAAATACGAAGTATCCGCTCTTATCGCCCTGATATTGCCACTGCCGTCGACGTGTTGCGCAAAGGAGGCGTGATTCTCTACCCTACCGACACCATTTGGGGCCTTGGCTGTGACGCAGCTAATTCGGAAGCGGTAAAACGTATTTATGCTATCAAGAGGCGAATGGACTCGAAAGCATTGATTACGATGGTAGACACTACGCAAAAGGTCTCTTTCTATGTTTCGCAAGTGCCAGATGTCGCTTGGGATCTGATGGATATGACGGACAAGCCCACGACTCTCATTCTTGACGGGGCCCGCAATTTAGCTCCCGAGCTTATCGCTCCAGACGGAAGTGTGGGTATACGTGTCACAAAGGAATTATTCAGCCGTGAACTCTGCAACCGTTTTCGCGGCGCTATCGTATCGACCAGTGCCAACATTTCAGGAGAGGCTGCGCCCCGTCGATTCAACGAGATTTCTCAAACAGTTCTTTCGGCTGCAGATTATGTCTGCATCTCTCGCCGCGACGAGACAGAGTTGCATGCCGCCTCGTCGGTTATCAAACTCGACCGTAACGGCATCTGCACCGTCATCCGCCCCTAATGAAAAAATTATTCCTCTATCTGCCCGAACACTTGAGCAAACGCCAGTTTCTGCTGGTGCTCAGTTTCATCGTAGGTATTGGGGCTGCGCTAGCTGCTTATCTGTTGAAATGGCTCATCACGACAATCGAGCATCTGCTTACTTCCGGTTTCAGTATCACTTCTGCCCAGGGGCTTTATCTCGTTTATCCGGCTGTCGGCATTTTGTTATGTGCGCTTTTTATCAAATACGTCGTGCGCGACGACATCGGACACGGTGTAGTCAAGATTCTGTACGCCATTTCGCGCAAACAAGGTTTCATCAAAGCCCACAACTGCTGGAGTTCCGTCATTGCTTCGGCCGTGACTATCGGTTTCGGCGGTAGCGTCGGCGCGGAATCTCCAATCGTACTCACCGGTTCTGCTATCGGTTCCATACTCGGCCAACGTTTCCGACTCGATCACAGAACCATGATGTTGCTCGTCGGCTGCGGAGCTTCGGCTGCCATTGCCGGCATTTTCAAAGCTCCCATTGCCGGACTGATGTTTACCCTCGAGGTGCTTATGATAGACCTCACGATGTCGTCTCTTATGCTACTCATGGTCAGTTGTCTGACGGCTACTTGCCTGACCTACGCCCTGACGGGTACCGAAGCGATGTTCTATTTCGAACTGACCAATACATTTCGTGTCGAGCGCATACTTCCGTCCATCGCACTTGGCATTTTCTGCGGCTTTCTCTCCCTTTATTTCACACGCATGATGAATGCGTTCGAACAACTGTTTTCTCGTTTCCACAATCTTTGGATTAAATTCGCACTCGGCAGCTCTACTCTTGCCTTGCTCATTTTTCTTTTTCCGCCGCTTTATGGCGAAGGATACACCACCATCAACGAATTGCTTCATGGCAATGCAGAAGCTGTGATGAATAACTCTTTTTTTTATGGACGACCTGAACTGTTGCCCACGTTTCTCGGATTGATTCTCGTGGTCAAGGTGTTCGCCACGACGGCCACAACTGGAGGCGGCGGTTGTGGCGGAACGTTCGCCCCAAGCTTATTCTTAGGTTGCATTGGAGGCTTCGTTTTCTCCAATTTGTGGAACAAACACGAATTGTTGGGCATTTATGCACCCGAAACCAATTATGCGCTATTGGGCATGGCCGGCGTGATGAGCGGAGTTTTCCATGCGCCACTAACCGGTGTTTTTCTGATAGCCGAACTGACTGGTGGTTACTCGCTGTTCATTCCGCTGATGATTGTCAGCGTGAGCAGCTATCTTACGATTCATGCTTTCGAACCACACTCCATCTACTCCATGCGTTTAGCGCGCAAAGGAGAATTGCTCACCCACAACAAGGACAATTCTATTCTGACATTAATGACGCTCGATGCCGTCGTCGAGAAAGAGAGACCACAACTTTCTCCCGAGATGACCCTCGGGCAGATGCTGCAGGTCGTTTCGAAAGAAAACGGCAATAACTTCGCTGTCGTCAACGCTGCCGGCACACTTTTAGGAGTCATCAATTTGCAAAGTATCCGCAAGGTAGCCTACCGCAGCGAGCTCTATCGTTTCTACAGTGTCGAACAGCTGATGATAGAGCCAACTATCGTACTCTCCACCTCGGACTCCATGACAACTGTCATGGAAAAATTCAACCATGCCACCATTTACACAGTTCCCGTAGTCAACGCCGAGCGCAAATTCATCGGCTTTGTGTCAAAAGCCCGGCTCTACGCATACTACCGTCAAATCATGAAAGATTTTTCAGAAGAATGACAGAAAAAGAAAATCTGCGCATCGTTTACATGGGCACCCCTGATTTTGCCGTGGAAAGCCTGCGCCATCTCGTCGAAGGCGGATATAATGTCGTTGGCGTCGTGACAATGCCCGATAAGCCCATCGGCCGCCACCAGACAACACTAAGTGCCTCACCCGTAAAGAAATACGCAGAAAAACAAGGCCTTCACCTTCTTCAACCCGCCCGTCTGAAAGACGAAACTTTTCTCGCCGAGCTCCGATCGCTCAGAGCTGATCTGCAAATCGTCGTGGCCTTTCGCATGCTGCCCGAAGCCGTGTGGAACATGCCCCCTTTGGGTACATTCAATCTCCACGCTTCGCTCCTGCCGCAATATCGTGGCGCAGCACCCATCAACTGGGCCGTCATCAACGGCGAGAAGGAGACCGGCGTCACCACCTTTTTTCTCAAACATACCCTCGATACCGGCGATATCATTCGTCAAAAACGCATCTCCATCGGCGAGGATGACGATGCCGGCACTGTCCACGACCGCCTCATGACTATCGGCGGCACACTCGTCGTCGAAACCGTCGATGCGATTCTTTCGGGTGATGTTACGCCCACGCCGCAGTCAGTCGAAGCCTGTACGAAGTCCGCCCCCAAGATATTCAGGGAAACCTGCCGCATCGACTGGAATTCTTCCACACAGCAGGCACACAATTTCATCCGCGGCCTTTCTCCCTACCCTGCTGCATGGACCGAAATGCAAATCGGTGAGCGTCTGCAGACACTGAAAATTTTCCGTACCGCCCGCGAACATACCAATCCTACGGAAAAAGTTGGCACTGTACTGACCGACGGGCGCACGACACTGAAAGTCGTCATGGCCGACGGCTATCTCCATATTCTTTCGCTTCAGCAAGCCGGGAAACGCCGCATGGACACAGCCGATTTCCTCCGTGGCATACGCCTGGACGAACGCTTAACGATACCGCAACCTTGACATATTCCCCGACAGTTCTGATCTGCACATGATAAATCCCTCGCAAACACAGCTCGTCGCCCTGCTCGACAGCTTCACAACCACTTCCGGCACAACTTCCGCCCCGTTGTTTCGCCGACTCGGCGCTGTAGCAGACCGGCTCGGGATAGAATGTTACGTAGTGGGCGGCTTCGTTCGCGACATATTCTTAGAAAGTCCCTCGAAAGACGTCGACATCGTCGTCGTGGGTAGCGGAATCGCCATGGCCGAAGCCTTTGCTGCCGAATTGGGCAGAGGAGCACACCTCAGCGTGTTCCGCAATTTCGGGACAGCCCAGATTAAGTGGAAAGGAACAGAGATCGAGTTTGTCGGCGCCCGCAAAGAAAGCTACACCCACGACTCCCGCAAACCCGTTTGCGAGGACGGAACTCTCGCAGACGACCAAAATCGCCGAGATTTCACAATCAACGCGATGGCCATCAGCCTGAATGCACATCGCTATGGCGAACTCGTCGATCCATTCGACGGACGGCACGACCTTGCCGACGGCATCGTAGCCACACCGCTCGACCCCGACATCACTTTTTCGGACGATCCGTTGCGCATGTTGCGCTGCGTGCGTTTCGCCACACGCCTGCGTTTCGTAATCGAGGACGAAACGTTCGAGGCCCTCGGCCGCAACCGCGAACGTATCCGCATCGTCAGCGCTGAACGCATCATCGACGAACTGAACAAAATCATGCTGACCGAACAGCCCAGCCGCGGTTTCGTCGAACTGCATCGCTGCGGACTGCTGGAGATTATTCTGCCCGAACTTGCGGCCCTCGACCTCGTCGAAACGCGTAACGGCCGCTCGCACAAGAACAACTTCTACCACACGCTCGAAGTGCTCGACAATGTGGCCGCCGCGAGCCAAAAACTTTTCTTGCGCTGGGCCGCTTTGCTCCACGACATCGGCAAACCGCAGAGCAAGCGTTGGGAACTGCCTGCCGGATGGACTTTTCACAATCACAACTATCTCGGCGCAAAAAAGATTCCCGACCTGTTCCGCCGGTTGAAACTACCGATGGACGAACGCATGAAATACGTCCGCAAGCTTGTCAATCTGCACATGCGCCCCATCGCCATTGCCGACGACGGCGTGACCGACAGCGCCGTGCGCCGACTGCTGTTCGAGGCCGGCGACGACATCGACGACCTGATGTTGCTCTGTGAAGCCGACATCACGACCGGAAACGAAATCCGTAAAAAAGGTTTCCTCAACAATTTCCGCACCGTGCGCCGCAAATTGGTCGAAATCGAAGAGAAAGACCGCATCCGCAACTTCCAACCGCCCGTCGGTGGAGAAGAAATCATGCGACGCTTTGCGCTTCCGCCCGGTCCTGCAGTCGGCGCGCTGAAATCCTCGCTGAAAGATGCCGTTCTCGACGGCGTCATTCCCAACGACTACGAAGCCGCATTGGCCTACCTCCGGGAAAAAGCGCGCAAAATGGGGCTTTCCGAGACACCGGAACCGGCTGAAAACAAGACTGCTGCAGAAAGCTAAAAAAAACGCCCTGCAAGTTCAAACTTACTCTGAGTTAGTTAAAACTTACTCAGCGTTAGTTTTAACTAACTCAGAGTAAGTTTGAACTCGGCCAAAGATCGTTCGACACAACGCAGCACAAATGTCGCTCACCGGACATCTCCGGGCCGCCATACCGGCGCCGACGCGCACGCTCGCCAGCCCAATCGGCAGAAGCGCCCGGTTTTTTCCGCCAGACGCCTACAATAAAAACGACAGAAAGCCGTTATCCATAACGGATACACGAAATTATACCGCTATCCGCGACAAACGACACACAACATCATGATAGAATACATCAGTGGCCGTCTGGCCGAACTCACTCCCACCGAAGCGATTATCGACTGCGGCGGCGTGGGCTACAACCTGCAGATTTCCGTCTCCACCTACTCGGCCCTGCAAGGCAAGGAGAGCGCCCGGCTCTACGTCTACGAGAGCATTCGCGAAGACGCCTATATTCTTTTCGGTTTCGCCTCGAAAACCGAACGGCAAATGTTCCTTTTGCTCAAAAGCGTAAAAAAAGTGGGACCGGCACTGGCCCGCACGCTGCTCTCGGCCTTCACGGCCGAAAACCTCGCAGCCGCCATCGCCGCCGAAGACCTGAACTCCATCAAGGCAGCCAAAGGAATCGGGCCGAAAACGGCACAGCTGGTCATCGTGGAGCTGAAAGATAAGGTGCAGGACATCGCTTTCGGCCACAGCAAGCCGGCAGCCGGCAACAACCGGGCCACCGTGCTCGGCGAAACGGAACGAGAGGCCGTCGAGGCGCTCGTGGCACTCGGCTATCCGCCCGCTCCCAGCCAGAAAGTAGTGCTCGACATCGTAAAAGCCGAGCCGGGCATCGCCATCGGGAACATCATCAAACAAGCCCTCCGGCTCATCAAATAGCCGCCGGGACAAACGGGAGCACGACGTTGAAATACTGCCGAGAAACATACGACAAACGCTGCCGCCGGCTCGCCGTTGCGCTCTTTTCCGGTTCTTTCCGACCGAAAAGAGGCGCAACGGCCGCATTATTGTTTGCCGGTCTCGGTCTGCTGGCCTCGGCTACAGCCGTCGGCACGCACATGAACGGAGCAAGCCCCGAATCGCTGCCGGAAACAGCGGCCAGTGCAGCCGGAGTCCGCATGGCCGACAACGACACGCTGCGCCGTCCGCTCCCGCGTCCCACCACGCCGCAAACTTTTGACGACGCCACGCCGCGAGCAGGCGATCTGCGCCAGCCAGAAAACATCAAGACGGAAGTTTACTACGACGAAAAGACCGGGACCTTCCGCCTCGGAGCGAAAATGGGCGAAGATTTTCTCGATACGCCGTTCTTTCTGACCGCAGAGGAGCTCGAACGCTGGAACATGCGCCGCTCGCTCCGTCAATATTTCCGCGAGAAAAACGCCGAAGCCTACAAAGCCGGAGGAAAGGAGAAATTCGACTTCACGGACATGAAATTCGACCTCGGACCGATGAGCAAGATTTTCGGTCCGGGCGGCGTGCGCGTCAAGACCCAGGGTTCGGCCGAACTGAAACTTGGCGGCAACACACGCTTCACGGACAATCCGAGTCTGTCGGAACGCAACCGGAAAGTATTCGGCTTCGATTTCAATGAAAAAATCAACCTTTCGCTTAATGCCAGCGTGGGCGACAAAGTCAAAATGGACTTTTCCTACAATTCCGAGGCGACGTTCAACTATGATGCGCAAAACTTGAAACTCGGATACGAGGGAAAGGAAGATGAAATCATCAAACTGATCGAAGCCGGCAATGTGTCGTTCCCGTCGAACAATTCGCTGGTACGCGGCGCCAGTTCGCTGTTCGGCGTAAGGGCCGATATGCAGTTCGGCCGGCTAAAACTGCAAACTGTCGTTTCGCAAAAGAAATCCAGTTCGTCGAGCGTATCGTCGAAAGGCCGTTCGCAACTGTCGAACTTTGAATTTTCGGCCGATGCTTACGACGAAAACCGTCATTTCTTTCTTTCCCACTTCTTTCGCGACCACTACGACGAAAACATGTCGCAACTGCCCAACATCATAAGCGGCATAACCATCAACCGCTGCGAAATCTGGGTAACCAACAAAACAGGAGCGACCAGCAACACACGCAACATTGTGGCTTTCACCGATCTCGGCGAATCACGACACATCTCCAGTGCGTTGTGGAGCGGAAACAGTAGCGAGAATCCCTCGAACGCTTCAAACGACCTCTACACTGCGCTGAACAATAGTTTTGCCGCAGCACGCGACATCACGCAGACGACCTCCGTACTCGACGGTGCAGGACTCGAGGGAGGGAAAGATTATGAAAAACTCGAAACAGCCCGCCTGCTGTCGTCTTCGGAATATAAAATCAATACGTCGTTAGGTTATATCTCTCTTAAATCCACGCTGCAAACCGACCAAGTGCTGGCCGTGGCTTTCGAATATACATATCGCGGACAAACCTATCAGGTCGGAGAATTCTCCACCGACCGAAAGACAGGGGCCGAGGCGCTGTTCGTCAAGTCACTGAAAAACACTGCAGGAATTCCATCGCAGGGAAATTGGCCGCTAATGATGAAAAACGTTTATGCGCTCGGCGCGACGAACATTCAGAAGGAAAATTTCAAGTTAGACATCAAGATGCTGAGCGACACAAGCGGCGTATATCTGTCGTATATTCCTGAACCGTCGCTCAAAGACAAAAAAATTATCCAGTTGCTCGGACTTGACCGGCTCGACAATAACAATAAGCGCAACCCTAACGGATATTTCGATTATGTCGAAGGATATACTATCGATGCTTCGAACGGACGCGTTTATTTTCCTGTAGTCGAACCGTTCGGCGCATATCTTCGCAAAGCTTTGGCTGACGAAACATTAGCTGAAAAATATGTATTTCAGGAATTGTATGACTCGACGAAAACCGTAGCCAAACAAATCGCGGAACGCAACAAATATACTATCTCAGGACAGTACAAAGGCTCGCAGTCGGGCGAAATCTCGCTCGGAGCGATGAATATTCCTCCGGGGAGCGTAGTGGTTACGGCCGGCGGTGTGACATTAGCCGAAGGCTCGGACTATACGGTGGATTATAATGCCGGCATTGTACACATCATCAACACTTCGCTACTCGATGCAGGAACCGCGATAAACGTTTCGTTCGAAAGTGACACGGATTACGGCATGTTGCGCAAGACGATGTTCGGGCTTAATTGGCAGTACGACTTTTCAAAAGACTTTCAGATAGGTGGTACGCTGATGCATCTCGGAGAAAAGCCGTTGACTACGAAAGTGGCTATGGGCAGTGAACCGCTAAACAATACGATATGGGGACTGAATCTGTCATGGAAAAAACAAAGCCAATGGCTGACCAATTTGCTCAACGCTTTCCCATTGCTGAACTGCACAGCGCCGAGCAGTATCAATTTTTCGGCCGAATTTGCTCAGCTCGTAGCCGGAAAAAATAAGGGTAGCCAAGGCGATGCCTCGTATATCGACGATTTCGAAAACACTAAAAGCGAAATAGATATTTCCAACCCGACGGAATGGATGCTTTGTTCCACTCCCTCAATGTTTCCAGAGCAAAAATACTCGAATGACATTCGCTACGGGTATAACCGGGCCAAACTGGCATGGTATTACATTGATCCGCTCTTCACACGGCGCTCGTCTTCACTCACGCCCGGCTACATCAAAGGCAATCTCGACATGCTTTCAGATCATGATGTGCGCGAAGTTTACAAATCGGAGTTATTTCCAAACAAATCTATTAATTATAAAGAGTCTGCCACACTTTCGGTACTGAACCTTGCCTACTATCCCGACGAAAGAGGTCCTTACAATCTCGATCCCGATCTCACTTCTTCAGGTAAACTGAACAATCCGGCAAAACGTTGGGGCGGAATGATGCGCAAACTGGACACCAGTGATTTTGAAACATCGAATATTCAATACATCGAAGTCTGGATGATGGACCCGTTTATCAAAAT
>JAFLUW010000055.1 GCA_022508615.1 Prevotellaceae bacterium | reverse complement strand
GCTGGAAATACATCTGTATCTCCGAACTCCGTCTCTACGAAGCTACGGCCGATCCCAAGTCGCCCATCAACAACGTCGCTCCCGCAGTTGTTGATGAGCTCAAGGCTCAGATTGCCGCCGCTCAGGCTCAGTTGGCCGCAGGCGCCGCCACGCGCGAACAGATTGAAGCCCTGCAGGCTGCGCTCGACGCCTTTGTAGCCCAGTGTCCCGACCCCGCTCTGCTGCTTGCAGCTGTTGCAGACGCCAAGGCTGTCGTTAACGGCGCTCCCGTAGGCGAAGGTCTCGGCTACTACCCGCAGTCTGCTGTCGATGCGTTCAACGCAGTCATTGCAGCAGTCGAAGCCACCTATGCCAGCGACATGAGCCTCGCTCTGATTTCCGAAGGCCGCGCCAAGTTGGCAGAAGCCACGATGACTTTCCGTCTGTCGCTCACTATGCCCGAAGCCGGTAAGATCTACACCATCAAGAGCGGCACTTCGAGCGAAGCCACGGGTGCTGCCGGTGGCGGTCTGCTCCGTGCCCAGAACAACAGCCGCACGGCTGCCGTTCAGTGGACGAAAGAAAGCGTCGATCCCAGCGTCGACCTCTACTGTGTTTGGGAAGTTGTCAAGGCCGAAGGCTTCAACCTCACGCTCCGCAACGCCGGCACGGGTCTCTACCTCAACGATCAGGACGGACTGAGCGTCGGTGTGACGCTGACTGACAGCGTGAACGCACGCGAAGTCACTTCGGCCAACGAGGGCGGCATGTTCAACATCCGCATCAGCAGCGCCGGCGCCGAGCAGACCAAGTATCTCAACGCTCAGCCCACCAGCAACGCCGATCAGACCACGACGGGCGCAATCGTAGCCTGGACGTCGGCCGCCACGGGCGCAGACAACGGTGCCTTCATCTTCGAAGAAGCTACGTTGAGCCGCTACGGCGAAAGCGAGATTAAGGTGGCTGCCAACCAGTTGCAGATCATCAGCTTGCCCTATGCTATCTTGGCAGACGGAAACATGTATGCCGTAGCAGGCGCCAACGCCGAGGCTACCGAGGTTTACGCCAACAGCATCGACGGCGAAACGATTCCCGCCGGAGCGGCCTTCATCTACAACGAAACCGCAGGCGCAACTACTGCCTTCGTTTATCCCGCAGACGAGTTCCCCTTCGCTTACTCGCAGGAGAACAAGCTGGCCAACGGCTTGCAGGCTGTGCTCGAAGGCGGTCAGATTCCCGTAGGCGTGGGCTACTTCCAAGGTGCTTCGCCTTACATTTCGACGCCTCAGCTCCACAGCGTAGGTGCGAATAGCGGTTATATCCCCGTTTCCGTAACGGAGAATGTAATCAGCGGCGGTGACCTCACCATCAAGTTCTCGCAGGGCGCTTCGCTCAACGGCATCGGCACGATCGAAGCCGGTGTTGCCGGCGCAGGCAAGATTTACGACCTCTCCGGCCGCCGCGTAGAAAAGGCTCAGAAGGGCCTCTACATCGTAGACGGCAAGAAGGTGCTCGTAAAGTAATCTTCGTCCGACGATAAATCTTTCGACGGTTCGGCCGTGTTCCCTTTCGGAGAGCACGGCCGAACTTTTTTTGCGGCTTGCGGGAAACTTACCCGGAGAAAGTCTGAACTTAGTCTGAGTAAGTTGAAATTTAGTCTGAGTAAGTTTGAATTATCTCTGAGTAAGTTTCAGCTATCTCGGCGTAAGTTGAAACTTGGTCCGAGCAGGTTCGGAAAAAGTTCGTACATTTGTAAACATCAAACGAAATACGCGACCACGACATGGCACGAAAACCGACGAAGCCGACGAAAGAAGCCATTCGGACGTTCGAAAGCATCAGGAAAACCGACGAAAACGGCCGGGAATACTGGACGTCGCGCGAATTGGCCCAAGCGCTCGGATACACGGACTACAGAAACTTTCGCAACGTGGGCAAAAAGGCCTACGAAGCGTGTCGTAATTCCGGCATCGACCCGCTCGATCATTTCGTTGAGACCAACGAAATGATAATTGCAGGAAAAGGCGCTGAACGACAGGTGAATAACGTGCGCATGACGCGCTATGCCTGCTACCTTGCCGTGCAAAATGCAGATCCATCTAAAACCATTGTGGCTCAGGCTCAAACATACTTTGCCGTGCAAACGCGCCGCGCCGAAAAAATGCTCGACGACACCCCGCTGACCGAGGACGAACAGAAGCGTTTGCTGCGGCGCGAAATGAAAAAGCACAACGCCCAACTGGCAGGGGCCGCGCGGGGCGCAGGAGTGGCTACGAACACGGACTACGCCATATTTCAGAACGAAGGCTACAAGGGTTTGTACGGAGGACTCACGCACAGCGACATTCACGAGCGAAAGGGGCTGGGACGGTCGCAGGACATTCTCGACCACATGGGCAGCACCGAGCTGGCCGCCAATCTCTTCCGCGCGACGCAGACCGAGGAGAAACTGCGGCGGGAGAATATCCGGGGAAAGGAGAACGCCAACCGCGTGCACAAGGAGGTCGGCGCCAAAGTGCGGCGTGCGATAAAGTCTATCGGCGGCACGATGCCGGAAAATCTGCCGACAGTGGACAGTATCAAGAAACTCGAGCGAAAGGAAAAGCAGCTGTTGAAACTGAAAGGCCCGGAAGCAGACGATACCGGCGTACAAAAGGAAGACGGTAGGGCCGACGTACAAACGAACAGGGACCAATGAAGAACGAAGCAGGCATAATTCTCGACTTTCTCGCCGATGTGCGGGCCAATAACAATCGCGAGTGGTTCGCTGCCAACAGGGCGCGCTACGATGAGGCGCGAACGCTCTTTCGCGCCGTGGCCGAGGACATGATAGCCCGCATCGGGGCGTTCGATGCCTCGGTGGCCGGCATGCCGGTCGAGCAAACGCTCTACCGATTCTATCGCGACACGCGCTTCTCGGCCGACAAGTCGCCCTACAAGCGCCACATGGGGACGTTCATCAACGCCCGCGGAAAGAAGTCGCAGCACGGCGGCTACTATCTCCACCTCGAGCCCGGCGCATGCCTGATTGCCGTGGGCACATACTGGCACGAGAGCCGTGTGGTCAGGGCCATTCGCGAGGAAATCGCGCTGCGCACGGACGAGTTCGCGGCCATCGTAGACGAGGCGGCCTTTCGACGCGCCTATACGAGCCTGAGCATCGAGAGTCTCAAAACGATGCCGAAGGGTTTCCCCAAAGACTTTCCGCGGCCCGAGCTGCTGCGCATGAAAGACTTTTGCGCGTCGCGCCCGTTGCCCGACAATTTCTTCGCCGCGCCCGACTGGCCGGAACGGGCGGCCCGCCTGTTCCGCACGGGAAAGCCTTATATGGATTTTATTAACGAAGTGGTCGACGATTATATCGACGAGTGATCGCTGACACAAACTTTTTTTCATGAAACGATACATGCTTATGACTTCTCTGGCGCTTTCGGCGCTCGGCGCGGCGGCGCAGAGCGCGAAGGAGGCCGACGGCGGCTTCCGATACACCGACGAACGCTTCGCCGACATTCAAATGCTGCGCTATCGCGTGGAAGGCTTCGACGAACTCACGCTCCGGCAGAAAACGTTCATCTATTATTTGCAGGAAGCCGCCCTGCACGGGCGCGACATTCTGTTCGACCAGAACGGACGCTACGGTTTGCGCCTGCGGCGTCTGTTCGAAACGATTTACACGGACTGGAAGGGCGACCGCACGAGCCGGGAGTTCGCCGCGCTGACCGTTTATCTGAAACGATTGTGGTTCTCGTCGGGCATTCACCACCACTACGGCTCCGAAAAGTTCGTGCCCGAATTCACGCCCGCCTTTCTGCGGCGCTGTGCGGCCGAGGTGCCGGCCGAAAAGCTGCCGTTGCAGCCCGGCGAAACGGTCGAAGCGCTCTGCGACGCGCTCGAACCCGTGATTTTCGACCCGACAGTCATGCCCATGCGCGTCAATCAGAAAGACGGCGAAGACTTGGTGCTCACTTCGGCCTCGCACTACTACGGCGACGGCGTGACGCAGGCCGAGGCCGAAGCGTTCTATGCCGCAAAGAAAGACCCGAACGACCCTTGCCCCGTGGCGCACGGGCTCAACTCGCGCCTTGTGCGCAATGAGCGCGGAGCACTCGAAGAGCGCGTGTGGAAAATCGACGGACTCTACGGCCCGGCCATCGCCCGCATCGTGGAATTTTTGGAAAAGGCGCGCCCGTATGCCGACAGGCCCGAGCAACAGCAAGTCATCGACCGCCTCGTCGATTTTTACCGCACGGGTTCGCTGCGCACGTTCGACGAATACTCCATTCTCTGGCTGCGCGACACGGAAAGCCTTGTGGATTTCGTCTGCGGCTTTACGGAAACCTACGGCGACCCGCTCGGACTGAAAGCGTCGTGGGAGTCGATTGTCAATTTCAAAGACCTGAAAGCCACCGAGCGCACGAAGCGGCTGAGCGAGAACGCGCAGTGGTTCGAGGACAACAGCCCTGTCGACGGGCGATTTAAGAAAAAAGAGTGCAAAGGCATTTCCGCGAAAGTCATTACGGCCGCCATTCTGGCCGGCGACCTCTACCCGTCGACGGCCATCGGCATAAATCTGCCGAACTCCGACTGGGTGCGCCGCGAACACGGCTCGAAGAGCGTGACGATAGGCAATCTGACCGACGCATACAACAAAGCGGCCCACGGCAACGGCTTCGACGAGGAGTTTGTGGCCGACGAGGCCACGCGACGGCTCATCAGCCGATACGGCGACCTCTGCGACGACCTGCATACCGACCTGCACGAGTGCCTCGGCCACGGTTCGGGCCGCATGGCGCCCGGTGCCGACGCCGATTCGCTGAAAGCCTACGGCTCGACCATCGAAGAGGCGCGCGCAGACCTCTTCGGCCTTTACTACTTGGCCGACAAGAAACTCGTTGAACTGGGTCTGACGCCCGATGCCGAGGCCTACAAGGCGCAATACTACACCTACATGATGAACGGCCTGATGACGCAGCTCGTGCGCATACGTCCCGGCGCCGAAATCGAGGAAGCGCACATGCGCAACCGGGCGTTAATCGCCCGTTGGGTCTACGAACGGGGCCGCGACGCGGGCATCGTGTCGCTCGTGCGCCGCGAAGGGAAAACTTATGTGGAGATAGCCGACTACGAGGCGTTGCGCCGCCTGTTCGGCGAGCTGTTGGCCGAAGTGCAGCGCATCAAAAGCGAAGGCGACTTCGAGGGAGCGCGCCTTTTGGTCGAGACATACGGCGTAAAGGTAGACCCTGCGCTCCACGACGAGGTGCTGCGGCGCTATGAGCGGCTCGACCTTTCGCCCTACAAGGGCTTTATCAACCCGCGCTACACGGCAACGTTCGACGAGGAGGGCCGCGTGACCGGCGTGACGATAGATTACACCGAGAAGTACGACGAACAGATGCTGCGATACAGCCGCGATTACAACACCCTGCCCGATGTCAACGACTGAGACGCTGCGCGAAATGAAACTCGCCCTGCGCGGCGCGATGAACGGCCCCGTGGCCGCCTCGATGCGCGCGAAAGGGCTGACCTACAAGGTGAACTTCGGCGTCGAGCTGCCGCGACTGCGCGACATGTCGGCCCGATGGCCCGCTTCGCGCGAACTGGCCGAAGCGCTCTGGGCCGAAGACGTGCGCGAAAGCCGCCTGCTGGCCGCCATGCTCATGCCGGCAGACGATTTCGCCGAAGAAACGGCCATGGAGTGGGTGGCGTCGATGCGTTTCGCCGAGGAAGCGGAGTGCACCGCGGCCCACTTGCTGTGTAGGCTGCCCTATGCGTCCGATTTAGGCTTCCGGCTCATCGCCGACGCGGCGCCGATGGCCCAAATCTGCGGCTACTTGACGCTGGCGCGGCTGTTCATGCAGGGCCGTCGGCCCACGCAGCGCGACGCCGACGAGTTGCTCGACCAAGCCGCCGCGGCGCTCGCCTGCGACAGCGCGTCGGTGCGCCGTGCCGCGCTCTCGGCCGTCAATCGTTTCGGCGCATTGGGCGAAGCCGAAGCGGCGCGGGCCGAAAGGCTGCTCTCCGCGCTGTGATTTCGGGAAGAAAAGCCGCCGGTCGTTGTCCGAAAAGACAGCGGCCGGCGGCTTCGTTCGGCGTAACGCCGCGTTAGTGAAAACTTTCTCAGACTAAGTTGAAACTTTCTCAGACTAATTTTTGCCCATGTTTTGTCTATTGATTTTCAGGGCTTTACAAAATCATTTTTATTGTGCGGAAAAGCGCTTCACGCGGTCGGCCGCGCCGTCTATGCGTTGCAGGGCTTTGGCCTTCGTATCGTCGACCACCTTTTCGGCCTTCTTCACGGCCTCGTCGGCCTTGGCGGCTGCCGCTTGCTTCGCGTCTTGCGCCGTTTGCACGGCCTCGTCTTTCAGTTTCGCGGCCTCGTCGGTCGCTTTTTCGGCCGAACGGCCGACGGCTTCGCTCACCTCGGCGGGCAAATCCTCGCCGGCTTCGCGCAGAGCGCTTTCCAAGCGGCCGAAACGCACCTTGTCGAGGCCCGAAGCGGCCAACTTTTCGGCATGAGCCGTGACGAACGAAGCCACGGCGGCCGCCGTTTCGGGCGACTGCCCGACAATCGTCTGCAATTCGGCCACAAGGCGCACCACGGCGGCCGTGTCGCCCGATGCAAGGCTGCCGGCGAGGCAGGAAGTCAGGCTGTCGGCCGACTGAGCGGCCGCAAGGCTGTCCGAAGTCTGCGTCCCGGCCTCCGACGAGCCGCCGCACGAAGCCCCGGCGAGGCCAAAGGCCGCGAGCAAGGCGAAAAACATCTTTTTCATAGGCTTTGAAGTTTTTTGAAAGTGAGTGAAAAGAACCGTTTGCAGGGCAAATATAACGGCTTTCGGGCGTTTCGGCCGCAAGGCGCGCCGTAAACCCGCAAAAATTGCACACTAAGCGAAAGTTTGCGCAATAAAATACGCCGTTTCGGGCTACTTTCCCAAAAGTTTTGTAAATTTGCGCCTTGTAAATGTCAACCCGAAGCAACAAAATCACAACTTAAACAGGAGAAACCATGAGTTTACGAATTGTTGTGCTTGCCAAGCAAGTGCCCGACACCCGGAACGTGGGCAAGGACGCGATGACGCCCGAAGGAACGGTCAATCGCGCCGCCCTGCCGGCCATTTTCAACCCCGAAGACCTCCATGCGCTCGAACAGGCGCTGCGGCTCAAAGACCGCTATCCCGGTTCGACCGTGCACATCGTCACCATGGGCCCGCCCCGCGCCACCGACGTCATTCGCGAAGGCCTCTATCGCGGCGCCGACGGCGGCTATCTGCTCACCGACCGCGCCTTTGCCGGAGCCGACACGCTCGCCACGAGCTATGCGCTCTCGCAAGCCATACGGAAAATCGGCATACCCGACATCGTCATCGGCGGACGTCAGGCCATCGACGGCGACACGGCGCAAGTGGGCCCGCAAGTGGCGCAAAAACTCGACCTGAACCAAGTCACCTACGTGGTGAACGTCGAAAGTGTGGAGCAAGGCAAGATAACCTGCACGCGACACATCGACGGCGGCATCGAACGCGTCGAAGCGCCCCTGCCCATTCTGCTTACCGTTACGAGCGGAGCCGCTCCGTGCCGCCCGCGCAACGCCAAGTTGCTGATGAAGTACAAACGCGCGCTCGCACCGCTCGAACACCCGGCCGAAGGCCTGCCCTATGCCGAAGAATACGAGAAGAAACCCTATCTGAACATCGCGCAGTGGAGCGTGGCCGACGTCGACGGCGACCTTGCACAGTGCGGCCTCTCGGGCTCGCCCACTAAGGTGAAAGTCGTGCAGAACATCGTCTTCAAAGCCAAGGAAAGCAAGCGGCTCACGGCCGCCGACGCCGACGTGGAAGGGTTGATTAAGGAATTGTTGGACAGTCATACGATAGGATAAAGCCATGAACAGCGTATATGTATATTGTGAAATCGACGGCACGGCCGTCGAGGAAGTCTCCTGCGAGCTGCTGACCAAGGGACGCAAGCTTGCGCAGCAATTGGGCGTGAAGCTCGAAGCCGTAGCCGCAGGAAGCGGCATCACGGGCCACGTCGAGAAAGAAATACTCTCTTACGGCGTGGACTGTCTCCACGTTTTCGACGCGCCGGGGCTTTATCCCTACACCTCGAAGCCGCATACTTCGATATTGGTGAATCTCTTCAAGCGCGAACAGCCGCAAATCTGCCTCATGGGCGCCACCGTCATCGGCCGGGACCTCGGCCCGCGCGTCAGCTCCTCGCTTACGAGCGGACTGACGGCCGACTGCACGGCATTGGAGATAGGAAGTTACGACGACCGCAAGACGGGGCAGCACTACGACAACCTGCTCTATCAGATACGCCCCGCTTTCGGCGGCAACATCGTGGCCACGATTGTCAATCCCGACCACAGGCCGCAAATGGCCACGGTTCGTTCCGGCGTAATGAAGGCCGAGAAAGTGGCAGAGTATTATAATGGAGAAATCGTCTACGAAGACGTAGCCCGATTCGTGCCCGAAACCGACTATGTGGTGCGTGTGCTCGAACGTTTCGTGGAAAAGAGCGACAGCAACCTCAAAGGTGCGCCCATTGTCGTGGCCGGCGGCTACGGCGTGGGCAGCAAAGAAGGTTTCGACCTGCTTCGGCAGCTCGCCGACGAGCTGCACGGCGAAGTAGGCGCCAGTCGCGCCGCCGTCGACGCCGGTTTCTGCGAACATGCCCTGCAAATCGGCCAGACAGGCGTGACCGTGCGTCCGAAAGTCTACATCGCCTGCGGCATATCGGGCGCCATTCAGCACGTAGCCGGCATGAAAGAGAGCGGCATCGTGATTTCCATCAACACAGACCCCGATGCGCCCATCAATCAGCTGGCCGACTACGTCATAACGGGCTCGGTCGAGGAGGTTGTGCCCAAGATGATCAAATTCTATAAGCAAAACAGCAAATAAGTCCGCGTCTGCGCTCCGCTTTCGCCCGCCCGGCGGCTGCCGATGCGGCGAAACGGCGCACTTTTCCGCTAATACTCAAAACAATGGCAAACAATTATACTGACCACCCCGAGTTGCGCTTCGAGCTGAACCACCCGCTCATGAAACGCATTGTAGAACTCAAAGAACGGGGCTTCCGCGACAAAAACGACTACGACTACACGCCGCTCGACTTCGACGACGCCATGGATTCCTACGACCGAGTGCTCGACGTCGTGGGCGAAATCGCCGGCACCACCGTGGCCGACAACGCCGAAGGCGTAGACCTCGAAGGTCCGCACCACGAAGGCGACCGCGTGCGCTACGCTTCGGGCACGCAGGCCAACCTCGACGCCATGGTCAAGGCCGGAATGAACGGCATGACCATGCCGCGGCGCTACGACGGCCTGAATTTCCCGATTACTCCCTATACCATGTGCGCCGAGCTCGTGGCTGCGAGCGACGCCGGCTTCGGAAACATCTGGAGTTTGCAGGATTGCATCGAAACGCTCTACGAATTTGGCGACGAAGACCAGCATTCGCGCTTCATTCCCCGCGTTTGCGCCGGCGAAACCATGTCTATGGACCTCACCGAGCCCGATGCCGGCAGCGACTTGCAGAGCGTGATGCTCAAAGCCACCTACGACGAGGCCGAAGGCTGCTGGCGGCTCAACGGCGTGAAGCGTTTCATCACGAACGGCGACGCCGACCTGCACCTTGTCCTGGCCCGCAGCGAAGAAGGCACCACCGACGGCCGCGGACTCTCCATGTTCATCTACGACAAGCGCGACGGAGGCGTCGACGTGCGCCGCATAGAGCACAAACTCGGCATTCACGGTTCGCCCACCTGCGAGTTGGTCTACAAAAACGCCCGCGCCGAGCTTTGCGGCGAGCGCAAACTGGGCCTCATCAAGTACGTCATGGCCCTGATGAACGGCGCGCGGCTCGGCATCGCCGCCCAAAGCGTCGGTCTCTCGCAGGCCGCCTACAACGAAGGCCTCGCCTACGCCCGCGACCGCGAACAATTCGGCAAAGCCATCATCGAATTTCCCGCCGTCTACGACATGCTCGCCCTGATGAAGGCGAAACTCGATGCCGGCCGCGCCTTGCTCTACCAGTGCGCCCGCTATGTCGACATCTACAAAGCCCTCGACGACATTTCGCGCGAACGAAAACTCGAACCCGACGAGCGAAAAGAGCAGAAGACCTATGCTAAGCTGGCCGATTCGCTCACGCCGCTGGCCAAAGGCATGAATTCGGAGTATTGCAACCAGAATACGTTCGACGCACTCCAAATTCACGGCGGCTCGGGCTTCATGATGGACTATCCCATTCAGCGTTATGCCCGCGATGCCCGCATTACGAACATCTACGAAGGCACTACGCAGCTGCAAGTCGTGGCTGCCATTCGCTATGTCACGAACGGCTCCTATTTGGCCCAGATGCGCGACTTCGAACAGGCCGAGGTTTCGGCCGACGTCGCGCCCCTCGTGGCCCGCGCCAAAGTTTTGGCCGACCGCTACGAAGAAGCCGTGGCCCATGTCAAGGAAGCCGGCAGCCAAGAGTTGCAAGATTTCGCCGCACGCCACCTTGTCGAGATGGCCGCCGACGTCATTATGCTCCATCTGCTTTCGCGCAACGCCTCGGAGGCTCCCGAACTCTTCGGCAAGTCCGCTCGCGTCTACGCCCGCTTCGTCGAGTCCGAAGTAGCCCGTCATCACGCCTTCGTTCTCTCGCTCACGCCCGACGCACTGGCCGATTATCGCCAGTCCTGACCCTGCGGCGGCCCTCGTCGGCCGCCCGCTTTTCGCCCTCCGCCCCTTTCGGCGCGCAGACCGTCCGTCTCGCGCCGAAAGGGGCGGATTTTTCGTGCGCTGCAAAGCGTTGATAATGAATGGCTCCGACGGACGAAAAACTTAGTCTGACTAAGTTTTCGCTAACGCCGTGTTTCGCCGCCCCATGCACGCAGAGCGGCCCCGCATCGCGCGATGCGGGGCCGCTGTGTCGCGACGGAGTGCGTCCGTCATTTCTTTTTCGAGAGTTTGGCTTTCGTCTTGTTGTACCGGTCGGTCACCTTGTCCCGAATGCCGGCTCCCCACTTCAGCGTATGCGTGAAGCCGATGCCGAAGAAGAAGTTTCCGAGGCCTTTTTTCTTTATGATTAAATCGTTTTCTTCTGTTCTTGTAGGGGTTATCTGATAACTCTGATGATCCTTCACTGCTTTCAGTCCGCTGGTGCAATTATATCCCACCTTAAACTCCAAGTAAGAGTTGTTCGTCGTTCTGAGCGAAGCGCCGATAGCCGGAGTAAACAAAAATCCGGAGGAAATCAGATAAGGGCATTCTTCATAAAAAAAATTGCCGTAAGTATAGCCGTTGTTATTGGAATAGTAGTCTGATACGACATCAAAAATGTATTTGCGGAAGCCAATATCGACAGAAGCAAATGGAGAAAACTTCTTGTCGGTCAAGCGATATTGACCACGGAGAAAAAGAACATGTGCGGCTCCGGTTACGTCATCTTTATAAACATTAGTTTTGTCGTATGTTTCAGAATATGTGAATATATCATTGGTTGTCATGGAAGCATTAGTTTGATAGCCGATACCGACGGAAATGTTGGGATTCCATTTGTAGGACAACAAAAAGCCGAAGTTGAAATTAGTGGATTCACCACCTCCGCCTGTTGCTTCTATGCTATACTGCAAGCCGCGATCGCGAGTTGGTGTTTTTTCTTTGTTTTCTTTTGTTTTTTCTTTTGTTTTCCCTGCCGATATCCGTCGTTCAAAAGGTTTGTGGAAGCCGAAGCCGGCTTTCAGCAGGAAAGCGTGGCCGGCACCGCCTCCGCCGAACGTGATGCCGCACTGATAGCCAAGGTTGACGTTGAAGTCGACTTTCTGGTTCAGGGGAATCTGCACGCCGGGCAGCAAGTCGATTTCCCAACCGTGTTTGGCCTCGATAGTTGTTTTGTATTTGCCCGAGCCGACAGTCTTGTCTTTTCCTGTGTTGTAGACAAAGCCCGTGCGAAAGGCGATGTTGGGCGCAATGCCCGAGGCGGTGACGGGAAATAAGGTCTTGAACGTAGTTGTGATAGGCATATGTGCATCCGCTCCATTGCCGCTGAGCACGCCCAAGCCGACTCCCCAGTAAAAATTCTGGTTGAAGCGCTTGCCTAACTCGACTCCGCCCATGCCGGCTACGCTTCCGTTGCGGCCAAGGGCCACGCCGCCTTCTACGCTGAAGTCCAATCCGCGGTGGCCGTGGCCGTATTTGCCGACGGAGGCCGGAGAGGCAGTCAGTTCTTTGGCTATGCGGTCGATGTCGCCCATTTGATAAACGAAAACGTTGCCGTCTTTTGTCTGTATCTTGACGGACTGGCCCGGAACTTCCTCGACGATGGTTCCGCGAATGATACTGCCGTTTTTCAGATAGACGGTCTCCGTCATTTTCTGGGCCGACAGGCTCGCGCCCGAGAGCAGGAGGGCGCATGCGAGTGCGATTTTCTTTTTCATTGTCTGTTGCGTATTTTTTTTGTTTGAATGACTGCGTAATTCGGGATGTTTTCAGTCCAAAGCCGGGGGAAGACAGAAAAAGAAAACGTGGACTGATTACTTCATCTATGCTTCTGAGGTATCGGCAAACACCATGTACACATATACGAGTAAAAGCCCACGCCAACGGCGTGAGCGTTCAACTTTTACTCTTGTGTACTTCGTCTAATTTTGCCGATTTTCAGAAGCAAGAATCTAAGTTAACGCCTTTTTCCTTATGTCTGTGTCGATTTTATATCATAGGCTGCGGGATTTATGCCGCGAAAGTAAGACAAAATCCCGTAAAAGCCATGTTTGTCTTAACTTTTTTTGTGTTTTGCGCGGCGAAACTCGCGAGAAAGCGGCGGCCGGAAAACTTAGTCTGAGTAAGTTTGAACTTAGTCTGAGATAGTTCAAACTTACTCAG
>JAFLUW010000054.1 GCA_022508615.1 Prevotellaceae bacterium | reverse complement strand
GACTGCATGCTCTCCATGGATTCGGGCAATGCACACCTTGCCGCGCTCACCGGCACGCGAGTCGTCACACTCTGGGGCCCGACACATCCCCATGCCGGCTTCTCCGCTTTCGGACAGTCTCCGGCCGACAACATTCAGGCCGACCTGCCCTGCCGTCCCTGCTCGATTTATGGCAACAAGCCTTGCCGCTTCGGCGATTTGCGCTGCATGAAAGCCCTTTCGCCCGAGATGGTGGCCGACGTCCTGCTGAAAATTCTTTGCAAATGATCCGAATCTCCATTCCCGACCTCAATGCGCTGCCCCGGGCAGCCGAAACATTCCTGCAAGCCCTGGGTGGGCGGAAAGTGGTGGCTTTCTATGCCGGAATGGGCACGGGGAAAACCACATTCACGGCCGCCATAGCCCGCCATCTGGGCATCGGGGACGCCGTCAACTCGCCTACGTTCGCCATTCTGAACGAATATCGCGACGCGACGGGCGATCCGGTCTATCATTTCGACTTTTACCGGCTTCGCTCTTCGGCCGAAGCCGTCGATTTGGGCTTCGAGGACTACTTTTACAGCGGCCGGCTCTGTCTGATCGAATGGCCCGAGATTGTAGAAGACATTTTGCCCGAAGACTGCGTGAAAGTGCGCATCGCGACCGAGGCCGACGGCAGCCGGACGCTGACTTTCGACTGAGCCGCCCGCAATTCCGACCTGGAAAGCCTTACCGGAAGCGCACGTACGGGCCGTCAGAAAGGCCTTTTGTAACCATTTGGAAAAGACCATCCTGAGAAAATGAAAACTTACTCCCTGCAAGTTCAAACTATCTCAGACTAAGTTTGAACTTGCAGGGAGTAAGTTTTCATTAAGCCGCAAAAAAATCCGACAGACGCTTTTTGCACAAAAAGGAAAGGGCGGATACCGAATTTTTCATAACTTTGCATGGCAGCCATAACCGCCGCATTACCTCTTTACCCACCCGCCCAGCAACATGACTCCCGAAGAAACCGAACGACACAAAACACAATACATCGCACTGTGCCGGCAGTATATCCGACGCGACGAAGAGGGGCTCGACAAGCTTCTGGACTATCTTGACAAAAGCGATTTTTACACCGCACCGTCGAGCGCATCGTTCCATCTGAACGAAGCCGGCGGCCTTTGCCGCCACTCCATCAATGTCTTCGAGACCGCGCTCCACCTGCATCGCACTTGGCTCGAGCCGAAAAGGCAGGAGGGCCTCACGGCATTCGAAAAAGAAATTTCCGAAGAGAGCATAGCCATCGCAGCGCTGTTCCACGACCTCTGCAAAGTTCATTTCTATAAACCGACGGAGCGATTCAGGAAAGATGACAACGGACGATGGGTGACCTATCCTGGCTATGTCGTAGAAGACAAGTTTCCTTTCGGACACGGCGAAAAATCGTGTCTGATTGTCGGTTGGTTCCTGCGGCTGCAGCAGCACGAATTGCTGGCCATACGCTGGCACATGGGCATGTTCGAGATGGCGCCGCAAGGCAGCGGCATGTCCTACTCCTACCGTTCGGCCATGGACGCCCATCCCCTTGTGGCGCTGCTCCAGGTAAGCGACATGCTGGCCGCCAACTGCTTGGAAAAAACAACCGTATACTGACACGCCGTCCCTGAAGCGGGCTGCCCGACACAAAACGACCAAAAACTATGCAGACAATCAAAAATCAAACTTTCGGCGGGGAACGTCCGCTCTTCGAAAGTCACGATTTACGCCTTGAAGAAGTAACGATTCTCGAAGGAGAGAGTGCATTGAAGGAATGCAGCAATATAGAGGCTATAAAATGCAGATTCGAAGGAAATTATCCGTTGTGGCACGTTCACGGATTCAAAGTTATCGGCTGCCATTTTGCCGTAGGCGGACGCTCGGCCCTTTGGTACAGCGACCAGCTCCTGATGAAAGATACCGTCATTGAAGCACCCAAAATGTTTCGCGAAATGCAGGATCTTGAACTTGAGAATGTCGTGATACACGACGCCGACGAAACTTTCTGGCGCTGCCGCGACATCAAAATACGCAATCTCGAACTGCATAACGGTACGTATCCCTTCATGTTCAGTCAGAACATCTGCATCGACGGACTGACCAGCGACTCGAAATACGTGTTCCAATATGTAAAAGACGTGGAAATCCGCAATGCTAAAATAACGACGAAGGACGCTTTCTGGGAAGTGGAGAACGTTACAATCTACGACAGCGTGCTCGACGGCGAGTATTTGGGCTGGCACTCAAAGAACCTGCGTCTCGTGCGATGCCACATCACCGGCGAACAGCCCCTTTGCTACGCACACGGCCTTATACTCGAGGAATGCACGTTCGGGCCTGACTGCGACCGCACTTTCGAATACAGTACGCTGCAAGCCGACATAAAAGGACGCATTACGAACATCAAAAATCCGGCGTCAGGCTGCATTACAGCCGATGAAATCGGCTCCGTGACCCTCGACGAGAACATCAAACAGCCGGCCGATTGCCGGATTATTGACCGAAGCAAGACTCCGTCCGGAGAAACGATCTGCCCCACCCTTTCCTGACGCTCCAACACTGACCACCATGACACAGTATCCGACAAACGACACAGTACCGCCCGACAAATTCGGCTTCGACAGTCCACACGACCGGCGGGGCTCGAATTGCTACAAATGGGACAGCACGGAAAGCGAAACAATTCCCATGTGGGTGGCCGACATGGACTTTCAAGCCTCACCAGCCATACGAGAAGCGCTGCGGAAACGCATGGAACATGGAATTTTCGGCTACACCCGCGTACCTCAAGCCTATTACGACAGCATAATCCACTGGTTCGGGCGCCGGCACGGCTGGCATATCGAGCGTGAGTGGCTGCTTTATACCACAGGCGTGGTACCAGCGGCTTCAGCCGTGCTGAAAGCACTGACACAGCCGGGCGACGGCGTCATTCTGCAAACGCCGGCATACAATTGCTTTTTCTCCAGCATACGCAATAACGGTTGCCGCATTGCAGAAAACCCGTTGATGAACCGAAACGGCCGCTTCGAAATCGATTATGACCACCTCGAACAACTTTGCCAGGACGCAGTCAACCGTGTGCTGCTATTTTGCAACCCTCACAACCCGACCGGACGACTGTGGACAAAGGAAGAACTGCAACGCGTGGCAGAAATATGCGACCGGTATGGTATACAAGTGATTTCCGACGAGATACATTGCGAACTGACCTACGAAGGGAACAGATACGTGCCGTTCGGAACGATTTCCGGAGCGGCGATCATCCTCAGTTCACCGTCGAAATCGTTCAATACAGCGGGACTGCAAATTGCCAACATCGTATGCCGGGATACCGCCCTGCGCCGGCGTATCAACCGCGCCATCAACATCAACGAAGTGTGCGATGTCAATCCTTTCGGCCCTCTCGCCCTGATGGCAGCTTATGATGAAAGCGAAGAATGGCTGAATGAACTTTGCAAATACATTTGGCAGAATTACAAAACCTTGTGCGAATTTGTCGCAGCAGAGCTTCCGCAAATGAAAATCACACCGCTCGAAGCGACTTACCTTGTCTGGGCAGACTGCAGCGCCTGGAAAGCGGACAGCGACACACTGGCCGAAATCCTGGAACAGCAGGCTGGCGTAAAATTGAGCAGCGGCATGCTTTACGGGCAAGCCGGCGAGGGCTTTCTGCGCATCAATATCGCCTGTCCACGAGGACGTATGCTGGAAGGACTGCGACGCATGGCGCACTGCATGAGAAAATTAGACTGTCTGTAAAGCGGAACACAAGATTTGCCGGCCGGCGACCTTCTATCAGCAAGAAATCCCTGATTTCCATATCAGAATCCATTATTTAACCTCATTCAATAAATCAATGTTATGAAGAAAACCATTCTCGTAACCGGCGGAACGGGCTTCATCGGCTCGCACACCACAGTAGAACTGCAGGCTGCAGGCTACGATGTCGTGATTGTGGACAATCTCTCGAACTCCAATGCCGACGTAGTGGACGGCATCGAGCAAATTTCGGGCATCCGCCCGGCCTTTTACAAAGTAGACTGCTGCGATCTGCCCGCTTTGGAAGATGTTTTCAAGAAACATCCGGACATCTGCGGCATCATTCATTTCGCAGCCTCGAAAGCTGTGGGCGAAAGCGTGGAGCAACCGTTGAAATATTATGAAAACAACCTCGTATCGCTCATCAATCTGCTCAAAATCATGCCGGTTTACGGCGTGAAAGGCATTATTTTCTCGTCATCGTGCACGGTTTACGGGCAACCCGACCCGGAACACTTGCCCGTCACAGAAGAAGCCCCCATCAAAAAGGCGGAAAGCCCCTATGGCAACACGAAACAAATCAACGAAGAGATTGTTCAGGACTACGTAAAGAGCGGCGCGCCCATTTCGGCCATACTGCTTCGTTATTTCAACCCGATAGGTTCGCACCCGAGCGGCATCATCGGCGAATTGCCCAATGGCGTACCGGCCAATCTCATTCCCTACATCACGCAGACGGCCATTGGCATCCGCGAACAACTCTCCGTATTCGGCGATGACTACGATACGCCCGACGGCTCGTGTATCCGCGACTTCATCTACGTGCTCGATCTGGCAAAAGCCCACGTCGCCGCAATGGCCCGCATCGTCGAGGGAAAGAACACCGAACCGGTGGAAATCTACAACGTAGGTACAGGCAACGGCGTCAGCGTATTCGAACTGCTCAACACGTTCGAAAAGTGCACCGGCGTGAAAGTCAACTACAAAGTGGCTCCCCGCCGCGCAGGCGACATCGAAAAAGTCTGGGGAAACGTAGACAAGGCCAACAATGTACTCGGCTGGAAAGCCGTACACACACTCGAAGAAGCCCTTTCCTCGGCATGGAACTGGCAAAAGAAGCTTCGCGAGAGAGGAATCATGTGACGAACAGCATGTTATAGCACATACCACAACAACAGCCCTGCGGTCCGGACGCCTTACCGTCCGGACCGCAATCTTTTCATGGCCGGAGAACAGCCCGAAGCCCTGTCCGCACAGCATCGACCGCACTTTTGCAATCCGCTGTAAAACAAACAAAAAACTAATGCCCTGTCAGTTTAAACTTACAGGGCGTTAGTTTTCACCAAGCGGCCGATAGTGCACAACGACCGGCAGAAAAGCGCAAATGAACTTGGCAACCTGCCGCATGTTTTGTAAATTTGCTTCGTCTACACACCCATCCGGATTTCATGCAAAAGAAAATCATATACACGCTCTGGGGGCTGCTCGCGACAGCGATTGCCGCGATAATCCTTGTCTTGTCGGCCATTCGCGCCGGCTGGCTCGGATATATGCCGGACATCGAAGAGCTGCAAAGTCCCATTTCGCGCTACGCCTCGCAAGTGCTCTCGGCCGACGGACACTTGCTTGGCACATGGAGCCGGCAGGAAAATCGCGTGTTCGCCGACGCAGACTCCATCAGTCCGGCCGTGTTCGAAGCCCTTATCGCCACCGAGGACGAACGATTCTACAGCCATTCCGGCTTCGACGTGCGCGCCTTGATACGTGCCATCGTGAAGCGCGGAATCATGCACCGCAAGAGCGCCGGAGGCGGCAGCACCATCACGCAGCAGCTGGCCAAACAGCTGTATTCGGGCATTGCCTCCTCCACAATGGAGCGGCTTATGCAGAAACCTATCGAATGGGTAATTGCCGTAGAGCTGGAGCGGACCTATACGAAAGAAGAGATACTCGTGCTCTACCTCAACTATTTCGACTTCCTGCACAACGCCGTGGGCATAAAGACAGCTGCCGACGTATATTTCTCCAAATCTCCGAAAGACCTCACCTATGAAGAAGCCGCCATGCTGATAGGCATGTGCAAGAACCCGTCGTATTACAATCCCGTGCGCTCACCGGAACGATGCACAGACCGGCGAAACACCGTGCTCCACCAAATGGTCAAGAACGGCATGCTCAGTGAAGCCGAATACGGGGAACTAGCCGAAAAGCCGCTCGGACTGCGCTTTCACCGGGTCGACCACAAAATGGGCGAGGCGCCCTACCTGCGGGAATACCTGCGACGGCGGCTTATGGCCGAAAAACCGCGGCGGGGCGACTATGCCATATGGCAGAACGACCAGTATTACGCAGATTCCATTGCCTGGGAGAACGATCCTGCTTACGGATGGTGCAACAAAAACACGAAAGCAGACGGTTCCCGCTACGACATCTACACCGACGGCCTGAAAATCTATACTACGATAGACAGTCGCATGCAGCGCTACGCCGAAGAGGCGATGTACAGCCACGTCGTACAAAAACTGCAGCCCGATTTCAACAAACAGCGCCGCACCAGTGCAAACTTTCCCTACACAAATCTGCCGGCAGAAAAGGTTCAGACACTGTTACACAAGGCTATGCGCCAGAGCGACCGCTACCGCACGATGAAAGCCGAGGGAGCGACGGAAGAGGAAATAGCCCAGGCTTTCCGGACCCGCACGCCCATGACCGTATTTACCTATCACGGCGAAGTCGACACCACGATGACGCCGCTCGACTCCATACGATATTACAAAAGTTTCCTGCGTTCCGGATTGTTGAGCCTCGACCCGAAAACCGGCGCCGTCAAAGCCTACGTCGGAGGCTTGAATTTTGCACATTTTCAGTACGACATGGCCATGGTCGGCCGGCGTCAAGTGGGTTCCACCATGAAACCCTATGTTTATGCACTGGCCATAGAAGACGGACGCACGCCTGAAGACCTTATTCTCAACACACAACGCACCTACCACGTAGGCGGAGGGACATGGACGCCCCGAAACGGGAGCAAATCGCGCTACGGCGAAGAAGTGACACTGAAATGGGGCCTTTCCCAGTCCAACAATTGGGTTACGGCAGAGCTCATGTATCAAACCGACCCCACTGGATACCGCCTTCGCAACTTATTGTGGGCATTCGGTGTGGCCAATCCCGAAATACACCCGAGTCTGGCCCTCTGCCTCGGTCCGTGCGACATCACTGTCGGAGAGATGGCCAGCGGTTACACTGCGTTCGCAAACAAAGGCATACGATGCAGCCCTATGCTCATCACGCGAATTGAAGATTCGAGCGGAAATGTCGTAGCGGAATTTCAGCCCCGCATGAACGAAGTTATCAGCGAGCAATGTGCATACGATATGATCGAAATGCTTCGGGGCGTCATTGATTACGGAACCGGCGGCCGATTGCGCCACCGCTACGGATTGACCGGCCCGATTGCCGGAAAGACAGGAACAACAAACAGTAATTCCGACGGATGGTTCGTCGGTTTCGTTCCACGTCTCGTCACGGCGTGCTGGGTTGGCGGAGAAGACCGGGACATTCACTTTTACAACACCGCAACCGGCCAAGGCGCATCCACAGCTCTGCCCATTTGGGCATATTACATGAAGAAAGTTTTTCGGGACAAGAGACTCGGCTATTCCGAAAACGAAGATTTCGAAATCGTACACCCTCATGACCGACAAACAGACGATGACGAGCAAAACGACAAGCCCGAGGCAGACTTCTCCGGCAACAAACCGGGCAGTTCCGCAGATGAAAATGAACATCTTTTCGACTAATCAGGAAAAGCTATATACAATAAAGTCTTTAATTCAATGAAAGCCATTGCCATCATACCGGCACGCTATGCCTCGACCCGCTTTTCTGGAAAACCTTTGGCTATACTTGGCGGGAAACCCATCATACAACATGTTGCAGAGCGCGTAAGTACATGTATCCCGGCTTTCGTCGCAACCGACGACTCGCGTATATTCGACTGTGTCACAGCTTTTGGCGGAAAAGCCATCATGACCGGCAAACATCACAAAAGTGGGACAGACCGTATCCACGAAGCATTGGAGAAAATCGAAATTCAGCCAGATATTGTGGTCAATGTGCAAGGCGATGAGCCTTTCATCGATATCCGGCAAATCGAAACTGTCATCCGACTCTTCGATGATGCCTCGGTACAAATAGGAACTTTGGTCAAACCGTTTACTTCCATAGACGAAATACAAAATCCGAATGCACCGAAAGTCGTTTGCGACGCAAACAACAACGCGTTGCTTTTCAGCCGCAGCGTAATTCCCTATTTGCGCGGAGTCGATGAAAATCATTGGGCGAAATACCACACGTATCTCAAACATATCGGATTGTATGCCTACCGAACACATGTTCTGAACGAAATCATACGACTTCCGCAGAGTCCGCTTGAAAAAGCCGAGAGTCTCGAACAGCTCCGCTGGCTGCAAGCCGGCTATCAAATACGGGTAGCACAGACAGATATCGAGACCATTGGTATCGATACGCCCGAAGATTTGCAAAAAGCAGAGGAATTTCTCAAAAAATGCAGTTAACAACATTTTTCCAATTTTTTATTTATAATTTATGACAAGGACAATCAGCTCTATCTGCATATTTTGCCTCATTTGCAGCCTGACTTTTGCACAAAAAATCCAAGTCGGTACATACACATTCAAAGACGGCGGCGTCTATTCCGGAGAACTGATGAACGGAAAGCCGCATGGAAAAGGCCGAACTGTCTGGCCGAATGGCGATATTTACGAAGGTGACTACATCAAAGGCAAACGTTCCGGTGAAGGTATTTTTACCTTTGCTGACGGCGAGCGTTACGAAGGTCAGTGGCTTAACGATTACCAGCACGGCCGCGGCACATACTACATGCTCAACAATAATCGCTACGAAGGATTGTGGTACAAAGACTTTAAGGAGGGCGAAGGCACCATGTACTATTATAACGGAGACAAATACACCGGACAGTGGAAACAAGATAAACGTGTGGGTACAGGACGTTACACTTATAAAAACGGTGCATATTATGACGGCCAGTGGGCCGACGACAAAAAGCACGGAAAAGGAATTTTCGACTGGAACGACGGCAACAAGTACGACGGTCAGTGGCAACAGAACGTCCGCAGCGGACACGGCACATTCTATTACGACGACGGAGAAATATATACCGGTGACTGGCGCAACGATGAAAAGGATGGAAAGGGCATTTGCAAATCAAAGAACGGCGATGTCTACGAAGGTCAGTATCTGAAAGGTGAACGTACGGGAGAAGGCTTTCTCAAGTTTGCCAATGGCAATACATACAACGGTCATTTCCTCAACGGAGAACTTCACGGCGAAGGAACCTATACATGGAAAGGCAGTGCCGTCTATAAAGGTATGTGGAAAAATAACAAACGCAACGGACAAGGCACCTATACCTGGAAAAACGGCGATGTTTATGAGGGAAACTGGAAAGATAACCAAATGGACGGAAAAGGAATCCTGCGCACCGCATCCAACGAAAAATACAACGGACAGTTTTTTGCCGGAAAAAAACACGGCAAATGCATAGAAATCGATAAAGACGGCAAACGTTTCGACGGATCATACGCCAACGGCGTGCGTGACGGGGAATTTACCGAATACGACCGCAACGGAAATGTCATACAAAAGGGCGTATATAAAAACGGACGTATCCAAAAATAACCGCGTCAAAACAGCAACGCTATTTGTTAATCCTACATTTCATTTTCTACCATGAAAAAGAAAAGCACTCTCAGACTTTTGAAAAACGACCCGTGGCTTGCACCCTACGCTCCCGCCATCGAGGGCCGTCATCAGCATGTGCTTGATAAAATTGGAGAACTCTGCGGCCGAAAAGGCTCGCTTGGCGATTTTGCAGACGGCCATTTGTATTTCGGTCTGCACCGCAGTCCCCGGAAATGGGTGCTCCGCGAATGGTTGCCGTCGGCAGAAAAAGTTTTTCTCGTCGGCGATTTCAATGATTGGAGCGAGAGCGAAGCATATGCGCTCCACCCCGTCGGCAACAGTGGAAATTGGGAAATCAAACTGCCCGGAAAGGCCTTGAAGCACGGCGATTTGTACAAACTTCGCATATATTGGAAAGGTGGCAGCGGCGAACGTATCCCTGCATGGTGCACCCGCGTCGTACAAGACGAGCAGACCAAAATCTTCTGCGCACAGGTGTGGGCACCTGAGCAACCCTACGAGTGGAAAAAGAAATCCTTCCGTCCGCAAAAGAATCCGTTACTTATCTACGAGTGTCATGTAGGCATGTCCCAGGATGCCGAAAAAGTAGGAACCTACAATGAGTTCCGCGAGAACGTCCTGCCGCGTGTCATCGCCGACGGCTACAATTGTCTTCAAATCATGGCCATACAAGAACACCCTTATTATGGTTCTTTCGGCTACCACGTAAGTTCTTTCTTTGCACCGTCGAGCCGTTTCGGCACGCCGGAAGAGCTCAAAGCGCTCATCGACGAGGCGCATGCCCACGGCATGGCCGTCATTATGGACCTCGTGCACAGTCACGCTGTGAAAAACGTGACCGAAGGCCTCGGCAATCTCTGCGGCGACCCGCATCAGTTCTTCTATCAGGGCCAAAGACGCGAACATCCCGCTTGGGACAGCCTCTGTTTCGACTATGGAAAGAATGAAGTCATACATTTTCTCCTCTCCAACTGCAAATACTGGCTCACGGAGTTCCATTTCGACGGATTTCGCTTCGACGGTGTCACTTCGATGCTCTATTACAGCCACGGCCTCGGCGAATCGTTCGGCGGATATGCCGACTACTACAACGGCCATCAGGACGACAATGCCATTACCTACCTCACGCTGGCCAATCTTCTCATTCACGAAGTCAATCCCCGCGCCATCACTATCGCCGAAGAGGTGAGCGGCATGCCCGGCCTTGCTTCGCCGTTCAAAGACGGCGGCTACGGTTTCGACTACCGGCTGGCCATGAACATTCCCGACTATTGGATCAAGACTATCAAAGAACAAAGCGACGAAAACTGGAAACCGTCGAGCATTTTCTGGGAACTGACCAACCGTCGTACTGACGAAAAGACCATTTCCTATGCCGAAAGCCACGACCAGGCCCTCGTAGGCGACAAGACCCTGATATTCCGCCTTGTCGACGCAGACATGTACTGGCATTTCCGCAAAGGCGACGAAAACGACCGCGCACATCGCGGCATTGCGCTCCACAAAATGATTCGTTTGGCCACAGTTGCGACCATGGGCGGCGGCTATCTCAACTTTATGGGCAATGAATTCGGACATCCCGAGTGGATTGATTTCCCGCGCGAGGGCAACGGTTGGAGCCATAAGTACGCCCGCAGGCAATGGAACCTGGTGGACAATGCCGATTTGTGCTACCACTATCTGGGCGACTTCGACAAGGCCATGCTCAGCCTGATTGGAGCAGAAAAGAATTTCAACAAAAGGCCCGTTACAGAGATTTGGCACAACGACGGCGACCAGATTCTGGCCTTTTCGCGCGGCGACCTCGTCTTTGTCTTCAACTTCTCCCCCGTCCGCTCGTTCGAAGGCTACGGTTTCATGGTGCCCGAAGGCGCTTACGACGTGGTGCTCAACACTGACGCCACGATATTCGGCGGAAACGGCCTGGCCGACGACAGTGTGCGCCACCTGACGAACTTCGACCCGCTCCTGAAGCGCGACGGCAAAGGCTGGCTGATGCTCTATCTGCCGGCACGTTCGGCCGTAGTCCTGCGGCGCAGCTGCTGACACCCGCCGAATGGGCATGGCAAAGGCTGAAGTCTTTGCAAAGCCCGTGCCGATGCCGGCCGACGCCGCAATCCGTCCATGTGCATACGGCCAACTTCCGCTCCAGCCTGCACTGCCGGACAAACCGCTCCGCTCTACGCCTCAAAGGTCTGATCTGCCGGATACAACCGCACGCTTCTGTCCCGTTATCTCCCGCTGTATGCACGCTTTTCCCACACCCCACATCGCTATCGTTTCGCCCAACACGCTGGTCTGCGCCGGACTGCGCGCCATATTGGAAGAAATCCTCCCCATGGCCCGCATTGCCGTATTTCCCTCGCTGACGGAGATTCCGGAGTCCGACCGAGAAGAGTTTTTTCACTACTTCGTCACGCCCGGCATCCTGCTTCAGTCGCAAGACTTCTTCGCCGCGCGCCGCCATCGCGTCATCGTGCTGGTCACGCTCTCGTCTGCCGACTATCCGGTCTACGCTCCCGGCCTCGAAGGCTATCATACGCTCGACATCGGCCGTCCCGAGGACGAGTTGACAGCCGCCATCATTCAGATGGCCCGCAACAGTTCCCACCGCAAGGCCGCCAAGACTCTGCCCGAAAGCCCCAACCGGCCGACGGCACGCGAATTAGACGTGCTTCGGCTCATCGTGCAGGGCCTGACCAACAAAGAGATTGCCGCACGCCTCGGCATCAGCGTCACGACAGCCATTTCCCACCGCAAAAACCTGCAGGAAAAGCTCCGCATACGCAATGTCGCCGGCCTGACCCTCTATGCCGTCATGCACGGCCTCTGTTCCATCGAAGCCTGAGGCCCGTTTTTTCCGCCCAGGCTGTCCCGGTTCCTTTTTGTAAAAAATTTTGACAAACGGCCGGAGCGTTCCAGAAAAGAAACACGGGCTTGCGGCCCAAAAATGCGTTGGCAGGACGCACTTTCGCCGTACAAGTTGAAACTATCCGCCCGTTAGTTCAAACTTAGTCTGAGAAAGTTTGAACTAACGGGCGGATAGTTTCCGTTTTCGCAGGGTGTTTTACGCCCCGAAAAGCAGCATTTCTGCCGGACGAAAGGGAAAGCGCAACGAGTTTGCGGAAAGCATCTTTTTGATTTGCACCGGATTGCGCTTTCCTGCGGGAAAAGCCGAAAATCGGCGTTTCGCGGGACAGCATGAAAAAAGATTACGCACAAGCCAGCCACGAAGCGCAAAATTGTAAAATAATTTGACAAATCTATGGCCTCCGGCCGCATGCGAAACACGGCTCACGACGCCGCAAGGTTCAGGAAACAGCCGCCCGGCCGCGTCGAACGCTGCGATAGCCGTAGAGCGCCACGGCGCAAAAGCAGAAAAACGGAAGAATGAAGGAGATATTGACCGCCGGAAAGCCCCAGACCGTTCCCAAATCGATGATGGCGCCCTGCAACGGGGGCATCAGCGCGCCGCCGACAATGGCCATAACGAGGAAAGCCGCGCCGAGCGTCGTGTCGCGGCGGACATCTTCGAGCGCAATGCCGTAAATGGTGGGGAACATCAGCGACATGAACGCCGAAGTCAGCACGAGGCAGTAAAGTCCGCCCATA
>JAFLUW010000053.1:1302-13349 GCA_022508615.1 Prevotellaceae bacterium | reverse complement strand
TACTTGCCGCCCACGAGGTCGGATTCGGTGATTTCGCGGTCGAAAGCGGCGAGTTTTTCCTTGTTGATGCTCACGCCGCCGCCTTGCGTCAGCTTGCGCATCTCGCCTTTCGAGGAAAAGCATTGCGTGAGGCCGGCCAGCACGTCGACGGCCTTGGCGCCGAGAACATCGGCGCGCGTCACTTCGAACGTGGGCACGCCGTCGAAGACGTCGAGCAGCGTTGCTTCGTCTATCCGCTCGAGGCTTTCGCGCGTGGCGCGTCCGAAGAGCAACTGCGAGGCCTCGACGGCCGCCTCGTAGTCGCGCCGCGAGTGGACGAGGCAGGTCACTTCTTCGCCCAACCGCTTTTGCAGCACGCGGGCGCCGGGGTTTTCGCGGTGGGCGGCGATGAGGGCGTCGATTTCTTCGTGCGTGAGCGAGGTGAAGATTTTAATGTAGCGCTCGGCCTCGTCGTCGGCGACGTTGAGCCAGAACTGATAGAAGCGGTAGGGCGACGTGCGCCGGCGGTCGAGCCAAACGTTGCCGCTTTCGGTCTTTCCGAACTTCTTTCCGTCGGCTTTCGTGATGAGCGGGCAGGTCAGGGCGAAGGCTTCGGCCTCGGAGCCGAGCGTGCGACGAATAAGTTCGGTGCCGGTCGTGATGTTTCCCCACTGGTCGCTGCCGCCCATTTGCAATCGGCAGCCTTTCGTGCGATAGAGGTGGAGGAAGTCGTAGCCTTGCAGCAGCTGGTAGGTGAACTCGGTGAACGAGAGGCCGTCGCGGGCTTCGCCGTTGAGGCGGCGACGGACGCTGTCTTTGGCCATCATGTAGTTCACGGTGATGTGTTTGCCCACTTCGCGGGCGAAGTCGAGGAAGGTGTAGCCTTTCATCCAGTCGTAGTTGTTGACCAGCTCGGCGCGGTTGGGCGCGTCGCTTTCGAAGTCGAGGAAGCGGGCCAGCTGCTCCTTGATGCAGGCCACGTTGTGGCGCAGCACGTCTTCGGTCAGCAGGTTGCGCTCCTGGCTTTTGCCCGACGGGTCGCCTATCATGCCGGTGGCTCCGCCCACGAGGGCGAGAGGCTTGTGGCCGGCCTGCTGGAAGTGTCGCAGCATCATCACGCCGCACAGGTGGCCGATGTGCAGCGAGTCGGCTGTGGGGTCTATGCCTACGTAGGCCGTGGCCATGCCTTCCCGGAGCATTTCTTCGGTTCCGGGCATCATTTGGTGGAGCATGCCGCGCCACCGGAGTTCTTCTACAAAGTTCATTGTCTGTATGTTGTTTGTTGTTTTTCGTATTCCCGGCTGCGGCCGCGGGCGGCCGAAACTTTCGCTGCGTCGGGCGAAACTTTCTTTGGGTTAGTTTGAACTTACGCTGTGTTAGTTTGAACTTTCTTTGGGTTAGTTTCAGCCGCCGCTGCGTCGGTCTTTGTCCGTGCCGGCTGCAAAGTTACGATTTTCCGGCAAACTTTTTTCATCGGGCTTGTCGCCGTCCGGCACAAAAACGACGCCGGCTGCAACCTTTTGGCGTTGCAGCCGGCGTCTTGCGGATTATCGCGCAGGGCGGATTATTTCTCGAAGCGGTAAACCTTGATGCCGGCTTGGCCGAAGGCTACGGCGATGTACTTTTCGCCGTTGACCGTGGCCACCTTGATGTAGTTGGCCGACATGTAGGGGATTGCGACTTTCGCTACTTCTTCGTTCGTCGTCACGTCGAGCACGCGCAGATGGCTGCCCGAAGCTACGTATACGTATTCGTCGTCGGTGGCTACGCCGTTCACGGGCTCCTTGCCTTCGGCGCCGAAGCTGTATACTTCGCCGTTCACGCTGAGACCGCCCTTGCCGAGGCAGGCATAGAGGTTCGTGCCGTTCCATGCGAGCACGTTCTTGCCGTCGATGGGCTGAACGAAGCTGGGCAGGGCCGTGGTCGTGCCTCCGAAGGGATAGGCTCCGGCGGAAATCGTGGCTACCGTGGCCGTGGATGTGGCCGTGGCCGTGGTTTCGGGACGGCTGTCGAGGTAGAGCACTGCGATGTCGCCGTCTTTCTCAATGAGGTGCTTGGCCGAACCGGGCGTCGAAACGAAGGCTACGTTGCCGGCAGCGTCCTTGATGCGGTTGAACTCGCTGTCGAGCTTGCCGTAGCCGGCGTAGGTGGCTACGAAATACTCGTTGCCGTTCTTGATGACGCAGTTGCCGTCGCCGGCGTTCTTGTAATCGATGCGCACAGAGCCGTCCATGAGGGGTTCGTCGGTCGTGAGGTACTTGTAGCTGAACTCGGCCGACCAAGTGTCGACGTTGTTCGCGTCGGCGTTGACGTTGGTGAAGGGGTTGGGCAGTTTGCCGATGATGGCGCCCTTGTCGGCGAGGTGGCCTACGGTAACGATGTTGTTGCCGTCGAGGATGAGGTGGTTGAAGTCGAATGCGTTGGTCCACATGTAGTGGCCGAGCTTGATTTCGGTGCTGTTCAGCTCGTTGTCAGCGAGCGTCCAAGTTTCGATGCAACCCTCTACGCCGTCCTTGTCGAAGGTGTCGCCGCCATAGTGCTCGCCGGACTGGAAGCCGCCGCGCATGTGGTAGGACACGTAGAACGTTCCGTCCTTGTAGTCGATGCACGTAGCCGAGAGGTGGGGACGGTTGGGGTTGCCCTTGTCGGCGTCGTGGTCGTGGTCGGGCGCGTCGATGCTACCGATTTCCACGAGTTTGGGACCGGTGGGTTCCTCGGGCGTGCCGGGTTCCTCGGGCGTGTTCGGGCCGTAGCTCTTGCAGCCTCTTACGCCTTTGTTGTCGCTGTTGGTGAAACGATCGGCAACGGCCTGACCATTCTGCGAGGCAATGTAGTCTGCAACGCTGTTGTAGGTCGTAGAAACGTTGTCTACCTGACCATTTTCGCGCGTCAGACGTTCTTCGATGTCAATCTTGCCGGCGGTCTTGAAGTAGATGTTTCCGCTGAAAGCGCTCTCGAAGTTATTGTAGTTGCGGAAATAGAATTCATTGGCTGCCTCGACAAGGGCGGTCGAGCCTTCGTAGCCATGGATAGCGCTGAAGCTGTTGGGCATGGAGATTTTGTTGGCTTCAATGTAGGCTTTGGGGAAGAGATAGATCTCTGCTCCGTCGAATTTGATTTCGTTTGCCTTGATGTAAGCCGTCTTCAGATGACCATCCGTCACGTCGAGGTTGCCGTCGATTTCGATTGCGCAAACGTATTGAGCCTCGGTGTTCTGGATCTTCAGGTCGCCGGTTGCGTATACCGTGTTGTGAATGTCGAGGTTGGCTTTCAGGTCGGTGCTCTTGGCGAAATTAACTACACCGCCCGCCGAGTAGATGTTCATCTTGTTGGGGATGTCGTTCTTTTCGGGCGTCCACCATTGATTGCCTTCGTCGAAGTTCAGGTAACCGTTGTTGTAGACGTTGTTGATGTTGTTGAACGAGTTCAGCGTCAGGTTACCGCTGTTGTAAACGTTCCAGTTGCCGTTGGTGGGGCCGAACTTCAAAGATGCATCTTCGCAAACATAGAGGCTAACGGTTCCGTTGGCGTTGAAATCGGTGATGCTTTCGATGTTTCCTTCTACATAGATGGCGGCACCATCGGAGAGGTTGGCCCAGCCGAGGCTTATAGTGCCTGTGGCGGTGGCAGGGATAACGAGCACTTTGGCGTTTCTGTCAAAGTTGCTGTTCGTGCAGTCTGTTGCATCAGCGGGAGTCGTGAACTGCAATCCTGCTTTCCAAGCGTCTTCGCCGTGGTTTTCTGTCCACGTGTCGACGCTGTTGGCACGCGATTGGTCGGAACTCTTCACGTTCAGCCGTGTCGTGAGAAACGACTGTGCGGGCGCGTTCTGGGACGTGGACGCGGTGTCTTCGTCCGAGCAGGCAGCAAGGGCGAACGCCATGCTGCACAGAGCCCAAATTTTCAGATTAAGTTTTCTCATAATAATTATGGGTTTGAGATATGGTTTATAGTTTTATTATTGTGTATTCGTCATTAGTTGAAGGGGGGATTACGCCTTTTATGTCGTAGACGAAGCCTCCGGGTGCGAGCCGGGAGCGGAAATCGAAGCGGAGGAAGTCGTCGTGGGAGACGCAGAGGAGTATGGCGTCGTATTGCGTGCCGGCGGGCAGCTGGGAAACGACGTCGATGCCGAAGGCGGCGCGGGTTTGCGCGGGGTCGGCCCAGGGGTCGAGGACGGTGATGTCGTCGAGGCAGCTGGCGAGGCTGTCGTAGATGTCTTTGACTTTGGTGTTGCGGATGTCGGGGCAGTTTTCTTTGTAGGTGAGGCCGAGCAGCAGGACGCGGGCGGTGTTGGCAGGGCGCTGCATGCGGCGGATGAGTTGGTCGAGCGTATGGCGGGCGACGAAGTCAGCCATGGAGTTGTTGATGTGGCGGGCGGCGCTCATGAGGCGGGTGTCGACGCCGAGCATGGCGGCTTTTTCGATGAGGTAGTAGGGGTCGACCGAGATGCAGTGGCCACCGACGAGGCCGGGGCGGAAGCCGAGGGCGTTCCACTTGGTGTTCATGGCGTCGATGACTTCGCCTGTGTTGATGTTCATGGCGGCGAAGACTTTGGCGGCTTCGTTCATGAGGGCGATGTTGATGTCGCGCTGGGTGTTTTCGAGCACTTTGCAGGCTTCGGCCACTTTGATGGACGAGGCGGCGTGAATTTGGTCGGTGCCGACGACGGTGCCGTAGACTTCGCGCACGACGGCGAGGGCTTCGGGCGTGGAGGCGGAGACGACTTTGACCGTGTTGCGCGGGGTGTGGACGGGATCGCCGGGGTTGACGCGCTCGGGGGAGTAGCCTGCGGCGAAGTCTTGGCCGTAGCTGAGGCCGGAGGCGGCTTCGAGCGCGGGGACGCAGACTTCTTCGGTGGCGCCGGGATTGACGGTGGACTCGTAGACGACGATGTCGCCGCGACCGAGCACGCTGCCGACGGTGCGGCTGGCGGAGAGGAGGCAGGCGAAGTCGGGCTTGTTGGCTTCGTCGACGGGTGTGGGGACGGTGATGATGTAGAAGTTGCACGCGCGCAGCTGTTCGGGGTCGTCGGTGAGGACGGAGCCGCTGTCGAGCAGCTGGCGGATTTCGTCGGGCGCGACGCCGAGCGTGTGGTCGCGGCAGGCGTTGAGCTCGGCTATGCGCGCGGCGCTGCAATCGTAGCCTATTATTTTATAGTGGCGGGAGAACATGTATGCCATGGGGAAGCCGGCATATCCAAGTCCTATGAAGCCTATTTTTCTTTCCATTATTTCGGGTGTTATATGCAAAAAGCCGCGGTGAGGATGCGCCGGGCGACCTCGGAGAAAGGGGTGGGAGGGTCGGATGTCCGAAGGCAGGCGGCTCGTCTCGCGACTTTCGTGTTGTTTCGGCCTCGCCGGGCGGGGCAGAAAGGGCTGTTTTGTGCTATTGTGTTGGCAAATTTAGATATTTTTTGTTGTTTTTCTCGTTTTCCGAATGTTAAAAGATGTTAATCACCGTGTTTTTAGGGGCGATTGGCGCCGAAAGGGGCTTTTTTCGTGGCTTTGCGGGGTTGTTTTGTGCTTTGCGGCCGGCCGGCGGGGGCTTTGCGGGCGGCGGCGGGAAGGGGAAGATTTTTAGTCTGAGAAAGTTTGAACTTAGTCTGACTTAGTTTGAACTTACGCTGAGTTAGTTTGTACTTACGCTGGGTTAGTTTGTACTTACGCTGGGTTATCCGGACTTTCGCGGCGCTCCGTGCGGCCGAGGGGCTTCAGTTGCGCTCGGCCTGGGCCCAGACGGAGGTTTTGCGGGGGTTCCAGCTGTCGCGATAGGAGCGGAAGAAGAAGAATTCGGTGGTGTAGGAGATGAAGCGCGTGACGCGCAGGAAGTAGCCGGTGTAGAAGGTGGAGAGGGGGAGGTATTTGATGAGATGGAACTCTTCGCGGCGCCGCTCGGTGACGAGCAGGATGACGCCGAAGGCGATGATGGTGAAGAGCAGGCGGATGATCCAGGCTACGACCATGATTTCGAGCAGTTTCTCGGTGTAGGTAAAGAGCAGGCCGAGGAGGTAGTAGAACCAGAGGTAGTTGCAGATGCAGTCGTAGAAGATGCTTTCCATGTTGGAGAGCCAGTTGATGAAACGCCAGTTGCGGTTGGGGACGAGGATATCGAAGTGTTTGCGCATGCGGAAGCGAACGAGCGAACGCGACCAGCGTCGGCGCTGGATGTAGAGGCGGGTCCAGCTCTTGGGGACGTTGGTCATGCAGACGGCTTGGTTGGCGAAGACGACTTTGTGGCCGGCTTTGCGGAGTTTCTGCGTGATGTCGCCGTCGAGGCCGGGGCCGATGTCCCAGTAGCCGACTCTTTCGAGCGTTTCGCGCTCGAAGGCACCGAAGGCGCCGGAGATGATGTGGTAGATGCCGAGCTCGCTCGTGACCATGCGGCCGACCATGATGGTTTTCAGGTATTCGAGGGCTTGGAGCGAGGTGCAGATGTTGTAGCGGGCGTTGCGCACTTTGACGCAGCCGCCGACGGCTTTGACGCGGTCGTCGGTGTAGAAGGGGATGAGGATTTTTTCGATGGCGTCGCGGTCGAGCGAGGAGTCGGCGTCGAGGTGGACGATGTATTTGCCGCGGGCGAAACGGGCGCCGAGGTTGGCGGCGGCGGCTTTGCCGCCGCGCTCTTCGAGGCGCAGGTAGAGGTCGATGTAGCCGTTTTTCTCGAGGTCGCGGCAGATGTACGGGGTGGCGTCGTCGGAGCCGTCGTCGACGACGATGAGTTCGTAGTTCTGGTAGGTTTGCTCGTGTATGGACTCGATGAGGGTGAAGATGTTCTTGCCTTCGTTCTTGCCGGGGACGAGGATGGTGACGAGGGGATTTTCGGAGAAGAGGACGAAGCGGGCCTTTTGGTCGAGACGGCGGCGGAAGGGTTTGAGGACGGCGTAGCGGATGCTGACGAAGATTTCGAGCAGGTAGTAGCGCGGCAGCTCGATGAGGAAAAGGTACCAGTAGACGGAAAGGAGCGTGTCCATGCTGACGTTGCGGGCGAAGCAGACTTCGATGTCGTAGAACATCATCATGGCGCTGTCGACGATCCACTTGAAGGCGTGGAGCGCGCTCTGGAGGATTTCGGCTAAAAGGTCCAACGGGCTGGTGTTTGCGGCGTTTTAATCGGTTCGGGCAGCGTGGCTCACTCGGGGCCGGGATCAAATTCCTCCCTCGTGAAGTTCGTCAAGTTTTTCATCGTCAACGTGTTCGACTATTTCACGGATGAATTCTTCGGGGTCGGCATCGTGCGTATACTTGTAGGTTTTCAGCCAGCGGGCGTCGAATTCGTCGTTGCTGTCGGAGAGTTCACGGAAGATGCGGTCGAGACTTTTTTTGGTTTTGGCATACTCGGCGTCGACGTTGTCGGCGTGGGAAACGAGCATGACGTAGAAGTTGTCGTTGTTGTTGGCGAGTTTGAGGGTGCCGTTGTTCATGAGGACGTCGCGCATGGAGTCGAAAATCTGTGCGTCTTCGCTTGTGCCTTCGTAGAGATAATGGTATCGGAAGATGAACATGACGTCGTTGACGTAGGAGGGCATGTGGTTGAAGAGGCGTATGGACTCGCAGAAGTTTTCGAACGTGGAGCGGCCGGAGTAGATTTCGTTGCTTTCGATCTGATAGATGGCTTCGTCGGTGGCGAAAGCTTTGATGCCGGCCGGAGTGAATTTGTATTCGAGCAGGTCGACGGGCAGAAGTTCGTCGGGCGTGGAGGTGGTGCGGCAGTTGGTGCAGAATACCTTCATTGACGAGCGCATGAAGGTGTTGCCGCAGGTGCAGTTGTAGACGGTGGCGGGACGGTCGTAGTCTACGCCGATGTGGCGAAGGGTGCGGCGGCACTTGGGACAGACGAGCTCGCCGTCTTTGAAGTAGGACGACTCGGGAGAGATGTTGGCGCAGCGGAAATGGTGGAGCATGGCTTCCTGACGGATGTCGGAACTGTTGCATTTCGGGCAGCACTCGATGAAGAGCAGGTGGGAATCGCTGCACTTGGGGCAGACGTGTATGCGGTCAATGAGGCGGTAGCGCTCGGCGTAGCCCAGTTCTTCGATTTTATGGACGAATTTCAGGCGTTCCTCGAGCCGGAGGGACTCTATGTTGTTGTAAACGTTCATATAGAGTTTGTGGAAACCGGTCGAGAGGCCTTTGACGGCGTAATTGGTGTAGGTTAATTCGCCGCGGCTGAGGTTGAATTTGACGAGGTTGGCCAGACGTTTCGACGTGGCGTCGGGGTCGACGGTGATTTCCTGCTGTATGCCGTATTTGGATATGTTGCGGTAGACTTCTTCGATGAAATCGGCGAAGGACTCGTCGACAGGCGTTTCGCAGAAGCCGTCGAACAGCTCGGTCGAGGCGTACATGGAGTCGGCCAGGTCGCTGTGGGCATACCAGGGTTTGAGAAAGCATTTTCCCACGCGGAAAGGCGAAACCCAGCGCATGGCGAGACGGGTTTCCTCGTAGGAGCGGTAGGTCAGGTCTACGAAAATCGCGTCGAAGTCGGAGTCATCCAGGTCTTTCATGGAGCTCATGTGGAAAAGCCGGTCGACGACGAGTATGTTGCGCTTTCTGGAATTGGTAATGATTTTGTACGGGTTGGCTGTCATTGGTGCTGTGTCCGTTTAAGTTCGTTGTGTTCGACGATTGCTCACTGTGCGCCTGCCGTTGCCGCGGGACGTGCGGCGGCTGGAGCTGCTGCCGGAGCGGTTGCCGCGGCCCGGGGCTGCGCGGCGGCGGGTTTTGATTGCGTTGCAGCGGGCTTGTGCTGTGGGGCGGCCTGCTGCCGGCTGGCTGCAGCGGACTTTCTGTACCGGAAGGCGGGCTTGGGTCGCTCGGCCGGTTCTTCGTGGTGGACTCCGTGCCGATAGTAGCGATAGCGTCTATGCTCTTTCGCTCTTTGTTTGAGCCAGAGTTTTTCGGATAGCTCGGTCAGGCCGAAATTGTTGATGAACCAGTAGTCGGAACCGTCGTTTCGGCGGCCGTTGTCATAGTTCTTGATGCGGATGCGCACGGGAACGCGGTCGACGACGGCCCAGAGGGGGAGTTCCTGGTCGCGGTCGGGACGGAATACGACCATAATGGCCGTGTAGGTGTGCGAAAGGTTGTTGCGAAGCTCTTCGGGGAGGTCTTCGGTGCGGGCACCGAGCAGCTGGACGGAGGCTCTGAAGGAAACATCGTCGTTCACGATGATTTCGGCGCGGGTGTTATTGTTGATTTTGCCCATGTCCTGTGTGGGCACCCAGCCGATGACCTGCACGTTGCTCTTTTCGTAGCTCAGATCTTCGAGCTGGAGGATGTGTTCTTTTTTGAACACGCGCGAGAAGGGGGGCGCCCAGATTTTCGTGACGATGGCCGTGTCCTGCGCGAGGGCGTAGCGAATAATCGGGGCGTTGGCTTCGTAGAGTTGGCGCAGGGAATGGTCGAGATCGAACTGTTCTCTCGAGAAGTTGATGCCGTATTGGGCTGCGGCGCCGATTGCTTCGCTGCCGTTGTGCGACTTTCCGTACCGCCAGGCCTTGTTGAGCGTGCTTCTGAGCTGGGCGCGGGCTTCGGCCAGCTCGCGTTCGAGGTCCATTTTGTGGGAGTTGTCGGTCATGCCGAAACGTATGTTGTTGTCCTCGCGGGCGATTTGCGCTTCCAGCTCGCGGATGCGCACCCTCAGCACGTTGGCGTCGGCATAGGAGTTGTCGCGCTGGAACTGCAGGCTGCGGTCGTTGATGACGATTTGCGGCTCTGCGCCGACGCCGCTCGAGTTGAACATGCTGATGTAGGTGTAGGAATAGAGCGTGTCGCCGGGCATGACGATGTCGCCTTCTTCGGTGTACTGGTCGAAGACGTAGATGTCGTCGATGGCCCGGTAGTCTTTGTATTCGGTGTGTACATAGCCGTCGAACTCTGCGTAAATCGTCTTACGGGCGCAGTACCATATGAGAAGGGCTATGACGATGAGCAGAAGGATGGCGAAGATGATTTGCTGGCGCGCGATTTTCCGGGTGCGTTCCTTGATCAGTTCCTCGACGTTCTGATTTTCGTTATAATTGGAGCGGAAGCTGAAAGATTGCATAGTTCAGTTTGGGCTTTCAGTTAAGTTCTTTGAAGGTGATGTATTTGCTGACGGGCTCGGTGAGCAGGCGCCGCTGGATGTCGATGAGGATGAGGTCGCGGCGGTAGACGTATTCGAGCAGGCGTTCCCAGGCCTGGAGATAGGAGTTGTATTCTTGCAGGCGGTTGATGCGCGAGTATTCGCCGTCGACGTTGCCGTAGCTGTGGGTGCGCATGTCGAGAAAGCGTTTGAGGCTCTGCATGCGGAGGTGTTCGCCCTTGATGTTCTCGTTGTAGATTTCGAGGTCGTGGAATTTGATTTGCAAATCCTTGTGCACGTCGTCTTCTATCTGCTGCATCTCGTAGCGCACGACGTCCTGCTCGGCGGCGATGGCGCGGCGTTTTTTCGAGACTTCTCTGGTCAGGGGTATTTTGAAGGAGATGCCGACGTCGGTGTTGTGCGTGTTGTGTACGTTCTGCCGGTTGTAGTAGGAGAAGCGCACGAAGGGCAGAATATCCATGTTCTGCAGGTAGTCGATGTTGCTGCGCTGAATGGTGAGCAGGTCGTAGCGGAGTCCGAGTTTGCGCAACTCGATGTCGTTGTCGCGTATGCTGGCTCTGATTCCGGCCGTGTCGGTCAGTTCGATATAGGCCACGGCCGAGGGCGGAAAGAGGGCTTCGACCACGGAGTCGGCCTTTATCGCGATGAGCTGGCGTTCGAGTTCGGTCTGCTCGTTGATGATTTTCAGCATGTCGTCGCCCGAGATTTTCCCGTGGTCGAGCAGATAGAGCTGCGTTTCGAGCAGGAGTTGCAGGTTGTCGTTGTGCAGGTTGAGCACGGAGAGCAGCCGGCCGAAGTGGCGCAGCCTTATCATGATTTGCTGTTTCAGGACGGCTTCGTCGAGGTCGTCGCGGGCGTAGTCGAGCTGACGCAGTTCGCCGGCCAGCTGCAATTCTTTGATTTTGTTCGCCCTTTTGTAGAGCGAGCTGTGGAAAATGTTCCATTCCAGCTCGGCCTGTATCTTTCCGTTGTAGGCCACGAGCGGGTCTTCGGGGTCGTAGCTCAGCCCGGCGCCGGGACGCACGTAGACTTGTCCGCGCACGTCGAGCCCCGTCTTGCTCTTCATGGCTTTGATTTGCGCGTCGACGACTCTGTCGATTTCATCGATTCGCTCGAAGCGCGACACGTTCGCCACGGCCGAGTCCGACAAGTCGGCCTGCGCCGAGCGGACGGGATTTCTGAAGATGACGGAGTCCATCAGCGCGAAGCGTTCGTCGAAGCGCAGGAGCATGTCGCGCGTTTGGGGCGTGTTCTCGAGCGTCTGCGCCGTCGTGCCGAGCGTGCAGCAGGCGACGAGGGCAACGCTGAGGATTTTTTTCAACATGTAAAGGGGGAATCGTCTTTTCACACCGGCGAAAGTAACAATTTGCCGAGGATAAATTCCATTCATTCCGTCATCTTTTCTGCATTTTTGTCGTTTCGGAATCTTTTTGCTCACTTTATGTTACAATTTGGCACACTTTGCTTCCCAAAATGCCGTCTTTCCACGCCGGGTGCGTGTTTTCGGGTTTTCGGCCGGCCCTGTGACGCGGCGGCGGCCGTATTTTTCCGGCCTGTACGGCGGCGCACGGCGACATTGTTTTGCAGGGCGTAACTAACGCCGCGATAGTTCGACTTAGTCTGTGTTAGTTCGAACTATCGCGGCGTTAGTTTGCGTTTGCTCAGTCCCAGCGGCGGCCGCGCAGGAGTATGGCAAGACGGGCGGCCGCTGCGCGGCGTATGCGGCCGAAGTTGCCGGCACGCAGGTTGAGCAGGAGCTCTTCCACCGAGCGAGAGGCTTTCAGCAGAGGGTGCCCCCAGCCCATCGTGCGGTAGAGGCGGCGGCGGTAGGCCACGTCTTCCACCATGCGTGTGGGGTGGCGCAGCGGAAAGTCGAGTTCGTGCGCCGTCATGCCCACAAGGCGGCGCTGGGCGCGCGGCAGGGTGGCGTTGGCGGCCGTGTAGTGCGTGGCTTCGCCCACGGCGCCGAGGTTCGTGATGAG
>JAFLUW010000053.1:0-1202 GCA_022508615.1 Prevotellaceae bacterium | reverse complement strand
GGCGTCGTTTCGTCGTGGTTCATGCCCGAAATGATGTAGACGCGGCGGTCGTCGGCGTAGCGTTCGAGCATTTCTTCGCAGAAGCGGTAAAACGAGGCCGAGGGCACGTCGTCGTCTTCGAGCACGATGAGGCGGTCTACCTGCGAGAAGGCCCAGCGCTGGGCCAAATAGCCCGAAGGGTCGCAGCCGTAGTTCTTCGTCTGGTATAAACGCTCCACGCGGCAGGGCCAATCCACCTCGGCCACCACCTTGCGGCAAGCCTCCATGGCCTCGCGGTCGCGCTCCGAGCGCGGGCCGTCCTGATAGAGGAACAAACGTTCGGGCTGCGCCGCGCGAATGGTCTGCCACAGGCGGGCGAGCGGCTCGGGACGGTTGAAAAAGTTGATGAGTATGTTCATTTCGTCAGTCGAAACTTTAACATGGTAACGGTCGCTTGTCGAAAAAGCCCCACTGCTAAGTGGTCGCTTGTCGAATATGCCGTGCTGCTAAGCACCGCTTGTCAAATATGTCCCGCTGTTAAGTGGTGCTAAGCGGGGCTAAGTGGACAGGAGGGCCGTGAGCCGTGCGAGGTCGGCGACATAGGTCACTTTGAAGCAATTTTCCTCGCCCTCGACCGTCGCGAGGCGCGAGGCGGGCCGGTAGCGCAGCATTACGCCGAAATCGTCGGTCGCTTGGAAGTTTTCGTCGCGCGCCGCCAGCCGGAAAGCCTCTTCGAGCGCCGCCAGCCGAAAGCCTTGCGGCGTCTGCACGCGAAAAAGCCGCGAGCGGTCGGGCTGTCCGAGCGGCTCGCCGCCGCTGCCGAGTTCGAGCAACGTGTCTGCCACGGGCAACACGGGACATACGCCCTCCGCCCCCTCGGCCACGGCCGCCGCCACGCGGGCAATGAGCGCTTCGGGCACCATGGGGCGCGCTGCGTCGTGAACCAGCAGCGCCGCGTCGCGACCCGCGCAGGCATCGAGGGCGGCGCGCGTGGAGTCAGCGCGCGTGGCGCCGCCCGCAACGAGGCGCGCGAGCTTTTTGTAGCGACCCGTGCGGAGCAAGCCTTCGGCTTCGGGCCGCACGGCTTCGGAAACGACGAGACAAATCTCGTCCACCCACTCCGAACGCTCGAACGCCGCTACGGCATGCTCCAACAGCGTGCGCCCGCCCGCCGCAAGCAGCTGCTTGGGCCGGTCGGCGCCGAGACGCGTGCCGCTTCCGGC
>JAFLUW010000052.1 GCA_022508615.1 Prevotellaceae bacterium | reverse complement strand
AGCGCATGTATCCCAAGAACGCTGATATGGCCCACAAGCAGGAATTCTGCTACGTGCGCTGGTTCAACTGACCAAAAGCCAGTCCCAAAGGAAAGAGAAGCGGAGCAAGGTGCCACCGGCTCCGCTTCTCTTTTTGTTTTGCGCGAGAAAACCGGAGATTCCGGCGCACAGGACACACCGGACAACAAGTCATTTTAAGAAAACTTTACATTTCCCAAGGCCTGTACAATCCCGTTTTTTCGTTCGTCGAAATCTTTGTCCCGTTTCGCGCGATTTTTGGCCCGTCAGCCGAAAATCGCCGCAAGAAATTGAGTATTAGCGAAAAACACCAAACGTTTGGGCTTTCTTTGCGCACCGTTCGGCCGAAAAATGACGCTTAACAGCCGATTTTGGCCCGAAAAACGAGAGAAAAAGAACCGGAAAAGTGAAAACTAACGCCGCGTAAGTTGAAAATTAGTCTGAGTAAGTTGAAACTAACGCCCCGTAAGTTTGCAATTCGTCCGCATAAGTGAACAAAATTCCTCGGATGCGTGACGCTTAAGCGCTATTTCGACCGAAAACCCGGTCAAAAATTCTCGACATTTCCGCAGCCTTCGGAGCATTCTGCAAACACCGGAAGGCAAAGCGCCGTTTCGCATCTCATAACCCGCTCAAAAACGATGTACACACAGCTACTGAGCCGCCTCGGCCTTGCCGGGCTCAACCCCATGCAGCAAGCCGCCGCCGAAGCGTGGCGCCGCAACGCCGACATCGTCCTGCTCAGCCCCACCGGCACGGGTAAGACGCTCGCCTATCTGCTTCCGCTCGTCGCGACGCTGACCGGCGAAAAGCCCCGCGAGGCTACGGAAAAAGTCGGCCCCGCCGCCTTAATCATCGTTCCCGGCCGCGAGCTCGCCCAGCAAAGCGAAGGCGTCATGCGGCAAATGAAAACGCCGTTAAGGAGCCTTGCCGTTACCGGAGGACGCGCTGCAATGGAAGAACATCGCAGCCTGAAAGCCGTTCGTCCCGACGTGGTTTTCGCCACGCCCGGCCGGCTGCTCGACCATTTGCAGAAAGGGAATATCGACGGTGCGGCCGCAAAGTTCGTCGTGATGGACGAGTACGACAAATGCACAGAGCTCGGCTTCCAGAAGGATATTGCCGCCATTTTTCGTTTGCTGCCGGCCGGAATACGCCATATCGTCACCTCTGCGACGGATTCCGGAGACATTACCCGCCATCTCCACCCCGGCTTCCTCAAAATCGACTTCCGACCGGCTCGTCCGGAGGAAACGGCAAGCGCAAAGACCCGGACTTTCGCCGTCTGTTCGCCGCGAAAAGATAAACTCGGCACACTCGGCCGGTTGCTTTCGCATATCGGCGACTGTCAGATAATCGTTTTCGCCGCTCATCGCGAAAGCGTGGAGCGCATCGTGCAATATCTCAAGAAGGAAAAGTTTCCGGCCGAGGGATACCACGGCGGAATGGAGCAGGAGCGCCGCGAACGCGCGCTCTACAAGTTCCGCTCCGGCGCCGTGCGGACGCTTGTAGCCACCGATTTGGCCGCACGCGGCCTCGACATTCCAGAAGTGCGCGCCGTGGTGCAATATCATCTGCCTGAGAACGAAACTACGCACACGCACCGCGCCGGACGCACGGCCCGCTGGAACGCGACGGGCGACATCTATCTCATTAGAAGCGAAGAAGAAAAAATCCCCGCGTTCGTTTCCGAACTCGGGGAGATTGATGTCGAAGCGACACCGCTGCGCCCTGCTCTGCCGGCCTGTGCGGCGCTCTACATCGGGCGCGGGAAGCGCGATAAACTCTCGAAGGGCGACATCGTAGGCTTTCTCTGCAAAGTCGGCGGGCTTCGCGCAGCCGACATCGGCCGCATCGAGGTGCATACGGCCCACGCTTATGTCAGCGTGGCGCGAACGCAACTCAAAAATCTGCTTACCCGCATCGCCGGCGAGAAGATAAAGGGCATGAAAACGCTCGTCGAACCGATGCGCGGCTGATTGCGTCAGCCTGCCACGCGGTCGAGGCGCTCCAAGAAGTCGGCCGCCTCGTCCATCGACAGGCAGAGCGGCGGCAACAGGCGCAAAATGTTGGTCGACGCAGCGCCCGTGAACACGTGTTCGCGCTTCACCAGCGCCGTGCGCATGGCTTTTATCGGTTCGGCGTACTCGATGCCTATCATCAGGCCGCGACCGCGCACTTGCACGTCGCTGCGCTTTGCCAACTCCGACAAAAGGAAATCGCCCACGCGCCGGGCGTTCTCTATCAGGCCCTCGCCTTCGATTACGTCGAGCACGGCCGTCGCTGCGGCGCAGGCTAAATGGTTTCCGCCGAAGGTGGTGCCCAATTGTCCGTAGACGGCTTCGAATTTCGGAGAAATCAGCACGCCTCCCATGGGGAAACCGTTGGCTATGCCTTTGGCCACGGTGATTAAGTCGGGCCGAACGCCGAGATGCTGGTGGGCGAAGAATTTTCCGCTGCGACCGTAGCCGCACTGTATCTCGTCGCAGACGAGCACCGTCCCCGTTTCGTCGCACGCACGGCGCAATCCTTGCATGAAGTCGGCCGTAGCCATGCGGATACCGCCCACGCCTTGTATGCACTCCACGATTACGGCGGCCACATCGCCCTTGCGCAACTCGCTTTCGAAGGCCGCGAGGTCGTTGAGCGGGAGGAAAGTCACATGACCGCAAGCATTGACGGGCGCAACTATCTTCGGGTTGTCCGTAGCCTCGACAGCGAGTGAAGTGCGTCCGTGAAAAGCCTTTTCGGCGGCCAGTATGCGCCGTCTTCCCGTGTGAAACGAGGCCAGTTTCAAGGCATTTTCGTTCGCTTCCGCGCCCGAGTTAATCAGAAAGAGCCGATAGTCCTCGTAGCCCGAGGCCTTCCCTACCCTTTCGGCCAAATTGCGCTGCAAAGTGTTGATTACGCTATTCGAATAGAAGCCGAGCGTAGAGACTTGGCGGCTGATTGCCTCCACATAGTGCGGATGCGCATGGCCTATCGATATGACGGCGTGCCCGCCGTAGAGGTCGAGATACTCCTGTCCCTCGCTGTCCCACACGCGACAGCCCTTTCCGCGCACGATGTCGATGTCGAAAAGGGGATATACGTCGTAAAGTTCCATTTTTTCTTAGTCTTTCCTGTTTTTATACGGACATCGGGCTCAAAAAGCCAGCGGTTTGAGCCGCAAACCGGCCGTTTCTTCCAGTCCGAACATGAGATTCATGTTCTGCACGGCCTGTCCGCTGGCGCCTTTGAGCAGATTGTCGCAAACAGACGTAATCAGCAAGCGGTCGCCGTGCTTTTCGGCGTGCACAAGACACTTGTTCGTGCCCACGACCTGCTTCAAGTCGAGCGCACGCGACACATAGTGCGTAAAAGGCGCCTCGGCGTAGAAATCTTCGTAGAGAGCCGCGATTTCTTCTATCGGCGCGTCCGTCCGAACGACCTCGGTAGTGAAAATTCCGCGCGTGAAGTCGCCGCGATAAGGGATAAAGTCGAGCGAACCCGAGAACTCGGGCTGCAATTGTCGCAGACTCTGCACGATTTCGGGCACATGCTGGTGCTCGAAGGCCTTATAGATGCTCATATTGCCCGAACGCCACGAAAAATGCGTCGTCGCCGACGGTTTTACGCCGGCTCCCGTCGAACCGGTTATGGCATTGACCGAAATATCGCCGTCCAAAAGCCCGCCTTTCGCCAGCGGAAGCAGCCCCAACTGAATGCAAGTGGCGAAACAGCCGGGGTTGGCCACGTGTTGCGCCCCGCCAATGCGCAGTGCGTTAAGTTCGGGAAGGCCGTAGACGTAGTCGTTGTCTTCGCTCTCCAACCGAAAATCCTGCGCAAGGTCGATAATGCGCAAATCGGCCGGGATATAGTGGTCGGCAAGGAACTGCGTGCTCTTTCCGTGGCCGAAACAGAAGAATACGACGTCGACATCTTCGAACGGCAGCCCGTCGGTGAACGTCAAGTCCGTTTCGCCGTAAAGTCCGGCGTGTACATCGGTGATGCGATTCCCTGCATTGCTCTCGCTGTTGACGAAAACTATCTCGGCTTCGGGATGATTGAGCAGCAGACGGCAGAGTTCGCCGGCCGTATAGCCGGCTCCGCCGATAATTCCGATTTTAATCATAGCGTATTACCTTTTCTCTTCGGGATGAGCCGCATAGTAGGCGCGCAACGGTGTCGAAGCGACCTTGATGAAGCCTTTGGCGTCTTCCGACGTCCAACCTTTTTGCATTTCGCCGTACTCACCCAGTTTGTTTTTCACAAGATCGGCGGGCGAATCGACGCCCAGCGTGCGGAATCCGTAGGGATAGAGTTCGAGGGTCACCGTACCGGTCACATTGCGCTGCGAACTCTCGAGCATGGCCTCGATGTCGGGCATGACAGGCTCAAGATACTGACTTTCGTGCAGGAACATGCCGTACCAGTTGGATACTTGGTCCTTCCAGTATTGTTGCCATTTGGACAATGTGTATTTTTCCAGGAAACGGTGTGCGCCGATAATAAGCATCGGCGCCGCAGCCTCGAAGCCCACGCGTCCTTTGATACCGATAATCGTGTCGCCCACGTGACAATCGCGGCCTACGGCGAAGGCAGCGCCGATTTCCTCGACGGCCTGAATGGCAGCGATGCGGTTGTCGTAGGTTTTGCCGTTCACACTCACCAGTTCGCCTTTCTCGAAACCCAATGCAAGCACTTCGGACGCCGTCTTCGTGGGATGTTTCAGGTAGGCACTTTCGGGTAGTCCTTGCGTGGAGTCGAGCAACTCGCCGCCGCAGATGCTTGTGCCCCATATACCTACGTTGTAGGAGTATTTGAGTTTGGCAAAGTCTGCTTCGAAACCGTTGGCGTTCAGGTAATCCACTTCTTCCTGGCGACTCAGGGCACAGTCGCGCGTGAGCGTGATGATTTCCACGCCGGGAGCCATGACCAAGAAAGTCATGTCGAAGCGTACCTGGTCGTTTCCGGCGCCAGTCGAGCCGTGTGCGATGGCATCGGCGCCTATTTCGCGAGCATATCGGGCAATGGCCAGGGCCTGAAAAATGCGTTCGCTGCTCACGGAAACGGGATAGCAGTTGTTGCGCAGCACATTGCCGTAGATCATGTAGCGCAGGCTTTTGTCGTAATACTCTTGCGTCACGTCGAGCGTCACATAGGCCTTGGCACCGAGCCTGTAGGCGTTTTCCTCGTTCTTTTTGAGCTGTTCGGGGCTGAATCCGCCCGTGTCGGCACAAGCGGCGTAGACTTCATAACCTTTTTCCTTTGCGAGATACATCACGGTGTAGCTCGTGTCGAGGCCGCCGCTGTAAGCGACTACTACTTTTTTTGCCATAGTCTTAAAAATATGTTCTTTTGTTATTGATTTCGTTTCGGGTGCAAAAGGTTTTTCCGGGCTTTTCCGGAGACGGAAAAAACTTTCTCCCTGTTCGTCTGAACTTAGTCTGAATTAGTTCAAACTTAGTCTGAGTAAGTTTTCGCCCATGCAAGTCACTGTTTTTCTACGGCTGCGGCGTCCTCCATTCGCTCGGCCCGACGAACGAAGCGCACCACGTCGTCGGGCACTTCGGCCGGCAGCGGACGGTCGGGGTGGCGCGCCGGATCGAACAACATGCCCGTACACACGCAATAGCGCCGGCCCGTGCGGGCCAGCACGTCGCAGTTGATGCAACAGGGAGCTTCAGGCGTGCCGCAGCCTTTCCAGTATTCGTCGTCCTGCGTGAGTTCGGCAAACGGCACGGGCACATAGCCCAACTGCGTGTTGATGCGCATCACGGCGCCGCTGCTCGTCAGCCCGAAGATTTTGGCTTTGGGCCACCGCACGCGGGAAAGCGAGAAAGCCAGCCGCTTGATGCGCGTGGCCAGATGGTGTCCGCGAAAGTCGGGCACGACAATCAGCCCCGAATTGGCCACATACTGCTTGTTCTGCCACGACTCGATGTAACAGAAACCGGCAAAGCGGCCGTCGGCGGCCAGCGCGATGACTGCCTTGCGCTCCTTCATCTTCGTGGCCAGATATTCGTGCGTACGTTGCGCGATGCCCGAGCCGCGCACTTTGGCCGACTCCGTAATGGTCTGTAGTATCTCGTCTACATAGCGCTCGTGGCTCGCGTCAGCCACCAGCACTTCGATTCCGTCGTTGTATTCGTCCATATTTCTTCCTGTCGTTTCGTCCGCAGCTACAACACAACACTTTTGATGCCGGGCACGGCCGTGGCCAACTGGTCGATAAACTCCCGGCGGCCGCAGTCTTCGCGCTGCACGACGAGTATCGTGTCGTCGCCCGCAATGGTTCCGGCCACTCCCGGCAGCCTGCGCGCATCGATGTCTGAAGCGAGGCCGCCGGCATAGCCCGGCCGCGTGTGTATCACGCAGATCTGCCCCGAAAAGTCGATGCTAACGAAGCCTGTCTGCTGTATGAAGTCGGGCGCCACGGGCTTAAACTCGCCGCGCGTGTGGTTCGGGTGGCCGGGCAACACGTATTGATACTGCCCGCCGAGCAATACTTTCGCAGCATTCAGGTCGCGCAAATCGCGCGACAGCGTGCCCTGGCTCACTTTCTCGCCCTTCTGGGCCAGCAGCTTCATGATCTGCTCCTGCGACCCGATGGCATAGGTCTCGAGCAGCCGTCTGATCATTTTTCGCCGTTTGACTGGTTGCATAAGCTGAGATATTCGATTTTTATTCACCGATTCGGCTGCAAAATTAGGCCTTTTCCGCCATTCGACCAAATATATTCACAAAATACGCCGATTTATTCACTTTTTATTCATTCACCATCCCGCCAGACGGCTTCCCGAGCCGCAAGAAGCCCTCGCAAACCGCACAAACGGCTTACACCCGACGCCGCAATCGCAACAAAGAAATGAAAAAAAACGTTTTTTTTTGCCGTTTGCGTGAGATGGGCTAATTTTGCACACTAACGCAGTCAAATGCGCAAAAAAGCGAAAGAACACAACAGCATTTCAACAGCCAATGAACGCCTACACGAACTTCGCAGAGCTGCTCCGCGACAGCATTGTCAGGAATTGGGATCTCGACGCGCTGACCGACTACGACGGCGCCACCTTGCAATATAAAGACGTAGCCCGCAAAATCGAGAAGCTCCACATACTTTTCGAAAATGCCGGCATCAAGCCCGGCGACAAAATAGCCCTTTGCGGACGAAACTCGGCCAACTGGGCCGTTGCCTTTCTCTCGACGCTGACATACGGCGCGGTAGCCGTCCCGATACTGCACGAATTCAAAGCCGAACAGGTGCAGGACATCGTGAATCACTCGGAAGCCCGCCTTTTATTTGCCGGCGACATCGTATGGCCTACGCTCGACGCCGGGAAGATGCCGCATCTGGAGGGTATCGTGCACATTCCCGACTTCATGCTCCTCGTCAGCCGCACGCAGGCACTGACCGAAGCTCGCGAACACCTCAACGAACTCTTCGGACGCAAATATCCCAAGTTCTTCCGCCCCGAGCATATCTGCTACCGCGAAGCGTTGGGCGAGGAAGCGGCAATGATTAACTATACGAGCGGCACAACCTCGAACTCGAAGGGCGTGATTATCCCCTATCGCGCGATTTGGTCGAACGTAGCGTTCGCCAAAGGAGTGCTGGGCGAGGAAATCCACATCGGCGACCACGTGGTGTCGATGCTTCCCATGGCTCACATGTACGGCATGATGTTCGAATTCCTCTATGAGTTTACGGCCGGCTGCCATGTCTTTTTCCTCACGCGCATACCCTCGCCCAAAATCGTTTTCAAGGCTTTTTCCGAAATCAAGCCGCGCATAGTCATCAGCGTTCCACTGATTATCGAGAAAATCATACGCAAGAACGTGCTGCCCAAACTGCAGACGCCAAGCATGAAACTGCTGATGAAAGTGCCGGTCGTGAACGATGGCATCCGAGCCCGCATCCGCGAACAACTCATCAAAGCTTTCGGCGGGAACATCTACGAAGTCATACTCGGCGGGGCCGCTTTCAACAGCGAAATCGAACAGTTTCTGCACCGCATGGGCTTCCCTTTCACCGTGGGATACGGCTCGACCGAATGCGCGCCCATCATCGGATACGAAGATTGGAAAACATTCCGCCCCGGTTCGTGCGGAAAGGCCGCTCCCCGCATGGAGGTGCGTATAGATTCGCCAGATCCGCAAAATGTCGTAGGCGAAATTCTCGTGCGCGGTACCAACGTAATGCTCGGCTACTATAAAAACCCCGAAGCCACAGCCGCCACGATAGACAAAGAAGGTTGGTATCACACAGGAGACCTTGGCGTAATCGATGCGGAAGGCTATATATATATAAGGGGACGTTCGAAAAACATGCTGCTCGGCGCCAACGGCCAAAACATCTACCCCGAGGAAATCGAAGACAAACTCAATACACTGCCCTACGTTTCGGAGTGCGTAGTCATACAGAAAAGCGAAAAACTCTATGCCCTGATTCATCCCGACTACGACGAGTTCGAAAAAGCCGGACTCAATCTTTCGGATTTGCATGCCACAATGGAGGCCAACCGAAAGGAGCTCAACACGATGGTAGCCGGGTACGAGCAGATTTCCGGCTTCAAAATCATGCAGCAGGAGTTCGAGAAAACACCGAAGCGCTCAATCAAACGTTTCCTCTACGAAAACGAAGAAATCTGAGAACAACTCCGCAAACACAAGGCGTAACAGCAGAAAAACGGAACAAACGATATGGACAACGCCCCCCTTGTGCTCCGCACGGAAGGTTTGGTAAAAAAATATGGCAAACGCACGGTCGTCAACGGTGTGTCGTTCGACGTCAAACAGGGAGAAATCGTCGGCCTGCTCGGACCTAACGGAGCGGGAAAGACCACGAGTTTCTACATGACGACAGGCTTGGTCGTGCCTAACGAGGGACACGTGTTTCTCGGCGGCATCGACATCGCTAACTATCCCGTCTACAAACGCGCACAAGCTGGTATAGGCTATCTGGCGCAGGAGGCTTCCGTTTTCCGCAAAATGAGCGTGGAAGACAACATTGCCTCGGTGCTCGAAATGACTGGCAGATCCAAAGAATATCAGCGCGAGAAGCTGGAAAGCCTCATCTCGGAATTCCGGCTGCAAAAAGTCCGCAAAAACCTCGGCGACCAATTGTCGGGAGGAGAGCGCCGGCGCACGGAGATAGCCCGTTGTCTGGCTATAGACCCGAAATTCATTATGCTCGACGAGCCTTTTGCCGGAGTTGACCCGATTGCTGTCGAAGACATCCAATATATCGTGTGGAAACTGAAAGACCGCAATATCGGCATTCTGATTACAGACCACAATGTTGAGGAGACGCTGTGCATTACCGACCGTGCCTACCTGCTTTTCGAAGGACGCATTCTCTTTCAGGGAACACCGGAAGAACTTGCAGGCAATCAGGTGGTAAGAGACAAGTATTTGACCAACAGTTTCAAGCTTCGCAAAAAAGACTTTCAGCTCCTTCACCAACAGAAAGAGGCTGAAGATACTCTCTAAGCCCGCCCGGCACATCAAACACAGACAACGTTACCCTTATTATTCAATACATTTTAAGTATAGCTTAAATATAGCGACCGACGCCGTCCCAAACGTTCCTTTCAACCTCTGTCAACAGGAAAAATTACATTTTTTTACCTTTTGTTTTGCCAAAATAAATATAAATCTTATTTTTGCACACAAAATCAAATCTTGATATAAACATTTTAATTAAACCTTTTATGAAAAAGTTAATGATTGCACTCGCCCTCGTAGCTTTCTCTGCGTCGGCATTTGCTCAGGAGACTGTTGTCCCCAGCAAAAAGTACAGCGTTGCCACCAATAGCTTTTGGGCCAATTGGTTCATCAGTGTCGGCGGCGAGTATCACGCCACTTATTCTTCTCAGGAAGATCCTTCGGTGAGCCCCGCTCCTTTCACTTCGAAGCGCGGAACTTTCGGCTACACCGCAGCTATCGGCAAGTGGTTCACTCCGAGCATCGGTCTCCGTACGAAATTTCAGGGACACTGGATGCGTCGTGTAAACACCCCGGAAGATCACAAGACCTTTAAGTATTTCAATGTACATGAGGACGTGATGTTCAACCTCTCCAACATGTTCTTCGGCTACAATGAAAAGCGTGTGTGGAACTTTATTCCTTATGTAGGCCTCGGCTTTATGAGAAATATGAGCAACGATCGCTACGATTTCACTTATAATGTTGGTATCCTCAACAATTTCCGCGTTGCTAAACATGTGAGCATTTTCTTCGACATCTTCGCCTTTGCTTTCGAAGGTGAGAATGATGTTGCTCCCAATGATCATTGGGGTGATTACAAAAAGTACCACATCCGTCATTGGGACAAGCTTGTCGGCGCAGACCTCGGTCTGACTTTCAACCTTGGCAAGTGCACTTGGGAAAAGACTCCCGACGTAGATGCCCTCATTGCCATGAACAAAGAGCAAATGGATGCCCTGAACGCTTCGCTCAAGAACGCACAGGACGAAAATGCTCGTCTCCGCGACATGCTTGCTAACCAGAAGCCCGCCGAGAAAGTTGTCGAGACCAAGACTGTAACGAAGACGATCAGCACGGCTGCCAGCGTATTCTTCAACCTCAACAGCTCCAAGATTGCAAGCCGCAAGGATCTCGTAAATGTTAAGGAAGTTGTCGAAACGGCCAAGGCTTCCGGCAGCAAGATTGTCGTAACCGGTTATGCAGACAGCAAGACGGGTAACGCTACCATCAACCAGCGCCTCAGCCAGGCTCGTGCCGAAGCTGTTGCTCAGGAACTCGTCAAGATGGGTGTTAGCCGCGACAACATCGAAGTCGTTGCAGCTGGTGGCGTCGATATGATTTCGCCCTACAGCTACAACCGTCGTGCAACGGTTCAGATTAAATAAGCATTAGAAAATTTCTGAAAGAATCCCCGGAAAGTTTATCTGCTTTCCGGGGGTTCTTTTTTTCAACAGAAACAAGGTTGGCAAATCTTTTTAAGACCTAAATACGCAGAAAGTCTGATATGCAAATGACAAACAGACGACGGAGAAACATCATCGACGAAATAAATTTTATAGGCCGTCTAATATGCAAAATGATCGAGAGACCGAGATTCATGTCAGGCCTATTACTGTATAAATATATGCCATTACGAAATAAGCCTCACGACCTTGCGGTTATGAGGCTTATTTCGTACACCCTCAGGGGCTCGAACCCTGGACCCACTGATTAAGAGTCAGTTGCTCTACCAACTGAGCTAAGAGTGCATCGCAAATTTTACCGTTTGCGAGTGCAAAAGTACGACGTTCTTTCGTAATCACCAAACAAATCGGCGTTTTTTTCGACATGCACACAAGCAGGCTATACGGAGGTTTGGGAAAGAAAGGGAGCAGCCCTTTTGCGGGAAAGAAACCAGTCGATTTTCGCCGACAATAAGCAAAACGGACAGGGAAAAACAGCAAAAAGAGACGTCCGGTGCGGCCCGGAGCAAACAAACGTTGCGTTGAGAAAAACTTTCTCAGACTAAGTTCAAACTAACGCCCTATAAGTTCAAACTTACTCAGCTTAATTTTCGACTTACCCAAGGGGTTCTAAACCAAAGCGCCTCGGGAGCAAATGAAACGCGGGCAGACAGGCGGTTCGCCAGCGGAAAAGCAGAGAAAGGAACTGCGTCAGGTCGAACTTATGCCGACTCACTCTGACCTTGCCCGAAGACTTCGAAGTCAAAGTGCCTCGGGAACGGATGACGCACGGTCAGGCGGGCGATTCGGAAGCAGAGAGATCGTGAAAATGGCTCACGACAGAAAGATATTCTTCTTCGAAATTCGGGGTGAAGAAGCCTGTGCCGATGCGCGCACGGATTTCGTGCGGAAAGAAGAAACGCCCGCCGTCGAGTTCGTCGCTCGGCACGGGCTTCGCGGCGGTCACGGTGCGGAAGACATGAACCAGCTCGCGGTCGCGCCGGCTTTCGAAAACGTAACGGGCCACGGGTTCAGGCTCGAAGTCCGTAAGCCCGATTTCCTCGGCCGTCTCGCGGCGCAGGGCCTCCATGACGGTCTCGCCGCAAGCGACATGCCCGCCCACAGCCGTGTCCCAGCGGCCGGGCTGTATGTCTTTCCAGTCGGGGCGCTTTTGCAAGAAGAGTGCACCCGAGGGATTGAAGACATGAAGATGGACCACGGGATGAAGCAGGCCGCTCCCGTCGTGACACCGGCCGCGCGAGGCCTGGCCTGTCACCCTGCCGCTTTCGTCGACGAGGGGGAGCATTTCGTGTTGGTTGTCTTTTCTTTTCATGGGTTCAGAGCCGGCGTGTCCGCCACGCGCCGCGGCGGATGTACAGATAGGACAAAAGGAGACTTACGGCGCCATAGACGAATTCGCCCGTCCAGCAGACGGCCAGCGGGGCCCGGAAGCCGTAGACGACAACGGCGATGTAGACGACATAGAGCAGGAGCGCGCACATTTCGAAAGCAAAGGCCACACGCGTGGCTCCCGTGCCGGAAACAGCCTGGAAATAGACCTGCGCCGCCACGGTGAACACGTAGGAAGCAAGCAGGACATAGAGCGTCGGGCGCGCGGCGTCGAGCAGTTCGGGACGGTCGGTGAAAATGCCCAGCACGACGTCAGGCATCAGGGCGATGAGCAGGCAGACAGGCACAAGTATGGCATAGCCCATGCGGCAGATGCGGGCCAGCAGGGGACGCACGGCGTCGGGTTCGCCGGCGCCGATGAGGTTGCTAGTCAGCGTACTGCCGGTCGAAGCCAGGGCCATGACGGCCATGAACGTGAAAGCCGAGACAGAGCGCACCATGTTCGACGCGGCCAGCGCACGGCTGCCGAGGCTCTCGATGGCAAGGAAAAAGAAGAACCACGTGGAGAGCGACACGAGGTTTTGTATCATCGACCAAACGCTGATGCCGAGCACCTGTCCCAGCAGTTCGGGTCGGAAGGCCGGACAGCGGGACAGGCCGAAGCGACGAAAGTCGAAACCGGCGCGGGTGTAGACCACAAAAAAGAAGGTCGACACACCCGAAGCCAGCGTCGAGGCCAGCGCGGCACCGCCTATGCCCATGGCAGGCAGACCGAGACGGCCGAAGACAAGGCCGTAGTCGAGCACAACGTTCGCTGCAACCATCAAAAGCGAATTGAGGGTCAGCACACGCGTTCGCGTCGTCCCGACATAGAGCGCACGAAACAGCGAATTGACGAAAGCGAAGAAGAAACCGTAGACGCGCCAATCGAGATAGTCGGCAGCTGCTGCGCAAACCTCGCGGGACGAAATCATCGCTGGCAACAATACCGGTGCAAGCCACTGAAAAAGAAAGAAACAAGCGCCGGCGAGCAACAGCAGAAAGACCAGTCCGTGCCAGAAGACGTCGCCCACCTCGGCATAGCGCCCCTCGCCGTTGCGCCGGCCGATAACAATCTGCACACCTACACTGAAGCCGAGACCAAGCATGAAAACGACGACATAGAAGATGCCGCCGAGCGCAGAAGCGCCCAGCTCGACCTCGCCGACGCGGCCGAGAAAGGCGGTGTCGGTCATGATGACGATTTGCTCCATCAGCACGCTGAGCATGATGGGAAAAGCCACCTGCCATATTTGGCGATAGGAGTAAGTGCGGAGGGTTAGGGCGGACTGCATGCGGAGGATTTTCGGCGAAAAGGGCGCACAGGCAGCCTTTCGCTCTTTCAGACATCTTCGTAATTTCGCGCAAAGATAGCATTTTCAGCCCGAACGGCCCGCTGTCGGCCGACGGCGAAGCGAAAACTTTTCACTTTTTTCCCCTTCCTGCTTCGCGTAAAATCGTCCGACC
>JAFLUW010000051.1:10241-13808 GCA_022508615.1 Prevotellaceae bacterium | reverse complement strand
AACCGCAAAGGCTATCAGCGTCATGAAAAATTTGTAAAAGTTTTTCATTGCGTTTAGGAATTAGTAAATAAAATAAAGGATTAAAGTGTGTTCTTCCTGTTTTTTTCGGAACCTCCAAGCCCGCGCGGCACGGTGCGGCCGGCGGAGGAGACTCCTTTCTCGGTACAAATTTGCACACAAAAAAAACAACGGCAAAGAATTTTTCTCTTTTTTTGTTTTCAAAAGTCTTTTTCGTTTTCCGGATGCTTTCGGCGCAAGGCTCGGGCCGTGGGGCGCGGCGGCGACGAAGTTTGCCGGACCGGCGGCGGTTCGGGCCACGGACGGCGGGCGCAAATGCAAACTAAGTCTGACTAAGTCAAAACTTACGCTGAGGTAGTCCAAACTTACGCTGAGATAGTTCGGTCTTGTCCGACGACGGCCGCAACTTCCTCGGCGTCAGCAGGAAGCGGCGGGCGGAACGCGCCGCCGAAACAGCCGGCGGAGGGCGCGGAAGCCTCGCGCGCGTACGCGTTCGTATTTATATATGTCAGCTGGCGGCGGGATGCTTTCGGGCATGTCCGCGCACGGCCGCACGAAGGGCCGGCGGCGGCAGCGGAAGAGGGGCAAAGAGGCGAAAACAGCAGGCGGCGCTTCATTTCTGCGCGGCGCGAAGGGCCGGCGGCGCGAAAATCTTCGTATTTTTGCCGCGTCACTCTCTCAATCGCCTACGCTATGCCCCGATATGCCGATGTCTTGCTGCCTTTGGCCACGAACGCTTACACCTATGCCGTGCCCGCCGGGCTGGAGGGGCGCGTGGAGCCGGGGCGGCGCGTGGCTGTGGAGCTGGGACGGGCGAAGACTTACGCCGGAGTGGTGGCGGCGGTGCACGACGTGCGGCCTGCGGACGGCGTGCGGCTGAAACCGCTGCTCGACGTGCTGGACGAGGCGCCCGTGGTCAGACGCGAGGGGCTGGACTTCTGGCGCTGGATGGCGGGCTACTACATGTGTACGCCGGGCGAGGTGATGCGGGCGGCGCTGCCCGCGGGCATGCGGATAGAAAGCGAAACGGCCGTGGCGCGGGCCGCCGACTTCGCCGGCGAGGAGGGACTGACGCAGCGACAACGGGGCGTGCTGGCGGCGCTGGCGGGCGAAAAGGCGCGCACGGTGGGCTGGCTGGAACGGGCGACGGGCGAAAGGCGCCTGCTGCCCGTGGTCAGGGCGCTGATGGAGCGCGGGGCCGTGGTCTGCCGCGAACATTTGCGCGAAACGGTGCGGCCGCGCACGGAGGTTGTGCTGACACTCGCGCCCGAATGGTTCGACCGCGCGCGGCTCGACGGCTTTTTCGCCGCACGGCGCGAGGGTTCGCGACAGGCTGAAGCGCTGCGCCTCTTTCTGGAAGCGGCCGGGGCCGAAACGGCGCTGAGACGGGACGACCCGAGCTTGCTGCAAGCCGCGCCGCGCGCCCGTCTGACGGAAAGAGGAGCGACGGCGGCGGCGCTGCGCGGGCTGACGGAGAAGGGCATTCTGCGACTGTCGGCGCGAAGCGTGGACCGCATACGCCCGAGGGCCTGCTGTACGGCAACGGCGCCGCGCCGGCTCGACCCGCAGCAGAAGAAAGCGCTCGAAGCGCTGCGCAAGGCGCTGGCGGAAAAAGACTGCTGCCTGCTTCACGGCGTGACGGGAAGCGGAAAAACGGAGGTCTACATACGGCTCATCGAAGAAACGATTGCCGCAGGGCGTCAGGCGCTGCTGATGCTGCCCGAAATCGCGCTGACCACGCAAATCACGGAACGGCTGGCCCGTGTGTTCGGCGCAGACATGGGCGTTTATCATTCAAGGTTCGCCGACGCCGAACGAACGGAGATGTGGCGGCGCATGGCGGGGAAGGAGGCTTTCCGGGTCGTGGTGGGCGTGCGCTCGTCGCTGTTTCTGCCGTTCGAAAGGCTGGGACTGGTCATTGTGGACGAGGAGCACGAGACGAGCTACAAGCAGCAGGAGCCGGCACCGCGCTATCATGCCCGCGACGCCGTGATGATGCTGGCGCGAGGCTACGGCGCGAAGGTCGTACTGGGCACGGCCACGCCGTCGATAGAGACTTACGCCGCGGCCATGGCCGGCCGCTACGGACTTGTGGAGATGAACGAACGACACGCCGGGGCCGAGTTGCCCGAAATCGTGGTCGAGGACGTGCGCCGACTGCAATTCACGCGCCGCATGAAGACGGCGTTCGCCCCGAGGCTGACGGACGAGGTGCGCCGCGCGCTCGAGGAGGGCGGACAGGCCATTCTCTTTCAGAACCGCCGGGGCTACGCACCCGTGCTGGCCTGCCGCGCCTGCGGATGGACGCCGCGCTGCGCGCACTGCGACGTTTCGCTCACGTGGCACGAGCGTGCCGGGCGGTTGGTGTGCCACTACTGCGGAAAGTCCTACGAACGGCCGGCCGAATGTCCCTGCTGCGGCTCGACGGAGCTGCGCGACGAGGGCTGGGGCACGGAGAAAATCGAACAGCTCGCGGCCGAAACGTTCGAAGGGGCCCGCATCGCGCGCATGGATCTCGACACGACGCGCTCGCGCCACGCCTACGGGCAAATCATCGACGACTTCGCCGCCGGCCGCGCCGACATTCTGGTGGGCACGCAGATGGTGACGAAAGGACTGGACTTCGACCGCGTGCGCGTCGTGGGCATTCTTTCAGCCGACCAGATGTTGTCACAACCTGACTTCCGTGCGCACGAACGGGCGTTCCAGATGATGTCGCAAGTGGCCGGCCGCGCGGGCCGCAAGGGGCGTCGGGGAATCGTCGTGCTGCAAACGCGGCAGGCCGACCTGCCCGTCGTGGCGCAAGTGGTGCGCGGCGACTACCGGGGCATGTACGAGGCGCAAATGGCCGAGCGGAAGGCTTTCGGCTATCCGCCTTTGTGCCGGCTCATCATGATTTACGTGCGCCACCGCGACGAACATTGCGCCGAAGCTGCGGCCCGGCAGATGGCGACGCTGCTCGCGCCGCACTTCGGCGAGCATCTTCTGGGCCCCGACCGCCCGGCCGTGGGCCGCGTGCAGTCGCTGCACATCCGCCGGCTGCTGTTGAAAGTGATGCCCGGGCTTCCGCCGTCGGGCGTGAGGCGCACGCTCGACGCTGCGCGCCGCCTGACGCTCGAAGGGCCTGCGGGCCGCGGGGTGAGCGTGGTGTTCGACGTCGATCCCTGCTGACTCGTTTTTCAAACTGCCTTCGGGCGGTGCGTTTTTCGGCTGCCATGCGGAAGTTTCATCCGTATGGCAGCCGAAAAGTTTGTATAGGGGAAAACTTACTCAGACCAAGTTTGAACTATCTCTGAGTAAGTTCGAACTTGGTCTGAGTAAGTTTTGCGCAGCGCAAACGTCTGCTTTTCAAGATCTGTCACAAAGCTGCCCGTCGCGCAACGGCTGGCCGGGACGTCCGACCGGAGAGCGCACGAAACAAACCGGCCGCGCCCCGAAAGAGGGACGCGGCCGGTTTGTTTCGTTGCGGAGCGGAGCGCCGCAGCGCGGGGCTTACTTTACAAGCACTTTCTTGCCGCCCACGATGTAGAGGCCTTTGCCGGCTGCGGC
>JAFLUW010000051.1:8663-10141 GCA_022508615.1 Prevotellaceae bacterium | reverse complement strand
TAGAGTTTGTTGCCCGTGTTTACCTCAGGCGTAGTACCGTAAAGGACAAGTTTGCCGCAAACTACGACCTTGTCGCCCACTTTGAGTTGGTCTTCGGCCGTGAATTTCTCGCCGCCGAGATAGTAACCGCGATAGACTTTCAGCGCTGCGCCATCGGCTGTATCGACAATGTCGTAGGTGGCGTTGCCAAACTGCGTGCTGATTTCGTCGATAGCGGAAATCGTGCCGGTTACGTAGACTTCGGCGCTGGCATCGTTCGCCTTGTTTTCGATAAGGCTCAGCGCGCGTGTTACATCGTAGGGCGAAGCCACTGTTCCCTCACCCGTGCCGGAAATTTCGCCGGGTTCAACGGGAGGAGTAGGCTCGCTCGGCTCTTCTTCGCCCTCGATATCGAGCGTAACGACTATCTTCGTGGCGCGAACTTGGGCGCCCGTAGCCGAGAAAGTTATTTTGGCGGCGCTGCCCGTCCATGTGCCGACCGCGGCTTCGTAAGTGTATTCGCCGCTTTCGTCGAACGTAAAGTTGCCCGGGCCATAATTGGCCGTACCGCTGGCCGAGCAGGTAAATTCAATCTTCACGATATTACCTTCGGCGGCAGAAATCGAACTTGTCGAGTTTTTGTAGAAACGATATTGCGACGAAGTAGCGAAAGCTGCATCGTCCGATGTAATGGTTACGCCGCTTTTGGTCACTTCATCGGGCGTTGTGTTTCCCGATGTGGAACCGAGGTCTTTTGTGGCGTCGAAAGTAACCGTTTTCTGCGCCGAAAGGCCGAGAACCGCCACGAGGGCGAAGAGAATAGTGTAGAGTTTCTTCATACGATTTGTGTTTTGGTTGATAATTAGAGTGAATTTGCTGCAAAGGTAATGATTAGCGAACGATTAGACGGACGCTGCGGCGGCTAATTTTGCACCGGCGAAAAGTTTGCGGCCGAAAGCGCGCATTTCGGCTTCGAGCGCGCGGGCACGGCCGCCGGTCATGGCGTCGACTTCGCGCCAAAAGGCTGCGCTGTGGTTCATCTGGCGCAAATGGGCCAGTTCGTGGCAGAGCACGTAGTCCACCAAGTGCGGCGGGGCGAGCATGAGGTAGAGCGAAAGGTTGATGTTGCCCAGCGAAGAGCACGAACCCCAGCGCGAGGAGACGTCTTTTATCGTGATGCGCCGCGGGGCGAGACCGTGGCGCGCGGCCAGCGCACGCAGACGCGGCGGCAGCACTTCGGCGGCGCGACGGCGCAGCACGCCGGCGAGCACGCGGTTGAGCCAAAGGCGATGGGCGGCGCAGTCGAAGCCCGCAGGCAGCAGCACACTGACGCTTTCGGCCGAGCGGCGCAGTGTGGGGGCAGCGACGGGGGCTTCTGCGAAGCGCAGACGCAGCAACGGGGTGTCGACGGCAAACGCAGTGTCGACGGGCAGGAGGTATTTCATGGATTGGGAGAGGCGGAAACGGGCTGAGGCGGGCGGCTGAGGGCGAGGGCGGCG
>JAFLUW010000051.1:0-8563 GCA_022508615.1 Prevotellaceae bacterium | reverse complement strand
AACTTACTCAGGGATAGTTCGAACTTAGTCTGAGTAAGTTTTTCTTATCGCCGGCTTTCGTCCGTACCCCTGCGGGGTTGCGCTTCGCTATGCGGGCCTTGGCGGCTGGAGCGGGGCGGAAACCGCGGCCAGAAGCCGCTTGGACAAAAACGAAGCGGGCTCCGAAGCTTTTCGAAGCCCGCTGCATGTTGTTCCACTCCGACTCGAACGGGGACTGAGAGAACCAAAAACTCTAGTGCTAACCATTACACCATGGAACAAACGCTGTGTGTGCAATTCGTCAGAAATGCGCTGCAAAAATACGACTATTTTCGAAACTAAGCGTCGTTAAGCGTCATTTTTTTTCTTTCGGGGGTCGGCGGAGGCTTATTTTCCGAGCACGTCGAGGGCGCGGCGCACGATGTCGCTGCGCTCGTTGACGATGTGGAAGTACTCGGAGCGATCCCAGAGGTTGTAGGCTACGAGGGCTTTGAGCATGAAGCGCAGCTCGGCCTCGGAGGCGGCGCGTTCGGCCTCGGAGTCGGGCTCGACCTTGTCTTTCTGCGCGGCTTGGAGCACGTCGTCGACGAGCGACTGCGGCACTTCGTATTCGCGGACAAAGGTGTCGAAATCCGGATAGCGCTTCGAGAGCGCCCGGCGCCCGGCGTCGAAGTAGTGAAGCACGGCCGGGTGGATGTAGTTGCCGGCCGAGAGACGGCGATAGTAGGCGGGGTGCTGCAAGGTGTCGAGGGGGACGAACTCGTCGGGCATGATGCCTCCGCCGCCATAGACTATGCGGCCTTTGGCGAGCGTGCGGAAGACTTGGGCGGAGTCTAAGCGGATGGAGTCACGCGAGAGGAACTCTCCGCGCTTGTAGCGGTTTGCGATGTCGTGGTCGTAGTCGGCCTTACGTCCCTTGACGTAGGGTTTTTGTATGCAACGGCCCGAAGGAGTGTAGTAGTGCGCCGTGGTGAGTCTGATCATCGAGCCGTCGGGAAGCTCTATGGGGCGCTGCACGAGGCCTTTGCCGTAAGTGCGCCGGCCTACGATGACGGCGCGGTCGTGATCTTGCAGCGCGCCGCTGACTATTTCGGAGGCCGAAGCGGAGTATTCGTTGACCAACACGACGACGCGCCCGTCGGGCATGGAGCCGGCGTGGCGCGTTTCATAGGTGGCGCGCTGCTGGGCGCGGCCTTCGGTGTAGACGACGAGCGATCCGGCCGGCAGAAACTCGCCGGCTATTTCGAAAGCTGCGCCGAGATAGCCGCCGCCGTTGCTTTCGAGGTCGAGGATGAGATCTTCCATGCCTTGCTTGCGGAGCTGGGCGATGGCCGCGCGCACTTCGTCGCCCGAAGTGGCTCCGAACTGTTCGAGGTGGATGTATCCGACGCCGGGACGTATCATATAAACGGCGTCGACGGTGTTTACGGGGATTTTGTCGCGTTTCACGACGAAATTCAAAGGCGCTGCGACGCCGCGACGCACCACGGTGAGCGCGACTTTCGTGTCTTTCGGGCCGCGAAGCGTGCGCATGATGCTGTCGCGCGACATTTTGACGCCGGCAATGGGGCGTCCGTCGACGGCTGTTATGCGGTCGCCGGCCATAATGCCCACTCTTTCGCTCGGACCTTTGCCTACGGGCTGGATGACGACGAGCGTGTCTTCGAGTATGTTGAACTGTACGCCGATTCCTTCGAAGCCGCCTTCGAGCGGTTCGTTGAGCCGGCGCGTTTCTTCGGCGTTGGTATAGGATGAGTGCGGGTCGAGCTCGGCGAGCATGCCGCGAATGGCGTCTTCGACAAGTTTGTCTCCCGATACGCTGTCGACATAGAGCTGCGAGACGGCTATATGGGCAATTTGGAGCTTGCGAAGGCGCTCCATCACTTCTTTCTCGGAGATTTGCGCCCTGAGACTGCCGGCGCCGGCGGCGAAAAGAAGGAGTGCGAGGAGTATTTTTTTCATTCTTTCGGATTCGTTTTTTCCGGAGGCAGAAATTCGCTCACGTCGCAGCCGCAGGCGGCCAGTTCACGCACGGCTGCCGACGAAAGGGCGGCCAGCGCAGGGTCGCAGCAGAGCAGAACGGTCTCGATGCCGGCTATGCGGCGGTTGATGTCGGCCAGGTCGCGCTCGTATTCGAAGTCGCGCACCGACCGCACGCCGCGCAGCAGGAAACGGGCGCCCGTCCGGCGGGCGAAGTCGGCCGTCAGTTCCTCGTAGGCGGCACAGCGCACGCGGGGATCGCCGGCATAGAGGCGGCTGATGCGGGCTACGCGCTCTTCAGCGGCGAGCATGGGGCGCTTGGCGGCGTTGCAGCCCACGGCCACGACTATTTCGTCGAAAAGCGCCAGGCCGCGCTCCACGATATCGGCGTGGCCGGTCGTGAAGGGGTCGAATGTTCCGGGGAAAAGGGCTATGCGTGGCATTTTTCTGGCTGCCGGGCGGCCGGGAGTGGCCCGCACGGTCCGGCAAAGGTAAGCATTTCCGGCCGGACGGCCCGCGCGGCCTGCCATTTAATAGTAACTTTGCGCCACCGAACGGCCTACGGGCCTCATCTTCTCTGACAACATGAGCGAAAACAAATCTAAGGGAACCGCTGCGCGCATCGACATGCTGCACGGCCCGATGCTGGGCAAGATTCTGCTGTTTGCCCTGCCGCTGGCGGCGAGCAGCTGCCTGCAACAGTTGTTCAACTCGGTCGACGTGGCCGTGGCCGGACGCCTCGTCGGGCGCGAGGCGCTGGCGGCTGTGGGCAGCAACGCGCCGGTCATCAGCCTGATGATAAATCTTTTTGTGGGCATTTCGATGGGTGCAAACGTGGTCATCGCCAACCACATCGGACAGCACAACGCCACGGGCATACGCCGCGCGGTCGACACGTCGCTCGTCACGGCCGCCGCGAGTGGGCTGCTGCTCATGGCGACGGGCTGCGCGGCGGCGCGCCCCATTCTCACTGCCATGGACACGCCGGCCGACATCATCGGCCCGGCCACGCGCTACCTGCGCATCATTTTCGCGGGCATGCCGTTCATGATGATTTTCAACTTCAGCGCGGCCATTCTGCGCAGTATGGGCGACACGCGGCGGCCGCTCTACATTCTTGTCGCAGCAGGCGTGGTGAACACGGGGCTGAATCTTTTTCTCATCGCCGTCTGCGGCATGGGCGTGGAGGGCGTGGCCGTGGCCACGGTGGCGGCTCACGGCGTGAGCGCGGCGCTCGTGCTGCGCTTGCTGCGGCGCGAGGGCGAGCCGCTGCGGCTTCACCGCCGCCTACAGCCCAGCCGGCGCGAATTGTCGCGCATGTTGCAGATTGGCGTCCCTGCCGGCGTGCAGGGCATGGTGTTTTCGCTGGCCAATATCTTCATTCAGTCGTCGGTCAACCGCTATGGCTCGGCGGCCGTGGCCGGAAACGCGGCGGCGCTCAACTATGAATATTACTGCTACTTTTTCGTGAGTGCCTTCACGGCGGCCTGCGTCACGTTCGTCAGCCAGAACTACGGCGCTCGGCGCTTCGGGCGCTGCCGGCGCACGGTTCGCTTGACGATGGGGCTGGCGCTGGCTTCGTGTCTGGCGCTCAATGTCTTCTTCGTCTGGCAGAAGGAGCTGAGCATCGGGCTTTTCACGACCGACGCCGAGGCTTTCGTCTACGGCGCGACGCGGCTCGAGACGGTGCTTCTGCTGCAATGGATGGCTTGTTCGTATGAAATCACGGGCGGCGCGCTTCGCGGCATGGGACATTCGGCGCTGCCGGCGCTGCTCACCGTTTTCGGCACGTGCGCGCTGCGTTTAGCGTGGGTCTACCTCGTGGCGCCGGGCGTCCGCTCGTTTCGCTTTTTGCTTTCGGTCTATCCCCTTTCGTGGGCGCTGACGGGGGCGATGGTCTGCGCGGCCTACGTCGTGGTGAGCCGCCGCGCCTTCGCCGGCCGCGCGCCCGGGGAGGCCTTATAGCAGCGATTGGGAGACAGACGTTTGCGACCTGCAAAACTTACTCAGACCAAGTTTGAACTATCTCTGAGTAAGTTCAAACTTGGTCTGAGTAAGTTTTTCCCGACACAAGCCTTTTTGTCCGCTATGCAGCGAAACGGCCGCCGTGCAGCCTGAAAATCCGGCGCCGGCGGCCGGCTACGACAATTCTTCGAAGTCTACATATTCGCCGTCGCCTTTCCCGAAAATTTTGCCCCGGCTGCCCGCAGGCTTTCCGCTGCGGGGCTGCTCGTTGCGGGGCTTCGCCCCGGGCTGACGGGTTTTGCCGGGCGGCCGGCCGAAGAGCAGGCGGCGCAAGGCCTCGCCGGCGGCGCCGACAAGGGCCGTCAGCACGAAAAATGCGCCGAAAACGAGAATAACGAGGCAACCCAGCACGTGCATCAGCAAGGACGTTTTTGCGTGACGAGCGACAACGCGACGTAGAGGGCCACCGAGGCGCTCAGACCGGCCACGCCCAGCGCGGCAAGCAGCAGGGCCGAGGCCGCAACGAAGCCATAGCGCAACGCATTGGCGCGCAAGCCCCACGTCTTGAACTTCAAGGCGAACATCGGCACCTCGCTCACCAGCAGCCAGCACGACAAGGCCACGCCCGCGCCGACATAGCAGGCGGCGTGCGGCGTGCGGACAATCGCGTCGCCGGCGCCCGCCGCAAGTGCAGCCCAAAACAGGCCGCAGGCCGGCGTGGGCAGCCCGATGAACGAGGTCGACTGGCGCGTATCGAGGTTGAATTTGGCCAGTCGAAGGCCGGAAAAGGCGGCCAGAACGAAGACGGCGAGCGCTTCGACAGGGCCGGTGCCGCACGTTTGCAGCAAAACGTAGAGCATGGCCGAGGGAGCGACGCCCGACGTGACGACATCGGCCAGCGAGTCGAGCTCTCTGCCTATCGGCGAGGCGACGCCGAGCAGCCGGGCCGTCATGCCGTCGAAGAAGTCGAACACGTTTCCCGCGCAAATCAGCCAAAGCGCCGTCAGCGCCTCGCCTTTCAGGGCGAAGACCGTGGCTGCGCAACCCGAAACGAGGTTGCAGAGCGTAATGATGTTGGGAATATGTTTTTTCATGGGAACAAATCGACTGGAAGACCGGAAAAAGAAGTGGAAAAAACCTTTCGGACGCCATCCGGCCCCGCGAACCGCAGCGGGGGAAAGCCCTGCCGGAGACGGACGGCCGTCGGATTTTTCGGAAAACAACGTAAAGGGAAAATGGCGGGGCGCGGCCTGCGACTATGACTCGCCTTTCGCCCCGGGATGCAGACGGGCGATGACCGTACGGTTGCCCGTAGTGACCTGACCCAGACTTACGAGCACTTCGGAGCCCAGCGGAAGATACGTATCCACACGCGATCCGAACTTGATGAAGCCCATGTGCTCGTCGATGAAGCATTCTTCGCCTTCGCGGGCGTAAGTGACGATGCGACGGGCCACGGCGCCGGCCACCTGGCGCACCAGTATTTCTTCGCCGGCGGGTGTTTCGATGACGACGGTGCTTCGTTCGTTCTCGGTCGAGGCTTTCGGCAGCCAGGCCTTGTGAAAGTTGCCATTGTGGTGGCGCACGAGTTTCACGGTGCCGTCGGCAGGAAACCAGTTGGCGTGCACATTCGTCAGACTCATGAAAATACTCACCATGATGCGGCGGTCGTGGAAATATTCGTTTTCTTCGACCTCCTCGACGACCACAACTTTTCCGTCGGCACCGGCTACGACGATGTTTTCGGTATCTCCGCCCTCGAAAAGCCGTATGGGGCAGCGGAAAAAGTTGACAGCCACGCCGTAGACCAGAGCAAGTACGGCCACGGCGGCCCAAAAGGCAGCGCAAGAAAGGGGAAGCACGAAGAAATACAGCAGAAGAACCGCCAGGACAAGGGCAGCGAGGCCCAAGCGAAGCGTTGTCGTTCCTTCGTGGTGGAGTCGTATTTTCTTTATTCTTCTTATTTTCGCCATAGGGCTGGTGTGTTCGGCTTTTTCCCGGACAGACTGCACCGACCGGGAGAGATAGACAAAGGTTGCGTCGCAAAATTATCAAATTATCGCAACATACGGAAACTTTGCTACCGAAAAGGTGCCGAAAGTCAGCTTCCGGAGGCTGTCCGGCGCGCTTCGCCGAGCCGCCGGCGCATGAAAAACAGCCACAACGCAAAGTAAACGCCGGCTTGCAGCCAGAGGGCCGCCACTTCGCCGCGCACGGCAGAAAGATCGGCGCCCATGGATTGCAGCCGGACGCAGGCATTCACGCCGAAAGTCGAGGGAAAGGCCATGCCGACACAGCGCCAAAAGCCGGGAATGGCCGTGCCGGGCCACGACACGCCGCTGAGAAACAGCAGCGGCACGCTCGTGAAGACGATGAGCAGAATGGCGTTTTCGCGGCGCCGCACCAGCGCACCCACCGTGTGGGCGAAAAAGACGACAGCCAGCAGAAAGGGGGCGACGACGAGGCAAAAGTCGCTCGCCGAGGCCAGATGCGGCAGCCTGAACAGGCGCGGCACGACGCCGAGCACGTAGAAAGCGGCCGGAATGCAGACCACGAGGCAGGCTGCCGCGCGTGCCGCGGCAATGCGCAGCAGCCCGAAGCGGCGCCGCCGCACGGCGTCGAGACGGACAAGGGCGTTTTGCTCGCGCAGCGTGCCTCCGGCCATGCCGACGCCCAGCAAGACGGCTTGTTGCAGCACCAGGACGAGCACGGCAGGGATGAGAAACGCCGCATAGCCGCCCTGCGGGTTGTAGAGGCTGACGCTTTCGTAGCGCAGGGGCCGCCGCGTCACGTCGTCCTGGCGTTCGGTGGCGCCGGGCGCGCGTTTTACCTTAATATCGGCGTTCATGCCGAGCGAAACGTCGGTGCAGGCCATGACGAGCGCCTTGTAGTAGAGCATGCCGCTCATGTCGCAGAAAACGGAGACGTGCGTGCGGCCGCCGCGTTCGAGCGAGGACGAAAAGTCGGCCGGCAGGGCCACGATGCCATAGGCTTCGCGGCGCCCGATCAGGGCCCGGGCTTCGCGCATGTCGGCCGCACGGGCCACGATGCGGCAGCCGGGCGAGGCGTCGACGCGGCGGAGAAATTCGCGGCTCAGCGGAGTGCACGATTCGTCGACGACGCAGACCGGCACCTCGCGCACCACTTCGCGCGTGTAAATGAAACTATATAATAAGGGGTAGAACAGCGGAAGCGCCACGAGGAACATCAGCACGCCGGCGTCTTTGAGCAGGACGCCGAGCTCCATGCGGAACACGTTGTCGAGGTCGGCGAGGGCGCGTCTGAGTATGTCGGTCATACGGCTCATGTCTGAGAGAGGAAAGGTTTGTCAGGCTTTATACTCCGTGCGGCCGAGCACGCCCGAAAGCACGGGCAGACACAGCCAGGGCAGCAGGGCGAACACGCCGAGGGCCGCCGCAAAGGGCCAGGCCGCGGACAGGGGATGTCCGTCGAGGGCGCAGTTCACGTAGAGCAGGAAGTAGTGGCGCAGCGGAAAGAGAAAAGAGAGCCCTTGCAGCACGGGATGCATGGCCATGACCGGGAAAGTCATGCCGCAGAGCGAGAACGAGAGCACGCCCCAGAGCGAGGCGGCGCTCATGGCCATGCGGGGCACGGGCAGAGCCGCGAAGAAGACGACGGCGAGCCCTTGCGCGCCCGCGACGAGGAGCAAGAGCACGAAGATCATGACCGGCAGGCCGGCATGACAGGGAAAGCGCAGCGCGCCGAAGAGCCACGCGGCAATGGCGCAGGCCGTCAGCATGAACACGGCCGTCTGCGCTAGCAGTTTGCCCGCCAGGGCGCGCACCAGGCTGCCCTGCGCGGCCGCAAGCCAGGCCTTCACGCCGCCGAACTTGACTTCCATGCCCAGCGAATAGGCCGTCACGAGCATGACGAAGAGTGCCAGCATGCCGGGCAGCAGCGTGGTGGAGAGATAGACGTTGTAGTTGAGCGAAGGGTTGCCCACGGGGTGCGTGTCGACCGCAATGGGTTGCAGAAAGGCCATCGACTGGGCCTCGGTGGCTCCGCGGGCGCGCAGCGTGGTGCGCACGGCGGCGCCGGCGGCCAGTTCGCTCACCATGCGCATGTCGCGGTAGAGCAGCGAGCCGGCTATGAGGTAGCTGTCGTTGGCATAGAACGACACGGCGGGGCTTTCGCCGCGCACCAGCCGCGCCGTGGTGCCGCGGGGTATGAGATAGAAGGCATAGATGTCGCCGCGCTGCATGGCCCGGCGTGCTTCGCGCACCGAGGCGTAGCGTCCGGCCACGGATGCGGCCTGAAAGGCGTTGAGGTTGCGGACGAGGCTGCGCGTAGTGGCCGTACCGTCTTCGTCGACCACGCCCAGCGGCAGGTCGTGAGGCTGTCCGTCGCGCATGAGCGTCGTGAAGAACAGACACGTCAGGAGCGGCGCGCCGACCATGGCGAGCAAATAGACGCGATGACCCAGAAGGATGCGCATTTCGCGGACGATGACTTTCCAGAGTGCGGACATGGAGCGGGAACGGGGCGTAAAGGCGTTTGTTTCGGCTTTCGACAACCAGCTGACGGTTAAATTGTTAGCAAAAGGAGAAAAGAACGGAAAACTTACTCAGACTAAGTTCGGACTAACCCTGACTTTCGCTGCGCGGGCGGCTCATTGCGC
>JAFLUW010000050.1 GCA_022508615.1 Prevotellaceae bacterium | reverse complement strand
GCAGTCTACGACCTGCGCGGCGCGAAAGTGGCCGCAAGCCCCGAAGGGTTGCCGCAAGGCACCTACATCGTGCGGCAGGGAGGTAAGTCGAAAAAAATCAGCGTGAAATAAGCGCACACGGCCTGACTTACTCTTCGCTTACGCGGCGTCAGCAGGATAAAAATCTTTGCTAACGCCGCGTAAGTTGAAATTTACTCATAATTAAGTTCGAATCTCGCCGATTAGCCGGGCGATTCGCACCGATGACGGAGGAAAATGAACGAGAAATTTGGTCGTTCGGCCGCGAAGCCCTATCTTTGCAGTCTATTCACCAATATATCCTATAGCGCCTATCGAGAAAACATTACTCTTTGAATCAACACATATCGGGTAATGGAAAATCTGAATCTGCTTGCCGACGAAACGTTGGTGAGGCGCTATGCGGAAGGACAGGACGAGGCTTTCGACGCACTGCTGTCCCGCTATAAGGACAGACTCTACACTTACATCGTGCGACAGCTGCGCGATACGGAAAAGGCAAACGACGTTTTTCAGGACACGTTCGTCAAAGTGATTACGACCTTGCGCAACGGCCGCTACACGGAGAGCGGAAAGTTTTACGCATGGCTGCAACGCATTGCGCACAACTTGGTCATCGACCATTTTCGCTCGATCGAAACGGAAAACACGCTGAGCAACGACGAGGCGGAAGGGCGGCTGCTGGACAATGTGGCCTCCTCCGCGGAGAATTGCGAGGACGAACTGGTTGCGACACAGACGCTGAAAGACGTGCGCAGCATGATGGAACATCTGCCCGAGACACAGCGGCAAGTCGTGTTCATGCGCTTCTACCAGAATCTGAGCTTTAAGGAAATTGCCGACGAAACAGGCGTATCCATCAACACGGCCCTCGGCCGCATGCGCTACGCGCTGCTCGGTATGCGGCGCATGGCTGGCGCAACGGCCGGCTAAGGGGTTGTCCGGACTGCTATATGCTTATGAAAAAGCCCGGGACATCGTGGTTCCGGGCCTTTTCATAAAAAAATCATTTTGCAACTCGCCGCAATACGTCTGAAAGTTTGCGAAGCAACCGCGCCGGAGAATCTCCTTCGACCGGAAGATTCTGCGAGAACTCGTGCAGAACGTTTTCCATTTCCTGCAACTCGGCCGTGCGACCGGCCTTTTCGAACTCTTCGCGCAACAAACGGATTTTCTCGGCCGTCTGCACACCTTCGGTGAAGCGTTCATGGCGCACACTGGAACGTGAGCCCGGATAGACGACATACGTGTCGCCCGGGGCGAACATGAAAAAGCGGCTGTCGCGCAAAGGGTCGTCCGTCCAGTTGAGCCACGACCAGTGCAGGTAGCCGTCGAAACCGTCGGCAACGGCGAATACGGGCAAATAGGCGGCTTCTGCCGGTTGCGAATTCGTAAAAAGATTGGGCTGTGACTCTGTACAGCAGGTATATACGGTGGATACTTTCCCTTCGGCACGTCGTTTGGCCAACACATCTTCCGGGAAACGATGGGCAAAGGCGATGCAGTAGTCTTGCAAATCGTCCGAAAGCTCCGCATAATAGTTTCCGGCCAAAGCCAGTTTGCCTTTCCAGCCAGCAGCCTCGGCTATTTCTTTGGCATCCCGCATGGCTTGAAATCCACGTTCGTCCATGGCCAGATTTGTCCGGTCGAACCATTTTTTCTTCTTGAGATGCCGGGCAAATGAAACGAGAAAGTTTGTCCAAAACGCGCGATACTCGGGCGAAGACGTATCTGTATTCAGAAACTGATACGTTCCGGAAGCCGCGTCGCGGTAGCGGAAAGACATATCCCAGGGAATCATTGAATAACAGTTGATTTGTCCGCGTATACCGCAACGCTCGAGGAAATTTACCCAGCGGTCGAACACTGTGTAGTCGTAACTCCATGTGCCGTCTTCCAGCTTCGTCGTCTCGATCATCGGCTGGAATTTGTCATTGGACTGCTTTCCCCACGGCTCATAGAAAAGAATGGCAGAAACCACCTTTTGTCCGGCACGGGCCAGCATGCGCATATATGGATCAAGTGCCTTGAAATGTGCTTTACTCCAAGGTTTCAGACCATAATATCGGGATACGGAATAAGGCTGTTGCCAGAAATCCGTATGAAAACGGTATTCGGACGGAGACGGAAGGCTTCTTTCTGAAACATCGACCGTCAATTGCAATGTTTTCAGGACTTTCCCGGAAACAGAAGACACTATTTCGAGCGTATACTCATATTTTCCGGGACTGCATGCGGCCGGTATTTCGAACGTGACCCACACCGGGCGCACGGTTTCGGCTTCGAGCGGTAATGCCGATGGCAAATCGATAACATCGGGCACCAGACGCGCAGGAAGGTCCGGCGACGGATAGCCACAGGACTTGTAATCGGTCGTTGCCACATAACGCAGGAAACGGGCGGATCCTTGCGGAGTTCCTTTCCGGGATTTACGGCCGACAGACGACAGACGGAGAGAAAGCGCCTCCGTCTTCTCCCGCGTATACAGCAACGCCTCGGCATTGACGCGCTCGCCGCGCCAGGCATACAGCGTCATCATGTCGCACGGATCTACTTGCGGACAGGCATATTTGGAATAGTGTACATCGTAAGATACCCATGAAGCCTGCAAGTCGGCCGGCAACGCGCTCCATGCCTCATGCGAAACCGGTTCGGGCAAATCCATTTCCTCATATGCAAAGATTGGAAGCAATGTATCGGCCGATTGCGGCGCAACAACAGACGCATTGCCGAAAAATACGCTGCAATTTATCATCAGGGCCAACCCTGTCAAAAAAAATCTTTTTCCCACTGTATTTTTATCCTTGTATTGCAGAAACGACACTTTTATTTTTTCACCGGACGGACAGCAAATCCATACTGCCGCATGCAGTCGCTTATCTTGAACGTCGCTTTGCGGGGATTTGTTTTCAGACTGTCGGCACGCAAAGAGCCCGGCTTCGCTGAGACGAAAGTAAGACAACGTGCATGATCGGCCGAAAAGTCTGAAGGCGTCGATGTCCAATAGCCGCCAAAGCCTTTTTTTCGTGTAATGCCGCCAGCCATTCGCAAACCTGTAGCAGGAAGGAAAATTTTCGCGCCGTTAGACGCTGTAACTTCATATCCACGGCGGTCGTCGTCCACGATCCACACCCATGTACAATGTTCGATGAGTTCGCGCACCTCGCTTTCTGTCGGCATACGCCAACTGCCACCCCATGCACGGGAAGCAGCATCGGCGAAAGAACGATAATCTTCGGGCGAATCGGACGTATTGCCCTCCGTATCACCGAAACCGAAGGAAAGCCCGGTCCCGGCAGGAGAAGATGCCCCTACATTGCGATCGGCCCACATCACAGAGAGCCCCATATCCACAGGAACAGCGCCCGTACTGTTTTCACTTTCAGCTGCCCCGCTATCGTGACCTTTCGACGCACAAGAAGCAAGCAGCAATACAAACATTGTAAAGAGTATATTTTTCATCAGTAATCGTTTTTCAGAATTATCAAAAAGCAGCACGCACAGCTATACCAACTACAGTCAGCCACAGTACACAGACCAGCGGTACGACGCTTATCTGCCGGCATCCCCGTGAAGCCGCAGGGTTCGCACGACGCAACAGCCAGCAGGACGAAGCTCCTACGGCTATTCCCCACAAAAAACCTGCGACCAAATCGCCGACATAATGCACGCCGAGATAGACTCTCGTCCAACAGCAAAGTACAACCCATGCGAACATATGGGCGGTAAAGACTTTCCGGCGAAACAAAAGGGAGAGCAGCGTAGCCACAGCCGCCGTATTGGCAGCATGCGACGAGAAAAAGCCGTAAACGCCGCCCCGATAACCGTTTACCACAACCACAAGGGCGCCGATTTCGGCATTGTGCGTCGGACGCGGCCGGGCCACAAGCGGCTTGACTACGAACGAGACGAAAGCATCGCACAGCAATACGCACAAGCCGACGGCCGCAAACGTACAAAGCAGTCCGCGCCAGTTCCCACGGTTTCCGCGGACAACGAGAAAGAGCAGCACGGCAAACAGGGGCAGCCACGTTGAAGTCTGCGTGGCCGTCATAGCGATACGATCCAGAAAGGCATTGCCGCTACCATTCAGCGCAAGTGTCAACGCCCGGTCGATTGCATCCAGTCTGTCAAACATTTTCCACATCTTTTCGGGCCACGAATCCGACCGTTCCATCGGGCATTTCCACGCGAAGCATTCCGCCGCCAAAGGCTTCGAGAACCTTCACTACGGTACCTTCGTGCAACGTGCGCAACCTTTCACCTGTGGTTTCGGCGCTTTTCCATATGTTCGCCGTACGCATCACCACGGCCTGACGCACATTGTCGGCTGCACGGCGGTATATGGCGAAACCGTCGCAAGCCAGCGACACGAACATCAGCCCTGCGGTCACGGCCAAGGCGACTTTGCGTACAGCCGTCCGACGCACAGCGCAGCAAATCAGGAAGGCTGCCGCCGCCAACACCATCCAGCCAAAACCGGTCCACGCCCAACTGCGCGCACTGCGGCAATCGGCCAAGTTGCGCAAAGCCGAGACGAAGAACATCTCGTCACGTTCGTTGAAACGGTCTTCGAGCTGCGAATCAACCAGCGCAAGATTGAAACGCGCGTCTTCGAGCGACGAATCCATCCGTAACGCACGCCGGTAGCAGAGCACGGCTTCGGCTTTGCGGCCCATACGGTAATAGCAGTTCCCCAAATTGTACAGCAACTCGGCTGCGGGCGTCTCTTTCTGGGCCGCTGCATAGCATTCCGCTGCACGCGCAAAATCGCCGTTGGCGTATGCCGAATCGGCCTCGAGGACCGACGCGGCACAAACAGTGGCTATGCTGCAGGAGAGAAGCAGCAACAAGATTGTTTGCCTCATCTTACATTCTGTTTAACAAATCTTTTGTCTTTTCAAACAGCGCACGGCAATCCGTGGCCGAAGCGCTGCCGGCGAATTGTGCGAAGTCGCAAGCGTCGAGCACTTCTTGCGCCGCCCGAGCCTCGTCTGGCGCCACGCCGTGCTGTTCCAGCAGACCAATCACACTGCCAGCGCCCACTTCGGCGGCCGTCACGCCGCATTTGCAGGCCACAGCCTCGCACAGCGCGGCAGACAGAGCCGCATGAAACGCGCGCGTATCGCCTCCAATCAATTTTTCTGCTGTGCGCATGCGCCCCGAGAGGTCGCGACGCATACGCCGGCTGCCCCAGACGCCCGTTGCACCGGACGCACTTCGCCTGCGCAACAGCACAACGGCCAATACTGCCACAACGGCCAGCGCCGCATAGGCACCGGCCAGCGCAAACAGCCCGTAGACCCGCCGGGAGGCAGCTGCTCCACGACGAATGTCACGAATGTCGCCCGCGCGCAAAGCCAAGTCGCGCTCCACGTCGGCATTCGTGCGCTTTCCCTGTACGATGTCGAGGGATATGGCCGGCAGCTGCTGTGTGCGGTAGACTTCGGCCTGCGGATCGAAATAGACAAACGTCTGCACCGGAATTTCATAGTGCCCCGCCTTCTGAGGCACGAAGACATAGTCGAACACGGCTTTGCCGCTCAGCCCTTCGGCCGTGACAGAGGACTGCACGTCGCTCTTGGGCGCGAGCGCATCGAAGTCCGAGGGAAAATTCACAACCGGCGGCGTAAGCATATTCAGGTTACCGTTGCCGCTGATCGTGATGCGATAGGTGCAGAAGTCGTTCGTTTCGCGCTTTCCGTCGAGCAGTTCGGCCTTTGCCTCGAACCACCCCACGGCATCGGTGAAACCGGCCGGAGCCGGCCGGGGCAATGGCTTCACATCTATGGTCAGTGCCGGAGCCGTGCGCTTATGTTTCGTCCGAACCACGCTGCCGCTGTTGAAAAAGGCGTCCATAACGTCGAGCATGGGCGACATTTGCGCCACCACGCAGTCGAACGTGACGGCAGGTATCGTCAGCGGGCCGTCGACCTGCGGAAAGACGACCGTTTTATAGACAGTTCCCGCCTCATAGGTCTGTCCTCCGCGCCTTTCCACGCGGCTTTGTATATTGTTCAAAGGAATGTCTTGCGTCACGACGCCCTTGAAATCGGGCTTGCGCGCTGGACCTGCCTCATGAAGCCCTATGCCGGGACGAAAGTAAACATCGTAGGTCAGCACCACGGCCTCGCCGTTGTAGACCGAACGGCGCGAAGCCGAACCTGTCATAAAAAGGTCGCTCTCCCCCACTCTGCCGCCCGACGGCCGGCGCATTTCCTCCTGCCGCGACGGCTGCGCACCCCCGGCCGCCCCTGCAGCCTCACCGCTTACGGTGACGGTGAACGGCTGCGAACTGATGCGGCGGCCGGCGACAGTGGCCGTAGCCGGCGAAAGGCGGAATTTGCCCTTCGTCCGCGGAGCAAGCGTATAGGTGTAGGTCGTCGAACTTTCCGACGTGTGCCTGCCGTTGACGGTCATCGACACGTGCGACTGCGACACGTTCGGACCGCTCAGCAGGTCGAAATCCGACAAATCGGGGCCGCGGAAATTCTCTACATCGCCCGCGTCGATGACATAGCGTATCTGGAAATAGTCTTTGCCAACGGGGACGACCGAAGGGCCCTGCACGCTGATTTTCTGTGCCAAGGCTGCAATCGGCCCGGCCAGCAGGAGTATCAGCCCCAACGCGCAAATGCACGCCGACAGCCGCCGACAACTTTTTTCTCTGTTCATGATAAGCGCAAAAATACAAAATGTTTGCCGAAAAGATTTCCCGTTTAGCTTTTTTAGGTTTTCGCACAAGATGTTTTGCGAAGGGCTTTTGTTTTTCCGGGCAAAGCCATCCGTATCGCTTCGTGCGCCGAAAGACCGCCGTTTTCACATTTTTTCAGACAAACGGCTGCTTTCGGCGAAAAAAATTAACGATTTTTATCAATATTGATAAATACCAAAAACGGGGTAAGCCTTTCATTATATGGCATCATCCCGTCTTTTACATTTTTTCCTGCGCCATCGACTGCACCAGTCGGACCGGGAGAGCTAACCGCACCACAATAGTTTGCCGTCTTCGCAACGGCGAGCGGCTTCTTCCGCTACTGTCGCTTCGCACAAAAACGGAAGTCCTTCCGGTCAAGGCAAAACACTCCGGCAAGTTCGCGCAAAGAGAACGCATGACGTCTTGCCCGAAAACGAAGACTTTATATTCAGGTTTGACCTCGTCACTGGAGAATCTGAAAATGCAAAACCGGGCAAACATCACTCGGAGAGCTGACGAAATCGGACTAACGCCTCGCCGTCGGCAAATAAGCCGTCGACATTCCCGCATGCCGGGCCTACATCTTCATACGAAAATGCGGCAAGCGGTCGATCAGGTATTCGTCGGAGCAGACCGCGAAACCGAGGCTTCGATAGAAGTCGACGAGATAGGCTTGTGCGTCGATTTCTATGGTATCGGCCAGCGTCTTGGCCACTTCTATTCCCCTCTGCATCAGCCTGCGGGAAAGCCCGCGCCGACGTGCGCGCTCCACCGTCAGCACACGGCCTATCGAGGCGGGCGCACCGGCCGACGGCGGCGCAATGACGCGGAGATAGGACAGTATTTCGGAGCCGTCGGCAAGGAATAGATGCAAGGAATGCTCGTCTTTTCCGTCGAGGTCTTGGTAGACGCAGTTTTGTCCGACGACGAAAACTTCTGCGCGGCAGCGCAAAATTTCATACAGCTCGACTGTAGTGAGTTCGGCGTAAGTCTTGATTTGTATTTCCATATTGCAAAGGTAATATGTTTCAGCGGGTTGTTCGTCTTTGCCCCCGACTTTTCGCACGTCTGACTGCGAAAGCGCAAACTATCTCAGACTAAGTTAAAACTAACAAGGCGTTAGTTTCAACTTAGGCTGAGATAGTTTCAACTTATAGGGCGTTAGTTTTTCGTCCTGCCCACCGAAGAAAAAACACTCTTTTTTAGCGACTATCGACTGCCCGTCAGTATATTCAACAACCCGGGAATCGTCCGTTTCAATCCCATATAGTATCCCGAAACATTTTCAAACGAGGAGTTAATAAGAGAAGGAAGAAAACGATGCAAGAAGCCAAAAGCCAATATGACTATGGTGTTCCATATAAGATAGGGAATAAGTAAAGTTCGAAAGCGTTTTTTCAGTTTATTCAGGAGGATATTGATGTTCAATCGGTTTCTCCTCCCCCTATTTATGCCGACAAAGAATAAATAACCGGAGAAAAAGAAAAATAGTGGTACAGCGGAAGTAGGACGAATGCGTGAAAATCAACTCTACGCAAACGATAAAACCACCGAAGAGGTCGATTCTTTAAGCTCCGAATGGATAAAAACCACACAAATCATTAAAGGAAGCCGCAACGAGTTATTAAAACCGATATTTCTTTGGTCATTCCGTGTTCTTTTAGGGCTGTATTCCTTTAAGAATATGGTCTTCTTCTATCAAAAAAGGACTAATCTTGCAGTCTATTGTCACAGACTTGCAAAATCAGTCCTTTTATCACGATTTATACACAGCAGCGAATCACTCGGCGCGCAGCGTGAAGCGCTTGAAAGCCGTTACGGTCAGCGACTTGTCGGTCTGCTGAAGATATTGGGCTACCGTGAGTTTGCTATCCTGAATGAATTCCTGGTTGAGCAGGCAAGATTCCTTGTAGAACTTGTTCATACGGCCGTTGGCGATGTTCTGAATCATCTGTTCGGGCAAGTTGGCCGCCTTTTCCTCAGCCACTTTGACCTTGAGGGCGCGAATTTCATCGGCCTGGGCCTCGGTGATGTTGCCTTTCATCACTCCTTCGTTGAGATGCTCTTCGTTTTCGGCAATATAAAGATTAAAGCCGGCTTTTTTCAGTGCAACTTCCACGGCCTTGGCTACTTGTTCTTCCTTGGTCTTTTCGATGGCGACTTTGAGCTCGGCGTCTTTCACCTCTTGGGGTACGCTGGCCTCGTCGAGGGCCACAGGGTTCATCGCAGCTACCTGCATGGCTACGGCATGTGCCTGCTCCTGTGCAGGAAGGTTGGTCTGAACCATGGTGCAAAGCATGTGGCGACCCATGTGATCGTAGCAGTCGATGTTATCGCCTTCGAGATAGCTGTATCCGTCGAGTTCCATCTTCTCACCCGTAATACCGCTGCGGTCTACGACGGCATCGGCCACCGTTCCATGGCCCATGGGAAGGGCTTTTACTTCGTCGAGCGTCTTGCACTTGGCGGCAACGGCTGCGTCGAGAATGTCGGTTGCGAGTTTCACAAAGTCGGCATTCGTAGCCACAAAGTCGGTTTCGCATTTGAGCGCTACGATTGCGGCGAATCCGTCGGCATATTTCGTGAGTACACAGCCCTCGGCGGCCTCGCGGTCGCTGCGCTTGGCAGCTACGGCCTGACCTTTTTTACGGATAATCTCAATGGCGGTTTCAATATCGCCGTTCGATTCTGCAAGAGCTTTCTTGCAATCGCCGAGACCGGCACCGGTCATCGCGCGAAGTTTTTTGATATCTTCCAATCCTACTGCCATAGTAGTATATGTTTTAATGTTTGACAAATTTTGATACAGAAAACTAAAATAAAAAGGGAAATTACCGGCCGCGCAGCCTGCACTTTCGCGGAGTCAGTCTCCATAAAAGCCGAGCCGCAGGCGGGCGGTAATTTTCCAATCTTGTTCTATCGATCAAGCCTCGGCGGGAGTCTCGGCTGCGGGAGTCTCGGGAGCAGCCTCCTCTACTGTCTTGACAATACGCTTGCGGGGAGCCTTATCGGGCGCAGCCTCGGCCGAAGCTTCGGCAGCAGCTTTGTCCGCCGTCTCTGCCTTGCGCTCCTCAACGCCTTCTGCGATAGCAGCACAAATGGCTTCGAGGATTACCTCAACGCTTTTCGTGGCATCGTCATTAGCGGGGATGACATAGTCAATCTTGTTAGGATCGCTGTTCGTGTCAACGATACCGAACACAGGGATGCCGAGGCGTTGGGCTTCCTTAACCGCGATATGCTCCTTCATCACGTCTACAACAAACAATGCTGCGGGCAGACGATTGAGGTCGCTGATAGAACCGAGGTTCTTCTCGAGTTTCTGGCGCTGGCGCGTAATCTGAAGAATTTCGCGCTTGCTGAGATTCGAGTAGGTACCGTCAGCCATGAGTTTGTCGATGGTGGCCATTTTCTTGATTGCCTTACGAATGGTGGGGAAGTTGGTGAGCATACCGCCCGGCCAGCGCTCCACCACGTAGGGCATGCCGACTGCCGCAGCTTTTTCAGCCACGACTTCTTTGGCTTGTTTTTTAGTAGCTACGAAGAGGACGCGCTTGCCGCTCTTCACGATATTTTTCACTGCCTCGGCAGCTTCGTCGATGCAGGCTACGGTTTTGTGGAGGTCGAGGATGTGGATGCCATTGCGCTCCATAAAGATATAGGGAGCCATTGCAGGATTCCACTTGCGCGTGAGGTGGCCGAAATGGCAACCTGCCTCCAGAAGGGTTTCAAAGTTTGTTCTTGACATTGTCTTTTCTTTTTTGTTTACGTTCTTGTCAGTTGTTACTCTTAGCAACCAACCGGGAAGTAGTTCGCTCGAGGGAAATCTTTCCGGTTTAGATACTAAACGATGTTCAAGCTGCGCGTATAATATTAATAGGTATATTAACGCTTGCTGAACTGGAAGGCGCGGCGAGCTTTGGGACGTCCGGGCTTCTTGCGCTCCACAGAGCGGCTGTCGCGCGTCACGAAGCCGGCTTTACGCAGGGCGGCCTTGTCTTCGGCGTTCACTTTGACCAGCGCGCGGGCGATAGCGAGGCGAAGCGCCTGGCTCTGACCGGTAAAGCCGCCGCCGCAGAGATTGACCTTAATGTCATATTTCTCGGCAACGTCGAGCAGCGTCAGAGGCTGCTTAACCACAAACTGCAGAATGGGGCTGGGGAAATAGTCGGCCAGATCGCGCTTGTTGATGGTGATCTTTCCGGTTCCTTCGGTCATATAGACACGGGCAATGGCGCTTTTGCGGCGGCCGAGTGCGTTTATCATTTCCATACTGCTGCTTATTTGTAAAGATTAATATCGATAGCCTTGGGAGACTGAGCCTCGTGCTTGTGCTCGCCGCCGGCATAGATATAAAGATTGCCGAGGATCTTTGCACCGAGACGATTCTTGGGGAGCATGCCTTTCACCACACGGCGAACGAGCTTGTCGGCTCCGTTCGGTTTAGCCATAATCGTGGCGGGCGTGTTCTCGCGCTGGCCGCCGGGATAGCCCGTGTAGCTGTAATAGATGCGATCCGTCCACTTTTTGCCCGTCAGACGAACCTTGTCGGCGTTGATGATGATGACATTGTCGCCGCAGTCGCAGTTGGGCGTAAAGTTAGGTTTGTACTTGCCGCGAAGCAACTTCGCGACTTTCGTACAGAGGCGACCGAGCACCTGATCGGTGGCGTCCACGACGACCCACTCCTTGTTGGCGGTCTCCTTGTTTGCAGAAATGGTCTTGTAGCTTAAAGTGTCCACTCTTGTTTGTTTTTTGTTTAACTACTAAAATTGATTTTCACGGGGCGCGGACGGCCAAATCCGGCACCCCTTGATAATAATCGGCGTGCAAAAGTACAACTTTTCGTTTTCGCAGCAAAATGTCGGCGCTTTTTTTTGCTTTCGTCCAGCCGTTTGCGTCCGGCAAGGGCAAAAAAATCGCGGAGACACGCTTTCTTTTTTCGTGTCCCCGCGGTTTCGTTCCGGGCCGGGCGGCCTATGGCTGTTCGTCGCGACGGACTTCCGCCGGAGCAGTATTAAAGATACCGTTGCGTCGCTGCATGCCGGACGTCAGTCCTCCGTGTCGCTCCAGTTCTCGGCGCTCCAACCCTTGCGAGCGGCGTCGCCCTCCCATTGGCCGGGCGTGTTGTCCACAGCGAGGCTGGCTGCCAGCAGACTGGCTTCGATAAATTCGCAGACTACGGATTTCGGTGCAGTGTATGTCTTCATCGTTTTCATTTTTTCGGGATTAAGATTTCGGCATTTCATTTCACAAGCACTTTCTTTCCGTTCACCACGTAGACGCCTTTCGCTGCCTTGCGGACAAGGCGGCCCGACAGGTCGTAAACGGCTGCTTCGTCCGTCGCCTGTCCGACAGCGGCGATGCCCGTAAGCGTTCCGTCGAAGCCGAGGCGGCGATAGCTCGGCGCAGCGGCTTCGGCGTCCGTCATAGATTTCGCAGCGGCCACATCGATATAGGCGCGTCCGGCTTTAATCGTGCTCTCGCCGTTGCTCTTGCGCAACACGTTGTCGCTGACAACATAGTAACCGGCGGGAACCTTGCAATCGACGAGCGAACCGTAGATCACGCCGTCGTTCGTGCCCTCGGTTGCGGTGGCTGCTTCGGCATTGGTGGTCGTAATAGCCTCGGCCGTAGCCTCGAAGATGTATCCGCAGCCGGCTTCAAGCGTCTCGGCCTCTTCTAACACGATATAATCGGGATTGCTGCCATTGAAGTGGGCGCCGGCCACAGTGTAGAACGTGGCGCCTTCGGTTTCGCTCACTTCGATCGTGCGATTCACACAGATTGTTCCAAACTTACCGGCTGCGAGTCCGTCGCGCAGCGTTTCGCCGGCAGCGGATTCCTGCACTACGCTCACATAGTCGAGGAAGAAGCGGTTATTGCTGGCAACATTGGCTTCTATGGTAATTGTTACGGGCTGCGTAACTCCCGTAATATTGATTGTATATGTATTATATTTTGCTTTCTCCAGCGTCACGCTGCTTTGCGAAAGCGTTCCGTCGCTGATGCTGATGTTTAACGTCGTTTTTTCGCTCGAATTGTTCCATGCAGCAGCCGTAAAGGTCAACACAGCGTCGCCCGTAAAGGCAAGCGTGGGAGTTGTGGCGGAACCTTTCGCACTACCCGTTCCTAATTTCACGGCCTTATCCGCAGCGTATACACTGCTAAACACCCAGCCTTCATTATCAGCCATCTCAGGCTTGAATGTTTTCGAACCAGCACTACCGCTGAACTCACCCGTTGTGCCGTCACAGCCGTCGAACGTTTCTATAAACGAGAATCCAACGCCAGCCACAGACTCGGGAAGAACTGAAATTTCGTGTTCTATCGTGCTTGCAGCATAGTTGTTTTCTTCGTCGGCCGCCAATTGGGCCACAATCGTGTAAGTCCCGGCCGCAGTAGCCGTGAACAAGCCTTCATTCGTGATTGAAGCGCCAGAAGGATTGTCTTTCAAAGAATAAGTAACGGCACCCTTAGATTGAGTTGACGAAGCGACAACGCTGACTTCGGCTTTTCCTCCTTTAAGTTGTACCACAGCAGGAATATCTTCTGCAAAAGCGAAATTTGGCGTCTTAGGAGTATCCGGATCTCCTGCGGAAGTTTGCTCAACTTTTACTTCGCTAAGGTAGAAACGATTTTTACTCTTTACCGCAGCATTGAAAGAAATCTTTACAGGAGCCGCCGTCACGCCCGTGATGTTAACCGTATAGGTTTCATAATTTTCTGTCAAAGTTATCTGGGTTTCAGACAGCGTTCCATTCGTTATCGTAAGATTAATCTTTTTACTAGTTTCGGACGCGTTCCACGCTTTCGCCTTGAATGTCAACACAGCATCACCATAAAAGTTGAGTTCAGGCGTCTGAGCAGCTCCTTGACTAGAACTAGCACCTAAACGGATAGCTTGGTTTGCCACATAACCAGACGTAACCGTCCAACCGGAATTATCGGCATATTTATCCGAAAATTGTACGCTACCATCATCTTTTCCATCACATGCAGAGAATGTTTCAACGAACGAGAATGGCACACTTTGCGCATTCATCCCCCCCAATGCACAAAAACTTAAAAACAAGAGCGTCAGGATAGCTCTCGTCGATCGGTAGATCTGTTTCATAAGATTGATATTTAGGATTATAAGTAATTATACCGAAAGAGAAGGACAAACCTCGGGGAGAGAATTTGCCTTTCGCGGGGCAAAGGTACGACTTTTCGGGCTAACGGCAAAACCGGCGGGCGCCAAGGCGGACGACAAAGGGGACGGAAGAAACAAACTGCGGGTTAGCGAAAACTTAGTCTGAGATAGTTTGAACTTACTCAGACTAAGTTCAAACTATCTCAGACTAAGTTTTCGGCAGGCGCAAATGTCAGGAAAACAACGCTTCGAGATCGGCGGGCGACAGCAGGCGAAAGGCCCGTCGGCCGTCGGGCGCGGCGGCTGGCTGGGACGAAGCCATGAGTTCGGCCACGAGGCGGCGCATGGCGGCCTCGTCGAGCTGCTGTCCGTCGGCGATGGCCGAACGGCGGGCAAGGACGAGGGCGATGCGGTGGTGCACTTCGTCGGCAAGGGCCGAGG
>JAFLUW010000005.1 GCA_022508615.1 Prevotellaceae bacterium | reverse complement strand
GAAATTGGTCTGAGTAAGTTTCAACTTAGTCTGGATGAGTGAAAACGTGGTTTGGGCCAATCGGTACTTAGGCCGGGCATGTTTCGCGGCTTACGCCGCCACGTGCAACTGACGCTGCGCCCGTGTCGGCGCAGGCGGGCACAGGCGTCACGCCGCAGAACAAACAAAAATCCGGCAAACGCAAATGTATGCGTTTGCCGGATTTTTCAGTTGACGCGCGGGCTTTGTTTTCGGCCGGGCGCGGTTTCTTCCCTGCTGCGCGGGGCGGAGCGTCCGCCCGGCGGGAGCAAGGGGCGCCAAGGCTCAGCGCACGAGCTCCTTGCGGCCCGAGCGGATGTAAACGCCGCGCACGGGCTGGGCGACACGGCGGCCCGAGAGGTCGTAGAGCGGGGCTGCGCCGACGCTGGCGGCGGGCTGGGCGACGAGCTCGATGTCGGTGAGGATATCGGTGGGCTCAATGTACCAGAACGAGGCGCTTGCGTTGCCGGCGTTCCAGGGTACGAGGCGCGTGTTGTCGCCTGCCAAGTGGATGGCGGGATAGTTGCCGCCGGGCGTGAGGCAGATGAGGGCGCTGCGGCCGGCGAGGTCGGACTCGACGCGATAGGGCGCGCCGCCCGAGGCTTCGGGCGAAACGGGTATCTCGGTTTCGACGGCGCCGGTGGCGCTTACGTAGAACTGGCGGCCGCGGTTAACGACGAGCCAGCCGGAACCGGAGGGCTCGAAGCGGAAGAGTTGGTCGTTGTCGTTCACGTCGAGCGTGGCGGCGGTCAGTCCGCTGCCGTCGGTCTTGGCTTTGAGGTAGAGCTGGCCGCCCGAGCGCTCGCAGTTGCGCAGGCGATAGTAGAGCGTGGGGTTGATGACGACGCGCTCGGCCGAGAAGATGGCGTTGTTCAGGGCTATGTAGGCTTCCTGGCCGGGATGCTCGGCGTAGGCGGCGTAGGCTGCTTCGAGGGCGGCGCCGGCGGCTTGCGTGAGATTGCCTACGTTGGTGCCTACGTAGTCGGTGAGGGCGTCGACCTTGGCGCGAATGGCTTCGGTCTCGGCGAAGATGTTGCGCGCGAAGTCGGCGTTGTAGGCGTAGGCGGAGTCGGTGATTTGTTCGAGGCTGTAATTTTTGTAGACGATGGTGTAACCGCCGCTGCAACCGTAGAGGTCTTCTTCGTAGACGAAGCCGAGCGTGTTGTCGGCCTGCCATGTCATGGTGGAGTAGGCCGAACTGCGGCGGCTGGACTGATGACGGCCGTCCCAGTCGCTGGCGAAGCTTTCGGCGGAGTCGAAGTCTTGCAGGCCGTCGAGCTCTTTATAGTAGATGCCCACGTTGGCGCGGTTGGGGCCGAAGGGTACGGATTGCAGGGCTACCCATACGTCGGCGCCGTCGCTCGTGCGCGTGGCCGGAACAATCATGATTTCGCCGTTGGTGGGGTTGCCGCCCTGGGCGCAGATGCCGTTGTTGGAGGAGGCGAGCGATTGGGTCATGGTGCCCCACTGGCCTTCGCCTTTGGCTACGTCGGTGTAGGAGAAGATGTTGAACAGACGGCCTTGGGCGCGCGAACTGATGACGACGGAGCCGTCGGGCAGCTCTTCGGCCTTGGGCTCGTCGCCGCCCGAGGGGATGGGCGAGACGTCGGTGCCGCCCAGCACGCTCCACGATCCGCCGAAGTCGTCGGAATAGAGCACGAAGTTGACGTTGGAACCGCTGTTCGGACGGGCCAGCACGGCGCAATAGAGGCGGTAGTAGTCGCCTACTTTAATGGTGCGGCTCTGGCTGATTTTGCCCGAACCGACAAACATGGCTTTGATGGGGCCGAAGGGGCTTTCGTCGAACTGCGAGTAGATGCTTTCGGCGATGTCGACGGGTTCGCTCCATGTTTGGCCGTTGTCGTTGGAGTAGAAGCGGGCGATGTTCTGGTGGTTGTCGCGCGTTCCGTTGGGGAAAGACACGTTACCGCCGCAGCTCATGACGATGACGCGGTCGCTCTCGCTGTCGGCCGCGATGCAGGGGTCGCCGAAAGCGACATTCATGAAGTCGGGCGAGTTGGCGCCTTTGCCTTCGACAATGGGGAAGACTTCTCCCCACGTCTGGCCGTGGTCTTTCGAAATGCGTGCGTGGAGGTCGATACGGCCGTTGTTCACCATGCCTATGTCGGCACGCGAGTGGCGGTAGTCGGCCACGGCGATGATGTCGCCGTTGTGGGCGCGAGTGATGGCGGGAATGCGGTAGGGGATGGCTCCGGCGGGGCTGGAGAAGACTTCGAACTGCGGCTCTTCGGGGATTTCGCTGCGCACGATGGTCACGTCGAAGTTTTTGAGCACAGCGCCGTAGTTGCCGCCGGAAAGTGTGAACGAAGCGGTCGGCTCTTTGAGGCCGTCGACGGCGAAGTGTTGCTCGGCGGAGGAGGAAGTCATGCTCAAATCACCGGCCGTGATCGTCACGTTCTGCGAGTTGGCAGCGGTGGTGAAGTCGAACGAGTAGCTGCCGATGGAGTAGCCGTCGTCAGTGGTCAGCGTGTAGGCTTGCGGGTGGTATTGTCCGGCAAAGGCGCTGAGGTTGGTGCCGTCGGTGGCCATGTTGTTGTAGCCGGCGTCGAGCGTGAGGCCGGGCTCGGTGGCCGTGGCCGTCCACGTCTTGTGCCATGTGCCATTGGGGTTGCTGGACGTGAAGGAACCTGTCTCGGTGGTCACGCGAAGGGTGCGCTTGGCAAATTTTACTTGGATGGCGCTGCCGCCGTCGGCGCCTGCGCTCCAGAATGCGAGCTTGCCGTCGCGATTGTTCACCTTGTGGCTTTCGCTACCGACGGGATACATGTAGCCGGCGGGGATTTCGGCGCCCAGCACGTCGGTTTCAGTGAAATTCCAAAGGTCGCGATAGTTGCCCAAATTGCTGATGTCTTTGAGCACGACGTAGGATGTTCCGCCGTTCGTGCCGGTCATTGTGGCAGGAGCTGCGAGCACTTTGCCGGGACCGGCCTCCTTATTATATATACGGTATCCGCTCGTGGCGTTGCCCACGAAGCACCAGAGGTCTTTGTCTTCGAGCGTAGTGGTCACGCGGTCGAGGGCGATGTGGTCGGCCGAGCCGTTGTTGGAGACGTAGTATCCGGCAGCGGCGCACTGCATGGTGAACCACTTCGTGTCGGGGGCAAATGCTTCGATCGGTTCGGCTTCGTCGTCATCGTAAGTAATGGCTGCGACTTCGGCGGCCGACATGCTGTGATTGTAGAAGCGCACGGAGTGAATCGTGCCGGCAGCGGGCAGATAGTTGGCATTGTCCGAAAACACCGTTCCGCCGAGATAGAGTCCGTCGACGCCGTTCACAGTGCCGAAGATATTTTGGTTGGCCACAGCAATATCAGTCAATTTCGTGCCGTCGAGATAGTAGGAGTAAGCGGGATTTGCGCCTTGCATCGTGATGACAATCTGATGGCGCGCCGTGCCTACGGTAGTAGTACTGCGAGAATAGTAGCCTGCTTCGTTGCGCACACGAATAGTATTACCATTCACTACGCCGACAGCACAAATATCACTACCGGCAGTCGATGCAGGGGCCGAAGCTTTCGAGTTGCTGCTGCCCACGAGGATTTGTTCGCCCGTGGCGCTGGAAAGCGTGAAATCGATAGCCACGGTCACGGTCGGGCAGGCGAACACTTTCTGCGCTTCCTCGTCGGCTATTTTATAAGGAGCCTGTCCGTCGAGCGTAATGTCGCGAAGCGTCACGATAGGTTCGTTCGAGGGCTCGACATCGGGCAAACCGGTAACTTCTTCGATAGCGAACTGACAACCGGTGTCGCTGCGGTTGCTGCCGCCGCCCCAGTTATACAAGGGGTAGCCTTGTCCGCTGAGCGTCGTTTGATTGAGTTGCACGTTCGTGCCGTTCGTAATGATATACGTGCCGGCGGCGTCGGTATAGCTGAGTTTCCAGCCGGTCGAGGGCGCAGCGGCCGAAGTAGAAATCTGCGTGTTGTTGGCAGCCGAGGGATTGATATACGAATTGTCGTTGCGGTTGACTATATCGAACGTGTTGTCGGCACGCTTCACGAACTTCCACATAGTGTTGGCGTAGTTGTTGTCGGCCACGCCCGTAATGCCGGCACCAACGCCCCCCGAAGAGAGATAAAGGCCGGCGCGCCGCGGCGTGCTGAGCTTATACCAGTGCTCGTCGCCGGTGGTGCTGGCGGTCGGCATGTTGATTTTGGGCAACAACTCCGTGAGCAGTTTTTGCAATTCGGCGCTCTTGGCCGAAAGCTGGTCGGCCGTAGCGTCGGTAGCCAAAAGCGCGTAAGCCTCTTCCACGCCTTTGCGGAGCGCGGCGGCGTTTTCGGCCGTATAAGCACCGGTGCCGGTGCCTATGGTCAGGCCTTCGAGCGAGTTGATTACGGTTGCAATTGCATTGCGGCTTGCAAAACGGTCGAGAAGTTTCTGCGCGTCTTCTTCCGTGGTGGGCGTAATGCTCTTATCGCCTATTGCTTCCGCAATGATTTCGGAAAGTTTGGCATAGCCCAAACCCATCATGAAGTTTCCGCTGCTGATATATTTGGTGTTGGCCGCGCCGTTGCTGACCATAGGCGTATAGATGTCGACGTATTCCACGTTGGCCATTTCGCCGGCCATCTTTTTCAGTTTTTCGTTGAAAGGCACAACGCGATTGGTGTTGGTCGCAGCCGTGCTGTTGGGCAGCAGCGAGAGGATATATATCTTGGTCGTGGGGGCCAACTTACGGGCATTTTCTATCATCGCGCGATATTCCGCGGCCACATTGTCGAGATTGTTCGCCGTATTGTTCACATTAGGCGTACCGGAATAGAAGAAAGCGGCCTTGGGCGTCTCATTGTCGGCCCTTCCCTTGAAGATGGCTTGCAGCGAAGCGTTGGTCACGGAGATATTCGGCACGGCATAGCCCCAACCTATGCCGCGATCTTTCACTTTGTCCGAATGGAGCAGTTCGTGCCACTCGCCGCCGTGAAGCATCTCGTCGCCGATCAAGAGAATGTCGTCGGCATTTATCTTGCTCATGCCGAAAGTCGTGGTGCGCATGCCCTGCGAAGCGCCTATGCCGCAGGCATTGTTTGTCGCGTTGTCGGGATAAGTGCAATCCGAGCCTACATATTTCGCGATTTCCTTGCACCAGATGCGATACGACGTAGCTGTCAGGTGCAATTGGTCGAACGAAGCCTGTCCGCCTGAAAGAATGCCTATGAGTTTGTCCCAAAGGTCGACATACGTGGCGCCCGTTTCCAGACAAATCTGACGCAGGCTGTCGTTGGTCTGCTTTTGGACTTCCACCGTGCGCAGACCTACGTTGCTGGGCAGAATGCTTTGTATGTAGATTTCGGTCTCGGGCGATTCCTTCTGCGTGCGTTTCACAGCCGTGCGCACATTTCGGGCTACATGTTCGGCTGTGTTGATGCCTTGCGTGCCGAGGTCGTTCGTGCCGATCATCAGGAAAATCTTTGCAGGCTTTCCGGGCAAAATGGCTTCGAGATTGTCCAGAATCTCGCCGGACACCGTGCCCGAATTTCCGCGGTTAATCACTTTGTTGTTGCCGAAAGCCTCCCACCATTCGTGCATGTGGGTAATGCTGTTTCCGACAAACACGATGTTCTCGCTGTTGACGGGCAGAATTCTGAACGCGTCGTAACGGTGATTACGAAACGGCGTGACGTCCGCCAGCACGGAAGTCACAGTCGCCACAAGGCAGACCATGAGCATCATCCATCTGTTTTTCATAAAATTTAAGGGTTTGGTTATTTGTTAGAATCTTGTTTGCGCGTATTTAGAAGCGGAAACCTATGACAAAACGATTGTTCGTCGTCTTATGGTTCATCTTGTCGCCGCTGTTCAGCTCGTTGTCGTCAAAGATTTGCGAGTTATACTTTGCACTACCCCAACGGTGCTCATAACCAATGGTAAGTACCTTCCACGAAAGTCCGAGACCGAACTTGAAGAAGTTGCAATATCCATGATTAAGATTGGTTTCGCCGTCCTCCGAGTTGATTACAGCCGAGTACGAAGGTTGCCAATGGAAGAAAGCAGAAACTTTCACATAGTTCAGCGCATCAATGCCCAATGGACGGAAAGGTGTTACCGTTACCGAGGGACCGATACCCATTCCATATTCTAACTGGTGCATGCCGACATTCAATCTATCCGAAAGATCCTCATCTTCGTCATCCCAATCATCCCAATCATCCCAATCTTCATAATCTCCTAAATTTCCTAAAAGACCGTTCATATCAAAACCGCTTCCTTTCTTATAACGGGCATAACTGAGATCCATCCACGTCCAGTCAAGGCCAAACTTAACCAATCCAGCCAACGGCTTTTTATGAAGATAAAACGTTTTTCCGAAAGTCAGGCCAAACGATGCCTGGCTCTTATAAGGAGCGATTAAACCCTCCGGCGTTTCCATTTCGAGGCTCGTTCCTCCTATGCCCAAATAAAAGTATTTTTTGCGTTTCCAAATTTTTTCGCTCGTGCGGTCCTCTTCCGCTTGGGCAACCTGGGCTGTCAGCGCATTAACCACTGCTGCTAAGGAGTCAACCGTTTCTTGTGCAGCACCGACGGTCTGCGTTTCGTTTTCTTCTTGTGCTTTTGCACCGGACACAAAAACTAACGCGAGCAAAAGCAATACACTCTTTTTCATGTTCTGGTTATTTAATTTGTTCTGGTTTGTTCAATTTCCAAATAGCCGACATTCTGCCAGCCGGGCGCGACTTTAAACAACAGCCACGGGACAAAGTTAACATTTTTATATGTTTCAGCCGCTTTTTTCGTACAAAAATCTGTTCGAGGCAATCCAAACTGCGCTCGAAGCCTGTCTTCGACAGCCGAAAAACGGCCCGCCGGCGACAAAGCCGGCGGCGCAAAGCCCGCAATTCCTTGTGTTTCGCTACCTTTGCAGCGTTATGATGAACTGGAAAACACTTCTTTCCGACTGTCGCCTCGGCAAAGAGGGCGAGCCGCGCAGCCAGAACGAACTGCGCACGGATTTTCAGCGCGACTACGACCGTTTGATTTTTTCGTCGGCTTTCCGCCGCATGCAGAACAAGACGCAGGTTTTCCCTCTGCCGGGAAGCATCTTCGTACACAATCGTCTGACCCACTCGCTCGAAGTTTCGAGCGTGGGCCGCTCGCTCGGGCACGACGTGGCGCGGCGGCTGTCGGCCGACCCTGCGCGAAGGGAGAGCCTGCCGCCCGATTTTGCCGAGAGCCTCGCGGCCATTGTCAGCGCCGCGGCCCTTGCGCACGACATGGGCAATCCGCCGTTCGGCCATTCGGGCGAAAGAGCCATACGCTCCTTTTTCACCGACGGCGACGGCGCGCGCTATCGCGGCTTGGTGAGCGAAGCCGAATGGGCCGACCTCACACGTTTCGACGGCAACGCCAACACTTTCCGCCTGCTCACGCATCAGTTTGAGGGACGCCGCGAAGGCGGCTTCGTGATGACGTATTCCACGCTCGCCGCCCTCGTCAAGTATCCGTGGAGCGCGTCGATTGCCGGCGAAAAGAGCAAATTCGGCTTCTTCGAGGCCGAGCGCGACACCTATCGCCGCATTGCCGCCGCCTTGGGCATCGAAGGAGGCGAAACCGAGGGCGGCGCGCTGCGCTATGTGCGCCACCCGCTGGTCTATCTCGTAGAAGCGGCCGACGACATCTGCTACGAAATCATGGACATCGAAGATGCCTACAAGTTGCGCCTGCTTTCGGCCGACGAAACCTTTTCGCTGCTGCTCGGCTTCTTCACCGCCGACGAGCAACAGCGTCTGCGCGACCGCTATGCCAAGGGCACGGACGAGGGCGACAGGGTTGTCTATCTGCGGTCGTGCGTGGTGGGCGCGTTAGAGCGCGCCGCCGTCGACATTTTCGTGGAGCACGAGCAGGAAATCCTTGCCGGCACGCTCCGCGGCTCGCTTGTCGACCGCCTGCCCGAGCCTTTGCACTCGGCCTATCGGCGTTGCGCGGAAATAGCCGTGAGCCGCATCTACAACTGCAAGGAAGTGCTCGACATAGATTTGGCCGGATACCATATTATATATACATTGTTGGGACTGATGACCGAAGCCGTGATGAATCCCTCGAAAGCCTACTCGCGCTTGCTCTTGGGGCAGGCTTCGAGCCAGTATCAGTTGCGCGCGCCGGGCATCTACGACCGCCTGATGGCCGTCGTCGACTATCTTTCGGGCATGTCCGACGTGTTCGCCCTCGACCTTTACCGCAAAATCAACGGCCACTCGCTCCCGATGGTCTGAGCCGCCGGCTTTTCCCATGCCTTCCGCCTACCGACACATACTTCGCTCGACCGGCCTGCTGGGTGCCGTCCAAGTGTTGCAGGCCGGGCTCGCCGTGGTGCGCTCCAAGGCGGCCGCTCTGCTCATCGGCGCGGCCGGCGTGGGGCTGGCCGACCTCGCGGGCCGCACGGCCGACACGCTTTCCGGGGCTACGAACTTGGGGCTCGGCACGAGCGGCGTGCAGCGTCTGGCCTTGTTGCGCGCGGCGGGCCGACAGCGCGGCGCCGAGGCCTTCGTCTGCCTGCTGCGCAGCCTTTCGCTGCTCACGGCCGTGGCGGGCACGGCGTTAGGGCTGGCCCTTTCGCCGCTGTTGGCCCGTTGGGTGACGGGCGACGCGGCCCGCACGGCCGACTTCGCCGCCGCCGCGCCCGCAGTGGGCTTCATGGCGCTGCTCGGCGCCGAAACGGCGATACTGAAAGCCTGCAAACGGCTGCGGGCGCTGGCCTTGTGCAGCCTTGGCGCGGCGGCGGCTACGCTTGTGGTCTGCACGGCGCTCTATGCCCTGTGGGGGCTGCGCGGCATAGGCCCTGCGCTCAGCCTTTCGTCGCTCGCGGCCTGTGCGATACACTTGCACGCAAGCCGCAAGGCCTATGCGTGGCGCGTGCGCTTCGCTTGCCGTCTGCCGCGCGCCGCCCGCCGGCTCGCAGCCTTGGGTACGGCCTATGTGGGCGCGGGTTTGGCCGGCAGTCTGGCCGAATTGGCCGTGCGGGCCCTCGTGGCGCGGCGCGGAGGCGCGGCCGAGGCCGGACACTTCGCCGCCGGCTTCGCCTTGGCCGTGGCCTATGCGCGATTGGTGTTCGTGGCCATGGACGCCGACTACTATCCGCGCCTCTCGGCCGCAGTGAAAACAAAAAGTTTCAGCGGCGAAATCGACCGTCAGACCGATGTACTCGTGCTGCTCACGGCGCCGATGATGCTCGTCTTCGCCGCGCTCGTGCCCGTGCTCGTGCCGCTGCTGTATAGCCGCGACTTCGCGCCCGCCGCCGCCATGGCGCTCTGCGCCGCGGGCTACATGTATTGCAAAGCCGGCTACACGCCGCTCTCTTACTTGGCGTTGGCGCGCGCCGACGGCCGCACGTTTCTCGCTATGGAGTTGATTTACGACACAATCTTCGTCGTGCTCACCTGCGGCCTCTACTTGCGCTTCGGTCTGTGGGGCGCGGGTCTCGGGCTGACGCTTGCGAACGCGGCCGACTGGCTGTTGGTGCGCGCGGTCTACACGCGGCGCTACGCCTACCGCCCGTCGCGGGCCACGACGGCGCGCTTCTTCTTCGGCGGCGCGCTGCTCATGGCCGGCATCGCCCTTGCCGCCGCGGGCCGCGGGCCGTGGCTCTACGCGCTGACGGCCGCAGCCGTCGTTCGTTCGCTGTGGTGGCTGCGCCGCTTGGGCCGAGGCTCGTCCGTAGGGCATCAAAAAGAGTCTTCTTAACCCATTGATTATCAATATCGCAAAACAAACCGAAACTAACGCCCTGTTAGTTGAAACTAACGCAGACTAAGTTTCAACTTACTCAGACTAAGTTTTTCCTAACGCCGCATAAGTTTTTCGCCCGCCGCGCCTGCCGGAAAGCGGCGCACGCTTCGCCCCATGGTTTTCAACTCTTTTGTCTATTTCGCGTTTCTCGCCGTCGTAGTCGTCGTGTTCTGGCACGTCGCGCCGCGGCACAGGGCGGCCGTGCTGGCCGTGGCTTCGGCGGTGTTCTACGGCTGGTGGGACTGGCGCCTGCTGGGGCTGATGTATGCCGTGGTCGGGGCGAACTATATAGGCGTGCGGGCCATGGACGCCGCGCGCTCGGAGCGCCGTCGCCGCGCGTGGCTCGTTTGGGTCGCGGCGGCCGACTTCGGGCTGCTGGGCGCGATGAAGTATTACGACTTTTTCGCCCGCTCGCTCTGCGAAGCGCTGACCTTGGCGGGCGGCGCGCGGATAGAGCCGCGGCTGCTGGGCTGGGTGCTGCCCGTGGGCATCAGTTTCTATACGTTTCAGCTCGTGGCCTACGCCGTCGACGTCTATCGACGGCGCCTTCGTGCCGAGCGCGACATCGTGCGCTTCGCGGCGTTCGTGACGTTTTTCCCGCAACTCGTGGCCGGGCCCATCGAGCGGGCCGGCCACTTGCTGCCGCAGGTGGGTCACGGCCGCGCCTTTCGCGCCGACGAGGCCGTCGAGGGCTTGCGGCTCGTGCTGTGGGGCCTTTTGAAAAAAGTGGTGCTGGCCGATAACTGCGCCGCCGTGGCCGACCGCGTCTTTGCCGCGCCCGAGGCGATGAGCGGGGCCGACTTGTGGCTCGGGGCGCTGTGTTTCGCGTTCCAGATTTACGGCGACTTTTCGGGATATTCGGACATGGCCGTCGGCTCGGCCCGACTGCTCGGCATCAGGCTGACGCGCAACTTCCGCTTGCCCTACTTCGCCGCCACGCCGGCCGACTTCTGGCGCCGGTGGCACGTTTCGCTCATGCTTTGGCTGCGCGACTATGTGTATATCCCCTTGGGCGGCAGCCGGCGCGGCCCGCTGCGCACGGCAGCGAACCGCACGACGGTGTTTCTGCTCAGCGGATTGTGGCACGGCGCGGCTTGGCACTTCGTGGCGTGGGGCGCGTGGCACGCCGCGCTCTTTCCGCTCGACACGGCGCTCGCGAAGTTGCGCGCACCGGCCCTGCTGCGGCGCGCGGCTACCCTGACGGGCGTGCTGACGGGCTGGGTGGTGTTTCGCGCCGCGACTTTGCCCGCCGCAATGGCCATGCTCGCCGCGATGTTTCGGCCCGACGGGTTCGGAACGACCGCTTTGTCGCGCCTGCCGATAGTCTATATCGCCCTGTTCACGGCGGCCGAGGCCCTTGCGCGGCCCAACGAGAACCCCGTGGCGCGTTTGGCCGAACTGACGGGCCGACGGCGCGCACTGCGCTGGGCTTTTTATTATGTGTTGCTGCTGGCCCTTTTCGCTTTGGGCGGACGGCCCGTGGCTTTCGTCTATTTTCAGTTCTGAACGCCCGATGACTGCTCCTTTCAAGACTTTTGCGCTCCGCTTGTCTGGCTTTCTTCTTGTTCCGCTGCTTGTCGTGGTCGCGGCCGAGGCTTGGGTGCGCGCGCAGCCCAACGCGGCGCGCTACAAGCACGCTTGGCTCGCCGACTCGGCCGCCGCGGTGGGTACGCTTGTGCTGGGTTCGAGCCACACATACTACGGCATCTGCCCCGAAACGCTGGCCGACGACGCCTTTTCGCTGGCCCTGCCCTCGCAGACGCTGCGCTACGACCTCGCGCTGCTGCGCCGCTATCCGCTGCCGCGGCTGCACACGCTCGTGGTGCCGCTTTCCTACTTCACGCTGCACGAAGACCTCGAAACGACGAGCCGCGAGCTGCACACGGCCGCGCGATACCGTATATATATGGACGTGGACGAGCACGCAGCGTGGTCGCGCTACGGCTTCGAAGCCGCTTGGCCCGCCGCGTTTCGCGAAAAGTTGCGCCGGGCCTTGCACGGCGAGCGCATGATGTGGAGTCGCCGCGGACAGGGCCTCGATTTCCGTCCGGAAGAGAACGAAAAACCGATAGACAACGGCCGAGAGCGCGCCGAGGCCAACACTTTTGCCGACGCCGGCGAGGCTTTTCGCGATAATGTGCGGCGGCTCGACGAAATAGCCGCGTGGTGCCGGGCGCGGGGCGTGCGGCTCGTGCTGCTCACGACGCCCGTGAGCGAAGCGTTCCGCCGGCACGAAGACGCAACGCAGCGCAAGGCGGTCGATGCGGCCTGCCGGGGGCTGCTGCGGCGCTATCCCGAAATAGTCCGGCTCGACTATTCGGCCGACAGCCGCTTCGGCGCGGCCGACTTTCACGACGCCGACCACCTGAACACCCGCGGCGCCGAAAAACTCACGCGGCTCGTGCGCGAAAGCCTGCGCCGCCGGGGGCTGTCGGGCCGTGCCCGAGCGGCGGCGCAAGTTTCGGCAGGCAAAAGCCGCCCATCTCGGCAAAATGCCGTAACTTTGTGCCACACAAACCAAACTTAACAGACGCCATGAGCGAACAACTGAAAAAAATCAAGCAATTAGTGGCCCGCCGCGAGAAGGCAATGCTCGGCGGCGGCGCGACGGCCATCGACAAGCAGCACGCCAAGGGAAAAGCCACGGCGCGCGAGCGCATCGCCCTGCTGCTCGACGAAGGTTCGTTCGAGGAAATGGATATGTTCAAGCTCCACCGCTGCCACAACTTCGGCATGGAGAAAAAACAATACGACGGCGACGGCGTGGTCTGCGGCAGCGGCACCATCGACGGCCGCTTGGTCTACGTTTTCGCGCAGGATTTCACCGTCAACGGCGGCTCGCTCTCGGAGACGATGGCCGAAAAAATCTGCAAAGTGCAGGACCAAGCCCTCAAAATGGGCGCTCCCTGCATCGGGCTCAACGATTCGGGCGGCGCACGCATACAGGAAGGCATCAATTCGCTGGCCGGCTTCGCCCATATCTTCCAGCGCAACATCGAAGCCTCGGGCGTAGTGCCCCAAATCTCGGGCATTTGCGGCCCTTGTGCGGGCGGAGCGGTGTATAGCCCCGCGCTGACGGACTTCGTCGTGATGCTCGAAGGCGTGAGCTACATGTTTCTGACCGGCCCGAAGGTGGTAAAGACCGTGACGGGCGAAGATGTGTCGCAGGAAGACCTCGGCGGCGCGAGCGTACACAGCAAAAAGTCGGGCGTAGCCCACTTTACGGCCAAGAACGAGGAAGAATTTGCCGCCTTGCTGCGCCGGCTGCTCTCCTATCTGCCGCAAAACAACATGGAACAGGCGCCGCGCACGGCCTGCACCGACCCTATCGACCGCAAAGACGACTTGCTCAACGAGATTATCCCCGATAATCCGAACATGGCCTACGATATGTACAAAGTAATCGGCGCCGTGACGGACAATGGCGAGTTTCTCGAAGTGCAACGCGACTATGCGCGCAACATCATCATCGGCTTTGCCCGCTTCGACGGACGCAGCGTGGGCATAGTGGCCAATCAGCCCAGCGTCTACGCCGGCGTGCTCGACTGCAACGCCTCGCGCAAAGCCGCACGCTTCGTCCGTTTCTGCGATGCCTTCAACATTCCCATCGTGTCGCTGGTCGACGTGCCCGGATTCCTGCCCGGAACGGGACAAGAATACAATGCCGTCATCTCGCACGGCGCAAAGCTGCTCTATGCCTACGGCGAAGCCACCGTGCCCAAAGTTACCGTCACGCTGCGCAAGAGTTACGGCGGCAGTCACATCGTTATGGGCTGCAAACAGCTCAAAGCCGACCTCAACTACGCATGGCCTTCGGCCGAAATCGCCGTAATGGGCGCCGGCGGAGCCGTTGCCATTCTGCATGCCAAGTCTGCGAAAGACGAAGCCGACCCGAAAGCCTTCATGGCCGCCAAGGAGAAGGAATACAACGACCTTTTCACCAACCCTTACAAGGCTGCCGAGTTCGGATACATCGACGACGTCATCGAGCCGCGCAACACGCGACTGCGCATCTGCCGCGCACTGGCCACGCTCGAAACGAAACGCGAGTCGCGCCCCTTGAAAAAGCACGGCAACGAGCCGCTTTAACCCCTTATCCCCCAAGAAAACCCGATGAAGACCATTACCTATAATATAGGAGGCCGCGAACTCCGGCTCGACATAGACTTCGAGCGCGGCGCCATCCGCACCGTCGAGGGCGTCGACGCGCCGAGTGCCGAAGAAGAAGCCGCCCTGGCCGCAGCAGCCGCCCTGGCGCTGCTCGAATACGAGGCAGAGCCCGTACACGACAAGGAAAACGGCTCCATCACCATCAAGCCGCGCGCCACGGCGTGGAACAACCCCGCACTCGGCCTGATTGCCTCCAAATTCAAGTAAACTTCGAAGAAAATGAAACAGTACGCATACAAAATTAACGGCCGCGACTATGTCGTAGCCATCGACAGCATCGGCGAAGGCCGCGCCCGCGTCAGCGTAAACGGCATCGCCCTCGATGTGGAAATGCAAAGCACGGCACTTACGGAAGACAATTTGCCCCAAGCCGTCGAAGGCGCACCCGTGGCAGCCCCTGCCGCTCCTGCCGAAGCCCCGAAAGCGGCCGCAGCCCCCGCCGCACAGAAAACGGCCGGCGCCGGCACGCCCGTCAAAGCCCCCCTGCCCGGCGTAGTGACCAAAGTCCTCGTCGCCACAGGCCAGAGCGTGAAAAAAAGCGAGACCGTGCTCGTGCTCGAAGCCATGAAAATGGAAAACAACATCACCGCCGAGCAAGACGGCACCGTTTCAGGCGTCTGCGTAGCCCCCGGCGACAGCGTGCTCGAAGGCACCACGCTGCTGACCATCGAATAAACGACGGCGACGGCCGAACAAACGTCATTTCCGGCCGGAAAAATGCCGCCGACCCCGACATAAACAGTAAAAAATCTCATAATCAACCTGACAACAATGGAATTCACAGGAAAAATCATCCACGTCGGCCAGAAACGCGGGGGCACCAGCGCCCGAACGGGCAATGCGTGGGCCGTGCAAGAGTACGTCATCGAAGAGACGCAGGGCCAGTATCCCAAGAAATGCGTATTCGAAGTATTCGGCGAGGACCGTCTGGCCCAGATGAACATTCAGGCCGGCGAAGAGCTGACCGTTTCGTTCGACATCGACGCCCGCGAATACAACGGCCGCTGGTACAACAGCATCCGCGCCTGGAAAGTCGACCGCAACACAGCCGCAGCGCCCGCAGCCGCCGACACGGCAGCCACAGCCCCGCAGTCCGTGCCCGCTCCCACGGAAGTACCGGCCGAAGGCGACGACCTGCCGTTCTGAATGTCGGGCGATAAGCGTCCGAACACGGCGTAAACCCATATTTGTATTGACAACGGCATGAGGCCGCGCAAATTTTGCGTGCCCATGCCGCTGTCAATTTTTTGTTTGCCATGTGGAGCGAAAACTTACGCTGAGAAACGCAAAACTTACCGAGGAATAGTTTCAACTTACTCAGACTAAGTTCGAACTTAGTCTGAGTAAGTTTTGCGTCTGTCTTTCGGATTGATTTTCAACCGTCTGGGAAAACGGAAACGGCGGCAAGAAAGCGGCGCCGGACAGCCGCACGGACGGCTCATGCGGCTGTTCGAGCGTAAAGCTCACCTTGACAGCCGGATTGCGCAGGATCAACCGGAAAATGGCGCGGACGAAGGCGCGGCGGACGCGGCGTAAATGCCCTCGGGCAGCGGGTTGGACGCGTCGGCAAGCCGTCAAAGGGCGCGAAGGCCGCAGAAAAGCGGTGTTTTCCGGCCGAAAACTTGCCATAATCGGCACAAAAAGCGAAATTTGCGGCAAAAGAACGCCGGAAAATCCCGCAAACGAAACCGCGACACAACGCCCGGCAAAACAATCGACGCGATACACTCCCATTGTAACCCCATAACCTCATGGCACGCACTTCCCGCACGAACCCGCGGCTCGGCAAAAAAGAACTCGCCGCGGTCTGTCTCAAGATATTCGAGGAAGCTCCCCAACACACCTTTTCCATCAAAGACTTGTTCCGACTCATCGGCCTGCGCACGCATCCGGCAAAGATGTTGCTCATCGATACGCTCGGCGACCTCGTGCTCGACGACTATCTGTCGACCGACAAGCAGGGCAACTATCGGCTGGCCGTGCGCTCAGCGCTGATGGAGGGCACTTTCGTGCGCAAACGCAACGGACACAACACGTTCATTCCGCAAGACGGCGGCAAGAGCATTCTCGTTTCCGAGCGCAACTCGCTGCATGCCCTCGACGGCGACACGGTGCGCGCCGAAATGCTGGCCCGCCGCCACGGCCACACGCGCGAAGCGCAAATCGTCGAAATCATCCGCCGCGCCAAAGACACCTTCGTCGGCCGTTTGCAAGTGAAAGGCGACTACGGCTTTCTCGTGACCGACGGGCGGCAGCTTTCCCACGACATTTTCATACCGGCTGGCGCGCTGAAAGGCGCCCGCGACGGCGACAAAGCCCTCGTCAAAATCACGGAATGGCCCGAGAGCGACCGCAATCCCACCGGCTGCGTCGTCGATATTCTGGGCAAAGGCGGCGAAAACGACACCGAAATGCACGCCATTCTGGCCGAATACGGCCTGCCCTACGCCTATCCGGCCGAAGTGGAGCGCGCAGCCGAGCGCATCGACCCCGGCATCACGCCCGACGAAGTGGCCCGCCGCGAGGACTTGCGCCAGACGCTGACCTTCACCATCGACCCGCACGACGCCAAAGACTTCGACGACGCCCTCTCCATCCGGCAGCTGCAAAAAGACCTCTGGGAAGTGGGTGTGCACATCGCCGACGTCTCCCATTACGTCCGCGAGGGCGACATCATCGACCGCGAAGCCCGCAAACGCGCCACGAGCATCTATCTCGTCGACCGCACTATCCCCATGCTGCCCGAACGGCTTTCCAACTACATCTGCTCGCTGCGTCCCGACGAAGACAAGCTGGCCTATTCGGCCATATTCCGCATGCGCCGCAACGGCGAAGTGAAGGACTGGCGCCTTGTCCACACCGTCATCCGCAGCAACCGGCGCTTCACGTACGAAGAAGTGCAACACACGCTCGAACGCAACCGTTCCGCCTCCGAAGAAGACCTCCGCCAGCCCGGCCCTCACCCCGAGCCGCTGCCCGAAGGGGCTGCGCCCGAAGGCGAGTGGGCCGAAGAGCTCATCGTGCTCAACGAAATGGCCAAAGCCCTGCGCGAAAAGCGCTTCAAGCGCGGCGCCATCGGCTTCGACCGCGCCGAGGTGCGCTTCGACATCGACAAGGACGGACGGCCGCTGCGCACTTACTTCAAGGTGGCCAAAGACGCCAACCGGCTGGTCGAAGAGTTCATGCTGCTGGCCAACCGCTCGGTGGCCGAACGCGTAGCCTTGCCCGCGGAAGGCGGAAAGAGCGAAGAGAAACAAGCCGCGCGAAAACCCGCCGCACAGCAGCAAAAAGTGCTGCCCTACCGCATACACGACGTGCCCGACCCCGAGAAGCTGGAACGCCTGCGCGCCTTCGTCGCCCAATTCGGGTGCAAACTCAAGACCGAAGGCACGAAAACCGACGTGAGCCGCAGCCTCAACAAGCTGCTCGCCGGCGTCAGAGGCCAGAAGGAAGCCGGCATTGTCGAGATGGTGGCCCTGCGCGCCATGCAGAAAGCCCGCTATTCGACCGACAACATCGGCCACTACGGCCTCATGTTCGACTACTATACGCACTTCACCTCGCCCATACGCCGCTATCCCGACACAATGGTCCACCGCCTGCTCACGCGCTACGAAAACGGCGGCGCCACGGCCAACAAAGCCGCCTGCGAAGCGCTCTGCCAGCACGCTTCGGCCATGGAGCAGCTCGCCGCAGCCGCCGAGCGCGCCTCGATCAAGTACAAGCAGGTCGAATTCATGAGCGAACGTCTCGGGTGCGAGTACACCGGCACCGTTTCGGGCGTGACGGAATTCGGACTCTATGTCGAAATCGACGAAAACAAGTGCGAAGGCCTCGTCGGCCTGCGTGCGCTCGACGACGACCTCTACGTCTTCGACGAACGCAACTACCGCCTCACCGGCCGCCGCAGCGGGCGCCGCTATACGCTGGGCGACGCCGTGACCGTCCGCGTGGAGCGCGCCAACCTCGAGCGCCGGCAGCTCGACTTCCGCCTCGTCGGCCACTCAGGCAGCCCCCTGCCGCCGCAGCGCCCGAAGGGGAAGCCCTTCACCCCCGCCGGCAGCCAGCGGAAAAGCCGCTGATTTCCAACACTCCACAACAACCGGAAACTAACGCTGAGTTAATTCGAACTTACTCAGACTAAGTTCAAACTTACTCAGACCAAGTTCAAACCTGCTCAGACACCATTCAAACTTACCCAAGCCCACTCCCCCTCGACCCCGTGCCGGCCGACGCCGACGGGGCGGCACGGCCCGCACGAACCCGCACGCCGCGCCCCGACAGGGGAACACAATCCACCCACCACCTATGAAAGTCATCCATCTGGGCGAAAGCGACTCCGCCGTAGGCCACTTCATGGCCGACCTGCGCCACACCGGCCGGCAAACCGACCGCACGCTCTTCCGTCTCGGCCTGACGCGCATCGCGCGGGCCATGGCCTACGAAATCTCTAAGACACTCAGCTACTCGGCCAAAGAAATCCCCACGCCGCTGGGCACGGCCCGCGTGCGCACGGCCGACGACCGCATCGTCGTGGGCACCGTGCTGCGCGCCGGCCTAGCCTTCCACGAAGGCTTCCTCGACGTCTTTCCCGCAGCCGACTCGGCCTTCGCCGCAGTCTGCCGCGAAGAGGGCGGACGCGAAGACATCCGCATCCGGCTCGACTATATCGCCGCGCCTTCGCTCGAAGGCGCCACCTTTCTCATGGTCGACCCCATGCTGGCCACGGGCGGCAGCCTCGAACTGGCCTACAAAGCCTTCACCTCCTGCGGACAGCCCCGAAAACTGCACCTCTGCACCGTCATAGCCGCGCCCGAAGGCATCGCACACCTGCAATGCTGCTTCCCCTCGGACGACGTCACGCTCTGGACGGCCGCCATCGACAACCATCTCGACGAACAAGCCTACATCGTGCCCGGATTGGGCGACGCCGGCGACCTCTCCTTCGGCGCCAAACTGCCCGCCCCGCAGCCGAACCGCTGAGCCGGCGCCACACTCCCCCGAAAACTCCCAACGACTCCCTCATGGAACTCATCGCAAAAACCTTTCAGGGCCTCGAAGAAGTACTGGCCGAAGAAATCACCGAACTCGGCGCAAACGACATCGAGATAGGCCGCCGCATGGTGTCGTTCAGCGGCGACAAACGCATGCTCTACCGCGCCAACTTCTGCCTGCGCACGGCCGTGCGCGTACTCGTGCCCATTCGACACTTCCAAGCCCGCTCGGCCGACGACGTCTACGACGCCGTCTCGCACATCGAGTGGAGCGACTACCTCAGTCTCGACACGACGTTCTCGGTCGACAGCGTCGTCTACAGCCAGGAATTCCGCCACTCCAAATTCGTAGCCTACAAAGTCAAAGACGCCATCGTCGACTACTTTCGCCGCACCACCGGCCAGCGGCCCAACATCCGCCTGTCCGACCCCGACATCCGCCTGAACATACATATCGCCGACGAAAACTGCACACTCTCGCTCGACTCCTCGGGCGAAAGCCTCCACCTGCGCGGCTACCGCCGCCAAAGCGTGGCCGCGCCCATCAACGAAGTGCTCGCCGCCGGCATACTGCGCCTCGCCGGTTGGAAAGGCCAGTGCGACCTCATCGATCCCTTCTGCGGCAGCGGAACGATACTCATCGAAGCCGCACTCATGGCCCGCGGCATCGCCCCCGGCCTGTTCCGCAAAGCCTATGGCTTCGAACGCTGGAAAGACTTCGACGCCGACTTGCTCGAAGAAATCTACAACGACGACTCGGCCGAGCGCCCCTTCCTCCACAGCATCCGCGGCTACGACCTTAATCAGCCCGCCGTCGAAATCGCCCTCGACAACGTGCGCCAGGCCGGCTGTCAGGACTGCGTCAGCGTCGAACGGCGCGACTTCCGTCAGTTCCAGCAGCCCGCCACGCCCTGCCTGATGGTGACGAATCCGCCCTACGGCGACCGTTTGCTGCCGCCCGACCTGCTGGCCCTCTACAAAACCATCGGCGAAAACCTCAAACGCCGCTTCGTCGGCGGCGAGGCATGGATTATCAGCCATCGCGCCGAGTGTTTCGAGCAAATCGGCCTGCGTCCCTCGGTCAAAATCGCACTGTATAACGGTGCGCTCGACTGCGAACTGCGCAAATACCAAATCTTCGAGGGCAAGATGGACGCCTTCCGCGCCGGCGGCGGAAACCTCAAGACCAACGAAGACTATCGCCGCAACGCCGAGCGAAAGAAGCTCCGTCCGCGGCGCGACGAAGCCCGTCCGGCGCGACGAAGCGACGAAGACTACCGCTACGACGAGGGCGACTTCGCCGACGAAGAGACAGCCGCACGCTTTCGCGCCCTTCGCTCGCGACATCACGAATTCAGCCACCTGCTTTCCTTGCGCGACAACCGCCGCCCCGGCCGCGAACGCGACGACAACCGCCGCAAGTCGGGCGATAGCGGCGGCAAACGCGAAAATCGCCGCCGTGGCGGCCGCACCGGCGGCCCGCGGCGCGACTGAACCCTGAAGTATTTACGAAACACACGCATGAAACGAATCTCAACCCTCATTCAGCTGCTGATGCTCACCACACTCACGCTCGGCGCACAGAAAATTCCGACACTCGACGACCTCATGTGGGGCGGAAGCGCCTATTGGAGCCATCAACCCCGCAACGTTCCGACCGCATGGTGGGGCGATGTGCTCGTTTCGCCCGATGTAGAAGCCATCGTGCGCCTGTCCGACAGCCGCGGCCGCCTGCTCGCCAAGCCCGACACGCTCGTGCGGCTCGCCGACGTGGTCGATGCGCTGGCCGACGACGACGAACTGGTTCGCAGCCTGCAAAGCGCGTCCTTTCCGTCGGGCGAAAAGCCGATTGTCGCCCTCTCGACGCGCCACAGCCGCCTGCACTACGACTGGAAAGCGCAGCACGTGGTGCGCAGGCTCGACTTGCCCGCCGACGCCGCCAACATACACACGGCGCCGGGCCTTGCGGCAGCCTCTTATCTGAAAGGAAGCGACCTTTGCGTGCTGACGGCCGACGGCAAGGAGACGCAACTCTCGACCGACGGCTCGCGGCAAATCGTCTACGGCCAGAGCGTGCACCGCGACGAGTTCGGAATCCACGACGGGCAGTTCTGGAGCCCCGCCGGGCGGCGGTTGGCCTTCTATCGCATGGACCAAACGATGGTCAGCGACTTTCCGCTGGTCGACAACGCCGCGCGAGTGGCCACGCTCACGCCCGAAGCCTATCCCATGGCCGGCATGACGAGCCACAAGGTCAGTGTAGGCGTATTCGACACGGCGACGGGCCGCACCGTCTACCTGAAAACGGCCGATCCCACCGACCGATATTTCACGAACATCGCGTGGAGCCCCGACGAAACGACAATCTACATGTTCGAACTGCCGCGCTCGCAGCGCGTGGCCGAACTTACGGCCTACTCGGCCGAGACGGGCGAAAAGTTGGGCGTCGTCTATCGCGAGGAAAACGACAAATATGTCGAGCCGCAGCAGCCTATTCGCTTCTTGCCGTGGGATAGCGAAAAGTTCGTGATGTTTTCGCGCCGCGACGGCTGGAATCATCTCTACTTGCTCGACAAAAGCGGCCGCGAACTCGCACAACTCACCTCCGGACGTTGGGAAGTGCTCGCCCTTGTCGGCTTCGATGCGGAAAAGAAGCGCATCATCATCGCCTCGAACGAGGCTTCGCCCATCGCACGCAACCATTACAGCGTAGATGTCCGCACGGGTCGCCGCACGCTCCTCGACAACGGCCGCGGACAGCATCGCGGCACGCTCTCGGCCTCGGGCAGCAGGCTCGTCGACCGTTGGAGTGCGCACGATGTCTTTCGCAGTTGCGACTTGCTCTCTACGCGAAGCGCAAGCCGCCCCGAAACTTTCGATTTTCATGCGGAAAACTACAAAGACTACATGATGCCGCGCATCGAAAGCGGCACGATTAAGGCCGCCGACGGCGAAACCGACCTCTACTACCGGCTTGTGCTGCCCGCCGACCTCGATACGACGAAAAAGTACCCCGCCGTGGTCTACGTTTACGGCGGCCCGCACGCCCACAACGTCGACGACAGCTACCGCTACGGCATGCGGCCGTGGGAAGCCTACATGGCCGCGCGCGGCTACATCGTTTTCGTCGTCGACAACCGCGGCAGCGAGAACCGCGGCGCCGCCTTCGAGCAGGCCACGTGGCACAAGTTGGGACAAGTGGAGATGGCCGACCAGATGGCCGGCGTAGACTTCCTCTGCACGCTGCCCTATGTCGACGCATCGCGCCTCGGCGTGCACGGTTGGAGCTTCGGCGGCTTCATGACGACCAACCTGATGTGCTCCTACCCCGACGTCTTCAAAGCAGGCGTGGCCGGCGGGCCCGTTATCGACTGGAAGTTCTACGAAGTGATGTACGGCGAGCGCTACATGGGCACTCCCGACGAAAACCCCGAGGGCTACGCCGCCGCCGACCTCACGCAGAAAGCCGGAGCCCTGCGCGGACGGCTGCAAATCATCGTGGGCTACAACGACCCGACCTGTGTGCTTCAGCACTCACTCTCCTTCCTGCGCGCAGCGGCCGACGCCGGCACGCAGCCCGACTACTTCGTCTACCCCGGTCAGGGTCACAACATGATGGGTCGCGACATGGTGCATCTGCACGAGCGCATCACGCGCTACTTCGACGACTATCTGAAATAGCCCGTGAATTGCCGCGCGCTGAGGCTCAGCCACTTGCCCGGCACACGAAACAAGCCGAAACTAACGCCCTGCAAGTTTGAACTTAGTCTGAGTAAGTTTAAACTTGCAGGGCGTTAGTTTTTCCCATCTCTGCGTTCGTGCGCCGAACGTCAGGGCACAGGGTCGTAACCCGATCCTCCCCACGGATGACAACGCAGCAAGCGGCGCACGGCGAGCCACAAGCCGCGCCGGGGACCGTGGCGGCGGATGGCCTCGAGGGCATAGGCCGAACAAGTGGGCTGAAAGCGGCAGGCAGGCGGCGTCAGCGGCGAAACGAAGCGCCGATAGAACAGAATGGGAGCCACCAGCAGGCGGATAAACAAGTCGCGCATGGAAAGGAAAGCCCGCGAGGGCCTGCTACATAAGGAACAAGGGAATTTTATACTGTGTCGGCAGCCGAAAAGGCTGCCATTGCGGCTGCTTCGCCCGACTCTCCGGCCGTTTCGGCGGCTTGCGTCCCGGCGGAAACGGCAAGTTTTCCGGCTATTCGGGCGAGCAGGCGCACCATGGCCGCTGTCACTTCGGCCGACGCGGTTTGTCGCGGCGCGAGCCAGACGAAAGCGACGTGCAGGCAAGCGTCCGGCACCACTTCGGCCCACACAGTCTGCTTGTGCAGGCGGTAGGCTTCGCGCAACTGGCGCTTGGCGCGGTTTCGGTCGACGGCACGGCGCAGCCGGCGCTTGGAAACGGAGAGCAGCACTTTGACAGCCGGACCGCGGCGAGGCTTGTCGTCGAGCCGCCACACAACACGCAGCGGCCACGCCGTGGCTGCGGCATGGCCGGGGGCGAAAAGGCGCTCGACGTCGCGGCGCAGACAGAGGTGTTCGGCTTTGGGGAATCCGTGGGCTTTCATATGCTGGCCGATCGGCGGCCGGCGTGGGCCGGAGCCGGAGATGTTTCGGGGAAAGGGGCCGCTGCCGGCGCCTGCCGGGTGCGGACCGGGGCGGAGGTCAGAGAAAATGTTCGATAGCCTTGATGACGCTGGGACATTCGCGCGTCGGGGCGGCCATATCGAGGCGCAGGCCGGCGGCTTCTATGGCTGCGGCGGTTCCGGCGCCCATGCAGACGATTTTCGTGTCGCCCTGCTGCCACTCGGGAAAGTTTCGGCGCAGGCTTTCCACGCCGGCGGGCGTAAAGAAGACGAGCATGTCGAAGTCGAAGGGACGGTCGGCGGGATAGTCCGTGGGGACGGTGCGGAACATGACGCACTCCGTGTGTTTCAACCGGCGTGCCGTGAGCGCGTCGGCCAATTCGTCGCTGTGCACGTCGCTTTGCGGGACGAGATAGTTCAGGTCGCGGTGGCGCACCATGAGCGAAAGCAGCTCGTCGCGGTTTCCGGCGTGCTGCGGGGTGCTGATTTTGCGTTTGCGATACTGCGTATATTTCTGTATGCGCAGGGCCACTTGCTCCGAGGGAGCGAAATAGCGCATTTCTTCGCCCGGCGTGAAACGCAGCGCCTTGCAGAGGGCGAAATAGTGGTCGATAGCCACGGCCGAGGTGAAGAGTACGGCGTTGTAGTCGCCCAGACTGATGCGCTGTTTGCGAAATTCGGGCGCGTCGAGGCCTTCCACGCGTATGAAAGAATGGAACGTGAATTCCACACCGTATTTTTGCTCGATGCCGTAGTAGGGAGATTTTTCGCTCGTGGGCGAAGGCTGCGACACAAGTATTTTCTTTACCATCGGGACAGGGGCTTTTTCTCTTGACTCTATTATTAAGTGAACGTCTGTGCAGGCAGCGCGCCGAGTGCGAGCTGCAATAACCGCACGGCCACCGCGAGGGGGGCCGCTTCGGTCGCGCAAAAGTACAAAAAAAGATGCAACAGGCCGCCCGGATGGTCGAAAAAGATGCGGCGGGCGCGGGCCAGCAGAAGCATATCGGCCGTCAGCAGCGCGGCGGCGGCCAGCTGCACCAGCGTGGGCGCTGCAAGGGCGAAGTGGGCGCCGGCGGCCCAGACCGAAAGCAGCAGGAAGTCGAGCAGTAGCAGTGCCGGCGCCTGCAATCGCCGCCATTGCCGGCGGGCGCTCTCGGCAAAGAAGACGTAGCCCGCAAACTGTTGCAGCACACGCCGCACGCCGAGCAGGCCGAGCGTCAGCAGAGCACCGCAAAGGGCCGTGCGTGCCGGGCCGAGCTGCACGAACAGTTCGACCCGGGCCGTGCGCGCCCACTGTCCGAAGAGCAGGGCGCCGGCCAGCGCGACGACGGGCAGGAGCACCCAGCTCAGCGCGATGCGCTGGTCGGAATTTTCGTCGAGTGCGCCGCGCCGCATCCGCGAGTCGTGGCGCAGGGCCGTGAGCGTCTGGCCGAGATAGCGCTTCGAGCCGGCAGCCACGCAGCAAGTCACCATCAGGCCCAGCGCGCCGAGGGCTGCGGCTGCGCCGTCGGCTGCGGGCGAAACGTCGGCGTGCTCGCCGGCATATCCGCCCAGACTGCGCACGGTGGCCGTGCGGTAGAGGGGCACGGAATCGGGCGCGAGGGGCACGACGAAGCGGGCGGCGAAGCTGTCGGCTGCCGACGGCGCTGTCGGGGCCGCAGACGCTGCCGTGCTGTCGGGCGCGAGGGCTGCGCTGTCGGCCGCGGCGGGCTGCTGCCGGGGCGAAACCGGGGCGACGGCGGGAGCAGAAGCGGCGACGGCGGCCGCTACGGCGCTGTCGGGGCCGGCCGGCTGCGCGGGAAGGGGCTGCGCGGGCGGCAGGGCCGGGGCTATGGAGTCGGGGTGCTGGGTCATGGTTGCGGGGCGGGGCGAACGTTCCGGCCGGCGGCCGGGAAGGGAGCGGGAGGTTTGTGCGGGGATGCGCTTGCGCGCCGGCGGCTGAAACTAACGCAGAGGTTGTTCAAACTTACTCAGACTTAGTTTGAACTTAGTCTGAGTAAGTTCAAACTAAGTCTGAGTAAGTTTGTCTTTTCTCTGCGACGCTGGCTGTCAGATGCTTGCAAGCGGCCGCGGGGAGCGTGCAGCGGGCGTTCAGAAGTCGAGCAGGTCGCTCATGGCGAGCAGGCCCGTGTGCGCGGCCGTATATTCGGCGGCCACGACGGCGCCCAGGGCGAAGCCGCGGCGCGAACGGGCGGAGTGGGTCAGCTCGATGGTGTCGACGGGGCTTTCGTAGACGATGCTGTGCAGGCCGGGCACTTCGCCGCGCCGTTCGGCCACGATAGGAAGCTCGGCGGCGGCGAGCTTACGGCCGCCTTCGGCCGTGAGCTCGGGCAGCGCGAGGCCCTCGGCGGTCAGCTCGGCGGCCGAAAGGGGCGGCTGCCCGCCGTCGGTCTGCGCCTCGGGCGCGACCTCGGCCAGCGTCCAGCGCTCCTTGCGCGAAAGGCGCGACAAGAGGTCTTCGCAGAGCGTGATGGCCGTGCCGCTGGGGGCGTCGAGCTTGTGTACGTGGTGGACTTCGCGCATGCGCACGTCGTATTCGGGGAAGCGCTCCATCAACTCGGCCAGCCGGCGGCTGACGGCGGCGAAAAGGGCTACGCCGAGCGAGAAGTTGGAGGACCAGAAAAGGGTTTTCCCCTCTTCTGCGCAGGCGCGGCGCACGTCGGTCTCGTGTGCGGCCATCCAGCCCGTCGAGCCGCTGACCACTTTCAGGCCGGCGCGCCAGGCGCGCTGCACGTTGGCGTAGGCGGCCGAGGGATTGGTGAACTCTATGGCTACATCGGCCGAGGCGAAGGCCGGCGAATCGAACGCTTCGGGATTGTCGACGTCGACAATCGAGACGATTTCATGCCCGCGGCCGAGGGCGATTTCTTCAATCATGCGGCCCATCTTGCCGTGGCCTATCAGTGCTATTTTCATTGGTGGAAAAATTGGTTTCGGACTTAGAACGTGACGCGAAGCATGAGCCGCACGCCGCTGCGGCGCACCGACGGGTCGCCGACGTAGGTCAGGCGGCGCACATACTCGACGTGCAGCAGCTTGAATATGTTGTGTATGCCGGCAATGGCTTCGACGTAGGGCCGGCGCGGCTCCATGACGCGCGAAAGGGGGCTGAAGCTGCCGTCGGGGCCGAAATCGCCGGGGAAATAGAGGAGACGGCTGTCGGCAAAGTTGCGGTCGAGCGCGGGATTATTGCGGTCGGAGAGCATACCCCAGAGTACGTTGCAGGCAAAGAACTCGCGCCATTTCAGTTTCCTGAGCAGCGGGATGCGGTTGAACAGCTTGCCGTTCATGTCCCACGACAACAGGAGCGAGGCGTAGCGATCCGTGGGAAATTCCATGTTGCCGATGAGCCCGAACATGTCCGTCTGGATGACATACGAGAGATTGGCGGCCGGCATGAAGAGCAGGGGGAAAGGAACTTTGTTCCACTCGACGCCGCCTTGCAGCTTCGCGTCGATTTTGCCCCACGAGCCGAGCCAGAAGCGCTTGTAGAGGCTCGCTTCGGTCAGGTTGTAGACGCTGCCGGGCTGCAAGCCCTGCGCAGGCAGGCCCCGGTCGCCGCTGGCGCCCCCGAAACCGACGGTATGCGAGAGCGTGTAGACGGGATGGTCGTAGTTCGTGGGATAGCGGCGCTGCTTGGTGTTGACCCACGTGGTGCCGGGCTGATAGACGAGGGAGACGGAGAAATCGGCCGTGTCGAAATAGCGCGCACGAAAGGCGTCGGCCAGCGCTTTCGTGGGTGAAGCCACGCCGCTCATGGGCAGATAGAACAGATGGCCGCAGGCTTCGTCGCGCTCGTGGCGCAGACGGGCCGTGAGACGCAGGCCGTTTTCCCATTCGTGGTCGTAAGTGAGCAGAAAGCGGCGGTAATAGTTCATGTGGTCGACCTTCGTCCATTTCAGGGCCGTGAAGACGTTGTCCTTGTCCGTGAGCAGAAATTTGTCGGAGGGCGACATGACGTCGCTGGCAGCCTGAAACGTGAGGTTGCGCACGGGAAATTCGCGCGGCAGATAGGCTTTTTCGTTGAAAGACCACGTTATTTCGCCCATACCTTTCCAGCGGTGGTCGCCGAAGCCGTAGGCCACGTAGCCGCGGGCGAAAAGATGTTTGTGAAGATGGGCCGTGGTCTGCGCCGAAGCGCGCAAGCGGAGCCCGTCGATGAAGTTCGAGGTAATTATCGTGTTGATCGGGCCGATGTCGACCTTTGCCGGCCGCGAAGGCGAGACGCTGGCCTCCACATGGTTCTCGATGAAAGCTTTTGCCACCCACACGACGGCCTTCATGCCCTTTACGTCCATGAATTTGCGTATCAGGCCGCTCATTCCCCTCTCCGACGGGCTCAGCGGCGCGGGCCGGCGGGCCTCCCAGTAGGCTTCGTCGCGCATCAGTGCGTAGGGATCGGTCGTGACCGGCCCGCGAAAGGCGAATGTGCGGTCGGAAATGGGCGCGAACGAGAAGTTGCTGTCTTCCGACGTGCGCTTGACGACGAGTTGGCCCGCCTGCCCGACGAGTGCCAGCTCGATGAGCATGTCGTCGTTCGTCAATACGCGGTGTCCGTCGGGCAAAGTCGAGAATGTCTGCGTGATGCGCATGCGTTCCACAAAGTTGACGTCCGAACGGCGCGGGATACTCAGCTCGGCGCGCTCGACGGCGAAAGTCGAGTCGGCGGCTACGTAGAGCGAGCCTGAGAAACCGAAATCCTGCGGATTGTTGGGCGTGAAGTCGACGCGCACGCAACGCTTTCCGCCCACGTCGAGCGTGTCGACCAGAAAATAACGGTAGAACGACAGGGCGCCTTTCGCAGCTATCGGGCTGGTGAAGGGGTATTGCAGCAGACGCACTTCGTCGTCGTAGATGTTGACTTCCGAGAAACAGTCTTTGAGCATCCCGTTGACGAGGTCGCCCGTATTGAGTATCTCGTTGATTCCGCTGGTGCGCTGAGCCAGCACGATTTGTTTTTTCGTTTCGGGCTGCCGGCGGTAGATATGCCGCGTCACGGTCTCGTCTACCGAAATCGGAAGCACCAGCCGGCCCGTTTCTTCGAGTCTTTCGACGTGATTTTTCAGGAAGGGGAATTTCTTGAACTTGTCTTCTTCGAAGATTTTGTCGGTTACGTTGTTGACGGCGAAGAAGTATTTCGTGTAGCGTTCAAGCGAGTAGAAATCGTTCTCGGCAAGTTCGCTGCGGCGCTTGACGGCGATGACACGGCGCATGAATTCGACGGCGGGATTGTCCTTTCGCGAGTATTTGGTCTTGCGTCCGCGGACGACGCTCTCGCCGATTTGCGCTTCGAGGGGCTTCATGCGGATTTCGACCTGCGCAGAGCGGCGCATGCCGAGCGTCAGTGTCCGCGTGGCGTAGCCAATGACCGAGACACGCAGCTTTCCCCGACCAGCGGCGAGCGAGAAGCTGCCGTCGTCGGCCGTATAAGTGTAGTTTTTGCTGTCCGTGCTCACTACGGCCATAGCCAGTCCCTCGCCGGTCACGTCGTCGACCACGCGGCCGCGCAGCATTTCCTGCGCAGCCAGCGGAAGCAGCGGCGCGAGGGTAATAAGTAGCAGCAGAAAGCGTATGCGGTGTCGGGGCATGGCTTAAAGACGGGGACAGGAGCCGGACGGCGCTCAGCGGCTGCGGCCTTGCAGCAGCTGACGGAAGATAGCCAGGTCAGCGTCCTCGGTTATTTTGAAGTTGGTCCAGTGTCCGGCCGACGGATGCAGGGGGAGCAGGCTGAGCGCGTCGCAGAGCGTAACGAGCGACTCACTTGCAGCGATTCCCTGCTCGTCGGCGCTGGCGAAAATCTCCTGAAGGGTGCCGAGCCTGAAGCCTACGGGCGTCTGGGCCAGATGGAGCGTGTCGCGACGCCATACTGTGCGCGCCGGACGCTGTCCGTCGGTGCACAAAAAGGTTTCGCGGCTGGCGGCCGAGGCCACGGCGTTGCCCTTTTCGCGGCATACGCGGATGCAGTCGGCTATGATTTCAGGCGAGACGAGGGGCCGGACGGCGTCGTGCACGAGAACGACGTCGAAGGGCTTGCGTCCGGCAGCGGCAAGGGCTTCGACGCCGCGGCGAAGCGAGGCTATGCCGGTCTCGCCGCCGTCGACGGTGCCGGCGAAGCGGCGGCCGCACGTTTTGCGCCCGATTTCGGCGGCGAGGCCGGCCCATTCGGGCGCGCATACCGTATAAATAAGGTCTATGCCGGACGTAGCGGCAAAGACGGCGAGCGTATGGCCCAACACGGTGCGTCCGCCCACTTCGACAAACTGTTTGGGCCGGGCGCAATGCACGCGCTCGCCCTTTCCTCCGGCCAGCAACAGGCCGATGTTCTTACCTTTTTCTTTCATCCTTGGCTGCAGTTATGTTTCGCCCGGCGCTTTGTCCGCCAGCTGCTGGCAGAGCGCTTCGTGGCGGCTGCGCACGACGAGGCGGAGGACTTCCATCAGCGTGGCTTCGAAGACGAAGTAAGCCCAACCCGCGCCTGCCGTGGCGGCAACGGCCAGCACAGCGAAGCGCACGTCGAACGTCAGCACCTGGCACCACGGCATGAGCGGCAGCGACCCTTTCCGGAAGTCGGCTCCGAGCGTCGGCGTCAACTGCATGCGGCCCGTGCGCAAGTCACCGAGCAGGCGCTGGAAGCGGGGCGTGGCTTTTTCTTGTCCGCGGGTGTAGCGGATGTAGAAAAATTCGTAGAGTTTCGTGAACCACTCGCTGCGGGTCCACCCGAGGGCTGCATAGTGCCGGCCGAGGGCTTCCGAGCTGTCGAGTTCGCCCGAAGCGCCGCCAGAGGCGAAATAGAGGTGTGCCTGACGGTAGTAATCGGCCAGCGCACACTGACGGGCGTGACAGTAGAAGCCCGCCCAAGCCGCCAGCAGCCATATCCACAGCCCCAATCGGGGCGTCAGCTGCCAGCAGATGGCGAAATAGATGGCGAAAAACCACAAGTCGCCGGCAAAACCGTCGAGCACGCGGCCCACTTGCGTGCATTTTCCCGTCATACGGGCCAGTTGTCCGTCGGCGCAGTCCATCCAGTTGGCCAAAAGCAGCATGACCACGCCCCAGAGGCGCACGCCCGCCGTGTCGGCGGAAAAAAACACGGCCGCCGCCACGCCTAAGGCCATCGAGGCCAACGTCACGGCTACGGGATGCAGCCCCAGCGCCCGGAAGCCCAGCGCCAGCAGAAAGCCCGGCGTGCGCGTGGCGTAAAGTTCGAACGGCCCTTCGACGTCGACCGACTTCATCGTGGCGCGTACACGGGCCATGAGTCCGCAACCTTGTGCAGCGGGCACATTTGCTTGATTTCCCATTTCGATAGGTGCAATTTTGGTTTGTCGGCCGCTCCGCAAGCAGGGCACACGCCAACGAATGTACAAAATTAGAAAAAAAATCTGCAAGCCCGCCGCTTCGTAGCGGAGCATTTTCGACAAGCGACGCATAATACGAAAAACGCCTCAGACACTTATCTGAGGCGTTTTTCGCTATAAAGCGGAAATAGGTTCATTCGGCCCAAGGCGCTACGCCGCCGAAGCCCTTTTGATTGGTCAGCTCTTCGCTGCCCGGCTCGTCGTCGAAGATGTCTTTGGAGAATCCTTCGGGACTGGCGCTGAGCAGAGCACTCTCCACGGAGAGATGGATGGTGTCCGCTTGCGGAGCCACATAATATTTTTTATTCATATCGTGTGTCGTATAAAGTTTGTGAGACATCCTGTTTTACTTGAAGAGCACTTTTTGGCCGTTCACGATATACAGACCCTTAGCGGGAGCTTCTACGCGGCGACCGTTCAAGTCGTAGATTGCGGTGTCGCGGCTGTCGGCGGTCGTTGCGCCCTCGATGCCCGTAGTCGTGCCGAAGGTCATGCGAATCGTCTGTAATGTGGTTCCGACTTCGGCTGCAAGGCGAGCTTTGAAGCCGCTGACGGTCGTTCCGTTGTAGAGTTTGAATCCTACCTCGTTGTCGTTCACGCTTTGCAGCGTATAGTATTCACTGTCCGTTGCGGGAATCGTGTTCACTGTGCCCGTGAGGCTTCCTTTGTCGGCCGATGCCGTCTCGGCTGAAACAGCGAAGTTGTAGTTTCCGGCCTCACCATTGAGCACAACGCCCGTTTCGGCGGGAATCACGCCCGATACTTCTTCCAATACGAGGATATCTCCGCTGAGCGTAGCCGTGTAGGCGGTTACTCCGGCGGGAATGGTCAGGGTAACGGGCGACCACAACGTGGCGAACTTCGTCGTGCCGATAGTTACGGGCAGTTGGTCTACCTTTTCAATCCACCATGTATAACCCGTGCGAGTATCTGTTCCTGCACCGCTGTCGATGATATCGCCGGAACCAAAGAGATAGCGGTTGCCGCACTTCACGGTGTAAGTGCCGACCTGTATGCCTCGACCGTCAGCAAATACAATCTCGCCACCGGCTTCGCCGGCCTCTGCATAAACGATGTTGGCCGAGTTATTAACCGGCTTATTCCATACATACAGACCATTCAAGTAGGCCAAAAGATGAGTGCCGTCGTAATAGAAGATAGAGTTTGATTCGGTGGTGTCCGCCAATTTCAGTTTGCCGGTACCGTCTTCTACTTCCGAGAGCAGACGACGGTTGCCGTTGGCACAACGTACACGGACGAAACTTTTGGCAGCAGGCATATTGATCGTTAAATGCTCGACCAACGTATTCAATTTATTGATCCAATTCTCGGCTTGGCTTTTTGTCTCTGCGTTTGCAGTCGTGATGCTATTTTTGAAGGTTTCGGCATCGGTCACAGCCGTTGCAAAATCTTCGTCGCCTTCTTGCTGGCTGTACGCGTTATAGCCCGTTCCGATAGAACCTGTAAATCTTTTTGCATTCGCAATCGCAACGTCGAGCGAAGCCTTTATTTCATTGACCGGAATCTCGCTTAATTCTTCTGCGCTCACAGCTACGAACGTGAAAGTCGAACCGGCGTCTGTTGCGGCTGCACTGTATACCCAATAGCCAATAGCGCCGCTGATGTCGTTCAGATAGCCAAGTTCTGTGCCGTCTTTGCGGAATACGAGGTGATTCGAGTTGTTTTCCAAAACGAAACGCTCCGTGTCAGCTTCGTCGACCATCATCGTCACATGGGCATTGTTGCTGACTTCGCCGCCAAGCACTTTTTCGGCGCCCGTCACATAGTTATAAATCTTATATCCCTTGATAGGATTGCCCTCGAAAGCGAACAAGTCTTTGTAGAGCAGATAATCGCGCTCTGTGCTGCCGCTCTTTATCTTGTTGTCGCCGGCATCATAGCGAGAGTACTTGCCGCGCTGCGTCAGATAGTACCAGTTCACACCCGTAAGTTCGGCATTCCCTGCAACCATCGAAACCTCAAACGGCTTTTCGCTTGTGTTCCAAGTATAGTCAAATCGAACGGTCGTCTCGTTGCCCACCGTGACAGACTTTTCGGTTTCCGCACAACTGACGCCGTAACGAGTAGCGAAATCGGCTGTCACAGTTACCGTTTCTCCATATGCGGCTTCGGTCTGAGTAGTGGCGGAGAGTTCGCCTCCGAAGTAGTGTTCTATCTTAACGACTCTTGTCAGATTGGAGAGCGACTGCTCTGCTGTTCTTATTTTTTCGAGAGCAGCGGCAAGGTTAGCCTTAAAGTTGTCGAGGTAATCCAAAGAATAGACTTCGTTGTAAACATCGCAAATACTGTTTACAAGTTCGTCATTGCCCGGCAACACATAGAATTCGGAGAAAGTGAAGAATACGTAATCACCGTTCTTCGCGCCGGTGTTCGTCTGTTTAACGACGAAACGGTAGTATTGATAGGGCGTATCCGATTGTATGTTATCCGAAACGTAACAGAGAACGTTTGCGTCGGTGGGCAGTCCTTCTGCAATCGTCTTAATGTCGGTGAACGTAGTGCCGTCGTTACTGCCCTGTACCAGAATTTCCGTCGGGCGGTTGTTATTGTTTCCATCACGTTTCTTGAAGAAGATGCGGATATCGTCGGTAGGATCTATCAAATCCGCTTGCAGATAGTGCTCACCGTTTACATTAACGCTCCAACTCGAATGAAAAAACGTGGTGTACTCACCATCGAGAAGATTAGCCAAACTGCCTTCCTTGGGTTCCACAGCATTCGAGGAGTATTTACCGGCATCCTTCACTAAACCGAAAACAGACTGTGCTCTCGAAACCAAAGTTTCGGCATCGGTCTTTGCTTTTTCCCATGCGGCGACATCTTCGGCCGTTGCTACTTCCTCTATTTCATAGAAAGCATAGGGATGCGCGCTGGCCCATTTAGCCCAACCATCAGGATTTCCATTCCAACAGTCGCCGCTGCCGTTGGCTTGCTTATTCGACTCCACGCTCGTTCCGCAAATAGTAAATACCTTGTTAGCGGACGTGATGTCTGCTGCTTCCGTCTCGGTGCGTTCGTCTTCGTTTTGACTTTTAACCCCGGCTTTGGGACATTGAGAAGTTTCCCAAGGCTGGATATACAAGTCGCGCCCATTCTCATTATTGGTTGCGCCGGCCGGACCTACATACGTTCCGGTCGAAACACTCTTCATGTAATACTTATATTCCGTGTCGGTAGTTTCTATCTCCCACAGATATTTCTTTTCGGCAACAAAAGTAGAAGGAAACTTTTTAGGCGATCCCGAATGTCCGAGGTTGGAACCATTGTTAAAAAGGAAGCCTGTACGATTATCAGAACCTGTAATCGTCGTGTTGTACAGCATGTACTGCTTTCCGTTTTCCAGTGTTGCCGCACGCGTTGTGGCCCTATACATTTGGGCATCGGCTGTCACTGCCCCGGCAAACGCCGCGAGCAGCGATAGGAAAAATGTGATTTTTCTCATCATAAGTGTTTTGATTTTAGTTTATTGATTTTTATAGTTCTTCCGATTTTCTCCGGCAAAGCAATAAAAAAAAAAAACAATGACCAAATTTTTCGTTAACTTTCTTTCTTTTTCAGAAAAATACCGTTTCGGCTTCTTCGGCAAGCGACCGAAGGCAAAGAGGAGGAGAAGCGGGAAACAAACGCTGAGATACGAAAAACTTAGTCTGAGTTAGTTTGAAATTAG